>CAIPAY010000116.1 GCA_903863195.1 uncultured Holophagaceae bacterium
ACATCGAACGAAATCCTCAAAGGCTTCCTATCTTCTATCCGGTTTTCAAAGACGCCCCCATGCTTACACATGGTCGAAACCGCCTTCCGGCCGCTTCTTGCACCCCGCAGCCTCAACTGCGCAGGACACTCAGACTAACACCTGTGCCCGCTGACGCAAGAAAAAATTTACATCGGGGGGCCAGAACCTTCCGCCACCACTGCGCCTTAGGCCATCATGGCCCCATGGAGCTGACATGAAGACCCTCCGGAAAGCGGTCATTCCAGTCGCGGGGCTTGGCACCCGGTTCCTGCCTGCCACCAAGGCCCAACCCAAGGAAATGCTCCCCTTAGTGGATACGCCGGTCATCCAATACGTGGTCGAGGAGGCCATCCGGGCGGGTATCGAAAGCCTGGTGCTGGTGACCGGACGCGGCAAGGCCGCCATTGAGAACCACTTCGACGTCGCATTCGAGTTGGAGGACACCCTCCGGCGGCGGGGCAGGCAGGAGGACCTGGAACTGGTCCGAGGTATCACCCACCTGGCCCACTTCGCCTACGTTCGCCAGGGCGAGCCCCTGGGCCTGGGCCACGCGGTCCTCTGCGCCCGCTATGCCGTCGGCGACGAACCATTCGCCCTGCTCCTAGGCGACGACGTCTTCGATGAACGGGACCGGGCGCTGGATGCCCTCATCGCCGCCTATCACGCCACCGGAAAATCCGTGGTGGGCGTGCAGGAGGTCCCCCTCGAACACGTCTCCCGCTACGGCATCGTCAACGCCACGAACAGCCAGGGCTCCTCCTGGGATGTGACAACCATTGTCGAAAAGCCCGCGCCGAAAGAGGCCCCAAGCCGCTGGGCCGTGGTTGGCCGCTACGTACTGGAGCCTCGCGTCTTCGAGCACCTGGCTGCGCTGGAGCCCGGCGTCGGGGGCGAGTACCAGCTCACCGATGCGCTGGCCGCCCTGGCTCGCGAGGGACGGCTCGTGGCCGCACCCATTCCCGCCAAGCGCTACGACACCGGCAACAAGCTCGACTACCTGAAGGCGAACATCGAGTTCGCCCTCAAGCGCGACGAGCTGCGTCCCGAATTCATCGCCTATCTGAAAGACCTGGCGCAGGAGCTGTAGCTCAGCGCCGCAGCCGCAGCGCGTTGAGCACCACCGTGAGGCTGCTCAGGCCCATGGCCACGCCCGCCAGCATCGGGCCGCCGAAGCGCTCCAGCTGCCCGAAGGCCGCCAGGGGCACCAGCACCAGGTTGTAGCCGAAGGCCCAGCCCAGGTTCTGCCGGATCACCCGATGGGTGCGCAGCGCCAGCCGCCGGGCCGCGAGGATCGGCTCCAGGCCCGGACGCAGCAGCACCAGCGGCGCCGCCGCCATGGCCGCCCCCGTGCCTTGCTCACCCGCGCCGGAGCCCATGGCGATGCCGCAGTCCGCCTGGGCCAGGGCCGGAGCATCGTTGACCCCGTCGCCCACGAAGCCCACCACCGCGCCCTGGGCCTGCAGCGACTTCAGGTGCGCCAGCTTGGCCTCCGGGCGCACCTCAGCCGTGACTTCCTCGATGCCCGCGGCCGCCGCCATGGCCCGCGCCGGAGCGGCCCTGTCCCCGGTGAGCAGGTGCAGGCGCAACCCCTGCTGCTTCAGCTGAGTCACCACGCCAGGCGCCTCGGCACGAAGCCGATCCCCGAGGATGAACACCCCCTGCAGCCCCGACTCATCCGAGAGGCCCACGGCGATGCCGTCCTCCTCGATCCGAGGGAAGGCCACTCCCAGGAAGGCGGCACTGCCCAGGCGCCAGGCCCGACCTTTCAGCTCTCCCGTGATGCCGCCTCCGGGGTGAGCCCGGAAGGCCTGCACCGGAAGGTCCGACCCGGCATGGGCCGCGCGAATGCCCCGGCCAATGGGATGCTCCGAGTCCCGCTCCAGGCTCGCCCCGATCGCCAGGAGGTCCGCTTCCGGCAGGCCCACGCAGGAGATGATCTGGCGCAAGCGGGGACGGCCTTCCGTGAGGGTCCCCGTCTTGTCAAAGACCAGGTCCGTGGCCTGCCCCAGGGCCTCCAGGGCGGCGGCATCGCGCACGAGCACGCCCTGGCGGGCGGCGGCCCCGAGGCCCACCATGACCGCCACCGGGGTGGCCAACCCGAGGGCGCAGGGGCAGGCGATCACCAGCAGCGTCACCGCCGGGCGCCAGGCCTGGGCGAACCCCCCGCCGAGCCACCACCAGCCCGCGAACGTGACGGCCGCGAGAACGAGAATCAGCGGCACGAAGACCGCACTGATCCGGTCCGCCAGATCCTGGGCCGGCGCCTTGGATCCCTGGGCCTGGGCCACCAGCGCGGCCATGCGGGCCAGCTGGGTGTCGGCCCCGACGGCGAGGACCTCCAGCTCCAGCGCTGAGCCATGCACCACCGTGCCCGCCACCAGCGCCTCGCCGGGCCCCTTGGGCACCGGCAGGGGCTCACCCGTCAGCATGGACTCATCGACCTCCGCCACACCGGAGCTCACGCGGCCATCCGCAGGCACCGCCTGGCCCGGCAGCACCCGCACCCGGTCGCCCGGGTGCAGCGCGGAGACGGGCACCTCCAGCAGGGACCCATCCGCTTCGATCCTCTGGGCCGTGGGCGGCGCCAGGGCGAGCAGCGCCTTCAGCGCATCGGTGGCCCGGGTCTTGGCCCGGGCTTCGAGATACTTGCCGGTGAGCAGGAAGGCCACCAGGGCCGCAGCCGTCTCGAAGCTGAGGTGATGGGCGCCCTGCCACCACTCCCCCACGGCGAAGGCCCAGGCGATGCCCGAGCCCAGTGCGATGAGGGTGTCCATGGAGGCCTGGCCATGCCGGACCTGACGCAGCGCGCGCTGGAAGAAGCCCAGGCCCGCCCCGAACACCACGGGTGTGGCCAGCAGCAGTTGCGCCCACCCGGGCAGGTGCCAGCTCAGGCCCGGGACCATCGTCACCAGCATGGGGGCCGTGAGCACCAGGGCCAGGAGCATGCGCCGCCGGGCCGGTGCGAGTTCATCGCCCGCAGGCGTGTCCGGCTCGATCTCGGCCAGCCCGTAGCCGGCATCCTCCACCTGGAGGGCCAGGGCCTCGAAGTTCGCGGTGCCCTCCACGGTCACGGTGTTGGTGGCCAGGTTCACGGCCGCCGCGGCCACGCCCGGCGTGGCCTTCAGGGCCTTCTCCACATGGCGCACGCAGGCCGCGCAGGTCATGCCCGAGACGGTGTAGGTCTGCTGGCCCAAGGTGCTCCCTCCGGGCCCGGGGTTCAGGCCGGACCCACCATCTCATATCCCGCCTCGGCCACGCTCGCGGCCAGGGCCTCGTAGGAGGCCTCGCCCTCGACCGTCGCCGTGCCCTTGGCCACGTCCGTGGCCACCGCAGTCACGCCGGCGACCCCCTTGAGGGCCTTCTCCACGTGCTTCGCACAGCCACCACAGGTCATGCCCTGAACCCGATACACCACACCGCTCATGCTTGCCTCCTCATATTTTCAGGCTCTGTGCTCGGCCAGGGCGGGCAGCCGCGCCGACTCCAGCAGCAGGGTTTCCATCAAGTTGCAGCCCAGGTCCTGGCTGAATCCGTCGGGCGTCCCGAGGGTGTTCCGCAGGATGTCCACCAGGAGCTGGATCTCGGTGAGCCGGCTCTCCAACACAGTCAGCTTGCCGGACAGGGCCTCCCGGACATGCTCACAGGGAGCCGTGTCCTGGCGGAGGGCCCGGAGCAGCTCCTGGACCTCTTCAAGGCTGAAGCCCGCAGCCTGGGAGGCCTTCAGGATCTGGACCCAGTGCACCGCCTCCGGGGGGAAGAGCCGGTAGCCCTTGGGCGACCGCGGCAGCTCGCCGAACACACCAGCATCCGCGTAGAAGCGGAGGTTGCGGGCCGTGATCCCCGACCGGGAGGCCAGCTGGCCGATCTTCAACATCCGCAGGGGGGTTCCGGCGGCGGGGGCGGGGGTGTCGAGTACGGTTGTCACGGGGACCTCCTGGTCAACGACTGCCCTCAGATTAAGATTCCAGCTGGCTGGAGACTCAAGGACAAAAATCACAATTCAACTATATGCTCCCTGAGCGATGAATCAGCAGGTGGAGGATGGTCACCGCCGCCGGAGTGATCCCTGGGATCCGGCTGGCTTGGCCCAGCGTCTCCGGGCGATGAAGTGCCAGCTTTTCCAGCACTTCCCTTGAGATGCCGTGAAGGTGGTCCACCCGCAGGTCCAAGGGGATCCGCACGTGGTCCCAGGCCCTCTGTCCTTCGAGGAGCCGCGCCTCCCGGTCCCGATAGGGAGCATAGCGCAGGTCGAAGAGCAGCAGGTCCCGCTCCCGGGGCGCATCCCAGCCGGGCTGATCCGGGTTCCAGCCCTCCAGCAGGGCCAGGCAGGCATCCGCGTCCGCGGGGCTCACCCGCTGCCGCCGGAACAGCTCCGCCAGGGTCAGGCCCGCGTCGAGCCGGATGCCCGCCCCCGCCGCGATGGCACCGAAGGGGCTGGTCTGGGTGACCCAGGCCTCCTCGCAGCGGGCCTTCAGCTGATCCCGGGCCGCCGCCCGGGCCTCGACCAGGCCCAACTCTTCCGGCGTGAGGGCTCCTACCGTCCGGGCCACGGCCAGCAGGCGGCTGTCCGCCAAGTCGCAGGCCAGGGCCAGCCGGTGCTCGGCCCGGGCCGTGAGCATGCGGTAGGGCTCGTCCGTGCCCTTGGTAACGAGGTCGTCCACCATGACGCCGAGGTAGGCCTGGTCCCGGCCCAGGACCAGCGGCTCCTGCTCCCGGAGCCAGCGCACGGCGTTGATCCCGGCCAATAGACCTTGCCCCGCCGCCTCCTCATAGCCCGTGGTGCCGTTGATCTGGCCCGCGAACCAGACGCCCTCAAGCTCTGCCACGGAGAGATCCCGGCGCAGCTGCAGGGGATCGAAGCTGTCGTATTCGATGGCATAGCCGGGGCGGAGGATCTCTGCCGCCTCGAAACCCGGCAGGCTCCTGACCATGCGCAGCTGCACCTCGGGCGGCAGGGAGGTGGAGAGCCCCGCCAGGTAGGTTTCCTCGGTCTCCAGGCTCTCGGGCTCCACGAAGATCTGGTGCCGACCCTTGTCCGGGAACTTCACGAACTTGTCCTCGATGGAGGGGCAGTAGCGGGGCCCCACTCCCTCGATGTGCCCGCCATAGAGGCTGGACTGGCTGAGGTTCTCCCGCACGATGACCTCGGTCTGGGCCGTGGTGTGGACGATGTGGCAGGGCACCTGCCGCTGGGGGATGGCGGAGCTGAAGAAGCTGAAGGGCCGCGGCGGATCATCCCCGGGCTGGACCAGGAGGCGGGTGAAGTCGATGGACCCGCTGGCGATCCGGGGGCTGGTGCCGGTCTTCAGGCGCCGGTGTCGGAGGCCCAGGCTCCGCAGCTGCTGGGCCAGGTGGGTGCTGGCGGGCTCCCCGGCCCGACCCGCCTCCAGGCGCCGGGCCCCGATGAGCACCTGCCCGTTCAGAAAGGTGCCGCTGGTGACCACCACGGCGTCGCAGGGCAGCACGGAGCCGTCCAGCAGCTCCACCCCCCGCAGGCCCCGGGTGCCCTCCCGCCAGAGCAGCTGAGCGGCCATGCCCTGGCGCAGCCGCAGGTGCGGGGTACGCTCCAGCAGCTGCCGGGCGGCGATGCGGTACTTGACCTTGTCGGCCTGGGCCCGGGGGCCCCGCACCGCCACGCCCCGGCTCTCGTTGAGGATGCGGAAGTGGATCCCGGTGGCGTCGATGAGGCGGCCCATGGCCCCCCCCAGGGCGTCGAGTTCCCGCACCATGTGGCCCTTGCCGACCCCCCCGATGCTGGGATTGCAGCTCATCTGGCCGATCTGGTCGAGGTTCATGGTGAGCAGGGTCACGGCCATGCCCATGCGGGCAGCCACATGCGCGGCCTCAAGTCCCGCGTGCCCCCCGCCGATGACGACAACCTGCTGCAAGCGCTCCTCCTAGGGGACCAGGATACCCTCCGGGCCCGGATCCCACCGGACGGGCATGGGATGTGAGAAACTGAGGCCATGAAACCCCGACTGACCCCCGAGGAACGCCGAGCCCGTCGCCAGCGCGCCATGCGGCGGGGCATGTTCGTGCTGCCCTCCAGCATCACCATGGCCTCGATCTTCTGCGGCTTCTCCAGCGTGGTCATGTCCATCAATGCCGCCGGGGCGCGGCCGGAATACTACTTCCAGTGGGCTGCGGGCCTGCTGGTGCTGGCGGGCGTCTTTGACGGCCTGGACGGCCGGGTGGCCCGAGCCACCAACACCGCCACGGAGTTCGGCGTGCAGCTGGACAGCCTCGCCGATGTGGTGAGCTTCGGCATGGCCCCCGCCATCCTGGCCTACCGCTACGGGTTCTTCCACCTAGGCATCCACGACAGCCACCTCCGGGCCGCCGGCTGGGCCGCCTGCTTCGTCTTCACCGCCTGCGGAGCCCTGCGCCTCGCCCGCTTCAACGTCAGCGTGGGCGCGGTGGATCCCCGCTACTTCGTGGGCCTGCCCATCCCCGCCGGGGCCGCCTGTGTGGCCTCGGTGATCATCTGGCACCCCACCCCACCCTCGGTAACCCTCTGGGCCTACGCCTTTGCCCTGGAGCTGTTCCTGGTGGGCCTGCTAATGGTGTCCACGCTCCGCTTCCCGAGCTTCAAGAAGAAAGCCGCAAGCCCCAAGACCTCCATGGTCACCAGCCTCAGCATCGTGCTGGTCTTTGCCATGATGATCCTGCTCCAGCACCAGTTCTTCATCCTGTTCTTCACCACCTACGTCCTGCTGGCGCTGGCCCTGAACCTGGCCTGGAAGGCCGGCTGGCACGGCATCACGCCCCCCCACGACGCCGCGGAAGAACCCGAAACCGTCAACTGAGTCCCGGCGGGGCACGAGGCTAGGTCAGGATCCCTGCGATGCAGGCGCTCAGGAAGTTCGCCAGGGTGCCGGCGAGCATGGCCCGGAACCCGAGCCGGGCCAGGTCGCCCCGGCGCTCCGGTACCAGGGCCCCGATGCCGCCTACCTGGATGGCGATGCTGCTGAAGTTGGCGAAGCCACAGAGGGCGAAGGTGGAGATGAGCCGCGCCTTGGCGGAGAGGTTGGTCATGGCGCCCAGGTCCAGGAAGGCCACGAACTCGTTGACTACCATGCGCTTGCCCAGCAGTCCGCCGACCCGGCCCGCCTCGGACCAGGGCACGCCCATGAGGAAGGCCGGCACCTTGAAGGCCCCGCCCAGCACCCACTCCAGCGTGAAGCCCGGGTGCACCGCTTTCATGAGGCCGTTGATCAGGTAGATGAGGGCGATGAAGGCGATCAGCATGACGGCGACGTTGAAGGCCAGCTGGCCGCCCTCGAAGGCGCCGCGGGCCGCCGCGTCCAGCACGTTGGCGTCATGGCAGGGGATGTCGACCTTCACCTCGCCAGCGGTCTCCGGGGCTTCCACCTCGGGTTCCAGCAGCTTGGCCATCATCACGGCCCCTGGCGCAGTCATGATCACGGCGGTGAGCAGGTGGACGATGTCCACGTGGGCCACCTGCACATAGGCGACCATGATGCTGCCGGACACGTGGGCCATGCCCGCGGTCATGATGAGCATGAGCTCGCTGCGGGTCATGCGCGCCAGGAAGGGCCGGATGGTGAGGGGCGCCTCGGTCTGGCCCATGAGGATGCTGGCGGCCACGCTGACGCTCTCGGCGCCGGAGACCTTCAGGAAGCGGCCCATGGCCCGGGCGGCGGCGGTGACCACCCACTGCATCACGCCGAGGTAGTAGAGCACCGCGAAGATGGAGGCCACGAAGATGATGGTGGGCAGCACCGCGAAGGCGAAGACCATGCCCACCTTGCTGCCGGGGCCGTCGGAGAGGGACCCGAAGACGAAGCTCGCCCCCTCGTGGGCGTAGGCCATGAGGTGTTCCACCACGATGCGCATCTTGTCGAAGGTCGAGCCCACCAGGTTGCCCCGGAGGAGGCCCAGGACGATGACGCCAAACAGCCCCCAGTTGAGCCGCCTGTTCTCATAGGACGCATAGCGGCGCAGCAGCATGGGCGCGAACATCAGGCCCAGCACCACCCAGCCCGTCCCCCGGGGGAAGGGCAGGAAGGAGAGCAGGCTGGCCAGGGCATCGCCCTTGAGGACGACCAGAGCGAAGATCCACTGGAGCCCCAGGCCCCAGAGAATGGTCCGCCAGTGGATGGCCTTGCGGTTGTGCGAAAGTGCGTAGGCAAAGGCAATGAAGGCCACCATTCCGGCCAGGCCCATAAGACGTTCCATTCAGAGCTCCTAGAGTTCTTTGTTGAGGGCCTCGACGGCCTGCTCCATGTAGAAGCGGGCGCGGCCCAGCAGGCCGTCCCGCTGCATCACCATCACCAGGGTGCACTGCTCCATGGCGCCCATCATGAGGATCCAGTGCTGGTCGGTGGCAAAGGCGACCTGCTTGACCTCGCCGCGGTCAAACTCCTCCACGGCCTCCTGGAGGTGCCGCTTCACCACGTGCTGGTAGGCGCCCAGGAGCTGGAGGCCCTCGTTCGACACCTGGAGGGTGCGGGCACACACGGGATCACCGTCCCGGTCGTTGAAGGTCGCGGCCAGAGACTCGGGCACGCGTTCGATGAGCTTGTCCAGAATTTGCTGGAACATGGCGGGACTCCGGTGCTGCGTGCCCAAAGCATGACCGCGATGGGAGCCCATGGCAAAGCCCGTCGCCCCCTGAACCAGCGAGGGCCTCACTTCCTGAGGAACAACGCCTCGAAGTCGCGGAGGGCCACCGGGTCCCCGTCCCGCTTGAGGGGGCCATGGAAGTCCTGGGGGCTCAGCTCGGCGAACTCGCCGAAGGTGGCCACATTGCCGTTGATGTAGGCGATGAACTCATCCTGGCGACCCTTGATGTAGCCCCGGAAGGGACGGGACACGATGCCCAGAATGGCGGAGTCCAGGGCGGTCCAGGTCTCCAGGTGGGTCTCGAAGCCATTCTTCCCTTCCCAGTATTTATAGGAAGTCAGCATGCGGGCCCCCACGGCGAAGGGGGTCTTGAGGCGACCCCGCTCGGCCCGGCCCACCACCAGATAGACCCGGTGGCCGGGCCGCTGGTAGACCAGGCGCAGGCTGCCCGAGAGGCCCCGGGTGTCGTTGATGCTCCAGGTGCCGTCGGGGTGGGTGAAGGCATAGAAGGCCGGCACGAACTGGCAGTGCCGCCACATGGCCGCGCCCAGCCGGGGGTGATCGAAGAGCTTCTCCATGGTGCCCATCCGCACGTGCTTGGGCTGGGTCTTCGTGTCAAAGATGAAGTCCGCCCGCTGGATGATGTCCCGGGCCTCCTCCCGGGCCGCGGGCTCCAGGTTCTCCAGGAAGGCCGGGGGCTGAGCCAGGAGGGAGCAGGTCAGGAGGGCGGGGAACAGGGCGCGCATGGGAAAACGCTATCACTTTCATGATGGATCTTGACCCGGGAGTGGCCCGGACCGATGGGAAGGGCATGGCTGCCCTGCTCCGCTATGTCCCCGTGACGCCCCTGGACGAGTTCCGGGCCTGTCTCGGCAATCACTTCGAAGATGAAGGTCCGTCCCAGGTCCGCATCCAGCAACTCATGGCCCAGCTCCGCCAGTTCACCCTGCCCGAGCTCGGGGACCGCCTGACCAAGGCCTCGGCCAGCATTCCCATGAAGCGGTTCATCCTGGGCCTCACGGCCAAGTTCGACTGGCCCGAGTGGGTGCCCTGGATCTTCCAGATGCTCCAGCAGGAGCCGGACCTCGGCGTGTTCGATGAGGGCTGTGCCGCCCTGGGCCGACTGGAGGTCCGCTCCGCCCGGGAGGCCCTGCAGAAGCTGGCGGCCCTGCGCACGGACCCGGACCGGCAGCTCATCCTGCGCCGGGAGCTGGGCGCAGCCGAGAGCCAGCCGCTCTCGTTCTATCTGGGACGCCTGCTGGAAGGCGAAGGCAATCCCCGCCTGGCCCACCAGGGCGCCCGGGGCCTGGCGGCCGTGGCGAGCCCCGGGGACTTCCCGGCCCTCTGGGAAGCCCTCTCCGGTGCTGATCCCCTGGCCTTCCGCCTGCTGCTGCGGGCGATCTCGGAGCTTCCGGGAGAGCTCTCCGGCCCGGCGCTGCTCGGACTGTTCCGAGACAGCCTCCTGACCCTCAAGGATCTCGAGGCCCTGGAACACCTCACCCACCGCCTGCAGACCGGAGCCCGCACCACGGCCCGGACCGAGCTGGCGAAGGCCCTGACCCTGCGCCTTGAGGGCCGGGAGGACGAGGCCCTGCGGGCCCTCCGGGCGGCCCTCGAGGCCGGCGAAGCCGGGGATCCCCTCCCCCCCCTGGAGCACCTGCGGGCCCAGGTGCAGGGACCCTACGAGCACTTCATCACCGAAGCCCTGACCATCCACCTGGAGGGCAAGGTCGCCCGGTTCAGCGCCATGGTGACCGAGGCCCAGGACACGGCCGCCAGGCAGAGCCTCGCCCTGCTCACCACCCTGGACCTGGCCTGCGAGGGCCTGGTCCGCAAGGTCACCGGGGGCGAGCTGCCCGCCGCGCCGGTCGTCCCTGCCCTCCAGGAGGCCTTCGACCAGGTGCCCGGCTGCCCAGGCCTGGACCACGCCTTCTGCCGCCTGTTGTCCACACAGGACGAGGCTGGCCTGGCGCGCATCCTCCAAGTCCCGGACGCCAAGCGCCGCACCGCCTGCCTGGACATCCTTGGCGCGCGGGAGGAGGACGCCCTGGTGCCCTTCTTCCTGCAGGCCATGCAGGACAGCATCGTCGAGGTCGGGCAGCGGGCCATGCACCACTTCGGCAAGCTGCCCTCCAGCTTCCCGACCGTGATGGGCCTCTTCGAGTCCGGCCAGCCCGAGCAGGTCCGGATGGCGCTGCGGATCTTCACGGAAAACAGCACCCAGGCCGCCGCCGAGCCGCTGACGGCCTACCTCAAGACCGATGTCCGCGATGACCTCCTGCTGGAGGCCGTGGAGGCCCTCGGCGCCATCCGCTGCCCCAGTGCGGCCCCGGTCCTCCTGGACCTGCTGCACGACGGCAAGCCCGCCCGCCTGCAGGAAGCGCTCGTGGAGGCGCTGGCCGCACTGGCCACCCCCGAGGCTGGCCTCGGCCTGCTGGCGAAGTCCGATCACCTCAAGCTGCCGCAGGTCCTCATCGTGGCCATGGAGGGGCTGCTGGCGGCCTTCCCGGGCTTTGAGCGACCCCTGCCCCAGGACGCCCTGCCAGCCCTGGAGCAGCTCATCACCCGCTGCTGCGACGAGCGCGAGGGCGAGGGCCAGCGGTTGCGGGCCATCCTGGCCACCCAGCACCTCTACTGCTTCGACCAGGGGCTCTACTCCCGCCTCAAGGACCTGTTCTCGGACTTCCTCTTCGACCTCCGGACCAAGGGGGGCTGGGATCGAGAGACCAACGACAGGGTCTCGGCCGTGGTGAAGGAGCTCGGCCGGCGCAGCGCCAGCCTGGCGCACATCGCCGGCAAAGAGGAGAAAGTGCGGGCCATGGTCCAGGCGCTGCCGCCCCAGGGCCCCACCCGGGCCGCCGCGCTGCTGGCGCTCCGCGAGGCCCTGCAGGACCCTGAGTTCATCATGCGGACCGAGCTCTCCAACGAGCTCGCGACCTTTGTGCGGAAGGATCTCCTACGGAAGGACCTCGACTGGCGGGAGCAGGCGCGTCTCTGCGAGATCGGCGCCCTCACCCGGCACCCGGAGCTGGCCGAGCCCCTGAAGGAGGTCTTCAAGGGCGCCACCGGCCTGGGCCTGCGCAGCGCGGCCAAGGAGTCCCTCCTGGCCCTGGGCCTCACCGAGGAGGAGATCTCCCGCCGGGCCCCCATCCACAGCATCCTGCTGCTGGAACCCAGCTCCTTCTTCCGGAAGCGGCTGCTGGCGGCCCTGGGCCAGACCTGGGACGTCCGCGAGGCGGGCACCCGCACCGAGGCCGCCGCCCTCCTGACAGAGCGCCCGGTGGACCTGCTGATCTCCGAGCAGATGGATGCCGTGGGCGACCTGCGTCCCTGGCTGAAGATGCAGTGCGAGACTCACCGCTGCCGCCAGGTCCTGCTCTCCACGGCGGCTCGCGACTCCAGCACGACGGAACCCTGGCTCATGGGGGTGCTCTACAAGCCCTATGCCCCCGAGGCACTTCTGAAAGCACTGGCGCCCTGATCGGAGTCCGGGCGGCTATGCTTTTTTCTAGATCCGAGGCCCCCATGCCTGCCTTCTCTCGATGGCTCCGATTCCCGGCCGCGCTGCTCTGCGTCATGCCGGTGCTGGCCCAGGCTCCCGCCCAGGATGCGGGACTGGCGGAGCGCCTCTACCGCAGCGGGGATCGGGCCTACTCGGACAAGGCCTACAAGGAGGCCCAGGAGACCTGGGCCCAGCTGCTCCAGGCCGCTCCAGGCAGCGCCTTCGCGCCCCAGGTGCTGCTGCGGCTCGCCCGCCACCAGGTGGAGATCGAGCAGAAGCCCGAGGCGGCCATGCCCTACCTGGAGCGCCTGCGCGGGGACTACATTAAGTCGCCCGAAGCCGCCGAAGGACTGCTGCTCCGCGGCATCCTGCTGGCCCGGCAGGCCCGACGGCCCGCGGACCTCAAGGACGCCATGGCCGAGTTCAACCGGGTGCTGGATCTCTTCCCGGACGCCGCCGCCTGTGCCGAGGCGCGCCTCCAGCTGGGGCGCGCCTGGCGCGACCAGGGCCAACCCGGCCGCGCACTTCAGCTCTTTGTCGACGCCTTCCGCCTCCGCGAGGATGCCGCCGCCGCTGCCCCGGCAATGCTTGAGGCTGCTAAGGTCCTGGACACCCTGGGCGACCTGCCGAGCTGCCTGCGCATGCTCCAGCGGCTGCGGGCCAAGGCCCCCCAGAGCCCTGAGGCCCAGGAAGCCGAGTGGCGCACCGCCTTGCTGGTGAAGCAGCGCCTGCAGAAGCCCCTCCTCAAGAACGAAGGCCCCTGGCCGGCCGGCCGGACCAAGTGGCTGAAGACCCCCATCCTCCTGGCCCTGGCGCCGGATGGCGACCTGCTCCTGTTCCAGAGCGACCTCGACCGCGCTTTCCGCCTCCGTGGGGGCGAGCTGAGCCCCCAGGGCCCCGCCGCGCCCGGCACTCGGGCGCTGGTCGCGGCGCCCTCCGGCCCCCTCTGGCTGCTCACCAAGGCGGGCCTGCTTAGAGAAGACACGCCGGCGGTCCTGCCCCTCGGAGCCCTCGGGGCCATCTCCGGCGCCGCCCTGGACCGCTGGGGCACCCTCTGGGTGGCCGATGCCAAGACGCCCGCCCTGACCCTCTTCCCGCTGGAGGGCCCCGCGCGGACCGTGGCCTCGCCCACCGCTTCGGCCTTGGCCCCCCTCCCCACGGGCGGGGTGGTCATCGCCGCGGACGCGGACCGGAAGCTGCTGTTCCTGGATCCCGACGGCCAGCCCCGCACCATCGTGCCCTACGGCAAGGACCTGCCCGCGGCCTTCCGGACCGTGACCGCCCTGGCCGCCGATGGGGCGGGGCAGGTGGCGGCCTTGGTGGACGGGGGCGACTTCGGCGAGGGCGTCGTCATCTACGGCCCGGACGGCGCCGTGCTCCGGCAGGCGACCTTCAAGGCCCTCGGCATCACGGGCCGCATCACCTCCCTGGTCCTGGACCGCTCTGGCGGCCTGATCCTCTGCGACCGCCGCAATGACCTGCTGCTCCGGCTGAACTGACATGCGCCTCCGCCACCTCTTCCTCCTGCCTCTGTTCTGCGGCCTCCTCCTTGGGCAGGATGCCGCCGTGAAGGACGCCTTCCTGCAGGGCAAGTCCCTGTGGGCCACCCAGGGCGACCGGGAGGGCGCCACGCAGCGCTTCGACAGCGTCGTGGCCGCCCTTGCGCCCAAGGGCATCGCGCTGGAGCCCGAGGGCGTGCAGATGCTCTGCGAGGCCTACAACTGGCTCGCGGTCCTGGATGACCGCAGCCAGCAGAACAAGCCCCGCGCCCATGTGCGCCTCCAGTCCCTCATCGACCTCAATCCCGATTTCGACGTGGACCGCGCCCTCACGTCCCAGCGTCTCGCGGCCCAGTTCGACCGCCTGAAGGGGGAGAAGTATGCCCTGGTCAAGCTGAGCCTCACGCCCGAGGGCGGCCGCCTGCTCGTGGACGGCAAGGCCGTCCCCGCCCTGCCCCGGAAGTATCTGCCCTTCGGCGTCCACAAGCTGGCCTATGCCCGGCCGGGCCACACCCCGGCGGAGCTCACCGTGGAGCTCGGTCCCAAGGACGTGAAGACGGCCGAGTTCAAGCTCGAGCGCGTCGCGTCCACCCTCACCTTCTACGTCCAGCCCAGCGACATCGAAGTCCTGCTGGACGGGAGGAGCCTCGGCCACACCACCGGCAAGGCCGGACCCGAAGCCGCGGCGCTGGCGACCCCCCTGGGTCTGCGGCCCGAGGATCTCTCCGCCGCCTTCGTCATCCCCGAGCTCCCCGCCGGCAAGCACCGCCTGGAGCTGCGCGCCCCGTGCTTCCGGACCCGGATCCTGGAGCTGGGCGAAGACTTGGCGACCCCCCCGGCTGACCACACCCTCGAACCCCTCCGCATGGAAGCCTCCAAGGGCGCGCTGTCTGTGGCCTCGGCTTGGCCCGGGGGCGAGCTCTTCCTCTCGGGTCAGAGCCTCGGCCCCCTGCCGGTGGTGAAGGCCCTGGTCTGTTCGGGTCCCTACGACCTGCTGGTGCGCTTCCCGGGGGGCGGGTTCTCCCAGCGCGTCACCCTTGAAGATGGCAAGGCCCTGGAGGTCGAAGCCCGGCCGAAGCCCCGGCTCGCCTTCGTAGGCCTCGAGGGCGGCGACTTCACGGGCCGCGCCCGGTTCCAGGCTCTGCTGGAGACCCTGGGAGACCGCCTGCAGCAGCTCGCCTTCCTGCCTGCCCGCGCGGGGGAAGCCCCCCGGGATGCCCTCGCCCGCCTCAAGGCCTCCCGCGAGGCGGAGCTCATCCTGCTCGCCACCCCGGTCCATGATCCCGTCATCCACCGGGTGGAGCTGGTCCTCGCCACCCTCGATGGTGAGGAGGAACGCCTGCTGGTGAAACCCCTGGAGCAGGACCCTCTCGGCAGACTCGCGACGCGCCTCAACACGCTGCCGCGCCTCTCGGAGCCCGGCCTCGGCCTCACCCTCCTGGACGTGCCGGGAGAAGCCGGTCCCTGGGTGCTTGCGGCCTCGGAAACCGCCCTCAAGGCCGGGATCCAGGCGGGCCAGCCCCTGCTCCAGCTCGAGGGGAAGCCCCTGCCTTCCACCGAGGCCCTCCGGCAGCAGCTGGGCACCGCGAAGGGACCCCTCTCTCTCAGCCAGGGGGGAGCCGCCCTGACCCTACCCGTGCTCCAGGAAGCCCTGGAGCTGCCCCTGGGCTCGCCGGAGCTGTGCTACCCCGCCGTCCTCAGCCACCTGCGCCTGCAGTACGCCGGCTCCAAGGGGGACGAGGCCAACCTGCTGAAGCTCAGCATGGCCCTGGCCCTGATGCAGTTCCATCGCTACGACAAGGCCATCGAGCTGCTCCGCGATGCCCGGCTCACCACCGTGCGCGGGGTCAGCCAGGGCACCATTGACTACCACACGGGCCTCTGTTTTATCCACCTGGGTGCGGCCTACCAGTCCGAAGCTGCGCAGGCTTTCCGCCAGGCATTGAAGTATCCTCAGGCAACCCTCCTCGGTCCCGAGGGCCCCCTGGTCGCTCCTCTCGCCCGGCAGGCCCTCGAAGATCTGAGGTGATTTGGAGGTTCCCATGCGTGGTCAGCGCGGTGAAGGCAAGGTCGGGTGCCTGGCAACCCTGCTCGTGGTCGGCGTCCTGGGCGCGGCCGCCGTCAAGGCCGTCCCGGTCTACTACGGCAACAGCGAGCTGATCGACGCCTGCGACTTCATCGCCACCGGCGGCGGCCGCAAGCCCGTCGAGGTCCTGGAGCGGGAGGTCAAGGAGAAGGCCCGGGAGCTCGGGGTGGTCGAGGCCCTGACAGACAAGAACGCCATCCGGGTGACCAAGGTCAGCACCGGCGAGGCCGGCACCTGCACCATCGTCCTCCGCTACAAGCGCCCCATCGACTTCTACGGCGTCTACAAGTGGACCCTGGTGACGGACAAGCGCATCACCAAGCCCATCCTCGAGAACATCTCCTAGGCCGCGCCGGGAAATCTGGACCTCGGCTCTTAGCGCTTGCACCCGGGGGCGCCTCGCGGCAACCTGCCCCCATGTCTATGTCACTGCCTCAAGACAACCGCCTCGGTCCCGGCGCAGCCCTGCATCCCGTGCGGGTGCCCGGCTCCAAGTCCGTCACCAACCGGGCCCTGCTGCTTGCGGCCATCGCCCCGGGCGCGAGCACCCTCCGGGGCGGGCTGGAGGCCGAGGACACCCGCTGGATGCGCCAGGCCCTGCGGGGGCTGGGCTTCCCACTGGAGGAAGGCGCCGGCGGCTGGCGGCTGGTCGGGGGCACGCGACCGCACACGGAAACCCCCCTCTGGCTTGGTGCCTCGGGCACCACCCTGCGGTTCCTGCTGCCCTGGCTCGCTCTGACGGCGCAGGGTCCGCTGCGGTTGGAGGGCGATTCCCGCCTGTTCGAGCGGCCCCTGGGTCCCCTGCTGGGCCCCCTCCAGTCCCTGGGCGCGACCTGGACCCCGGCTGCTTCCGGAGCCTGGCTGCAACCCGCTCCGGAGCGGCCCCGGCGGCTGGAGCTTCGCGTCGATGCCCGGCTCAGCAGCCAGTTCCTGTCGGGACTGGCCCTGGCGGCCGCCGCCCTGCCCGAGGACAGCACCCTCACCTGGACCTCCGTGGCCAGCTCCAGCTATCTGGACCTGACCACCCAGTGGCTCCGGCGGTTCGGCTGCATGGCTGTGCTTGAGCCCGGCCGCTGGCACCTCCCCGGCGGCTGCCTGTCGGCCCAGGACCTGGAGCTGCCCGGTGACTGGAGTGGCGCCGCCGCCTTCCTCGCCGCCGCCGCGGTCACCGGCCGCAGCCTACGGGCGGGTCCGCTGGACCGCGGAGACGCCCAGGGGGACCGCGCCATGGCCGAGATCCTGGCCGCCGCCGGCTGCCGGACCGCCTGGGTGGATGCCCAGTGCCTCGAGGTCTCCGGCCGCCTGCAGCGCGGCCTGGATGCGGACCTGACCGAGTGCCCGGACCTGGGTCCCGTGCTGGCGGCCCTGGCGGCCCTGGCTCCCGGCCCCTCCGAGCTGCGTGGCCTGCACACCCTGCCCCTGAAGGAGTGCGACCGCCTGGACGCCTCCGCGGAGCTCGTCCGCTGGCTGGGCGGACAGGCGGAGATCCTCGGCGACCACACCCTGCGCATCACCCCCGGGCAGCCCACCGCGCCCCGGGCGCCCTTCAGTCCCCGGAACGATCACCGCATGGCCTTCGCGGCGGCGGTGGGCGCCCTCCGCTGGGGGGGCGAGCTGGAAGATCCCCACTGTGTCGGCAAGACCTTCCCCGATTTCTGGGAGGTCTGGCGAGGCATGCTCGGGTGCTGAGAGCCCCCTGGCTGGGTGACTGGAAAGCACCCTGGGGCCTCGATCGCGGCCGCCGCTGGGGCGACGCGCCCTGGGCCCTGGCGGCCATCAGCCAGGCCTGGCTCCTGGGCGGCCGGGAGGGGCGCTGGCCCCGCCTGGAGCAGGAGGCCCGCCGCTCTACCGGGCCGCAGGTCACCCAGGCTCCCGCCCGGTTCGAGCCCCGGCCCGATCCGCTCTGGATCGCCAGTCTGCGGCACGGCAGCCCCGGGGTGGCCGCGACCCGGCGCGGCGCCCGGGAGGACGAGTTCCTCACCTGGGCCTGGGAGGCCCTGCTGGACGGCGACGGCACACCCTGGATGGCGGCGGGCTCCGTGCTGCTGGACCTGCCCCGGCGGCTGCGCTGGGTGGCGGTGCTCGGGGCCGTGGATGAACAGGGCGACCTGCAGCTGCCGCCCTTCCTGGACCTGCTTCCCCCGGCGTACCGGACCCTGCCTCCGGGCTGGTGGGAGGCGCTCCTCCGACAGCAGGACCCAGAGGGCCGCCTGCTGCCGGAAGGCTCGCTGCCCCCGGAGCTCCCCTGGCCCGCCCTGCAGCGCCACGCGCAGCCCCTGCTGCTGGCGTCCCTGCCCGAGGAGCTCCGCCCCTACCAGGCTTGCCCGTGGCTGCGGGAGCTGCCCGGCGGAGCCTGGATGCTGGCGCCGGACGTCCGGGCCTGGACCCGGGCGCCCGGCGCCTCCCCCCTGGGCTTGGGGCCGCTGGTGCCCCGCAACCTGGGCGCCGGGGCGCCGCCGGAGCCTGCCCTGGCGGAGGTCCTGAACCTGAGGCTCCCCGCCGAGTCCCCTGTCGGCTGGTCGGCAGCACTGGCGGCAGACCTCCGGGAGGCCGGCCACCGACCCGCGCCGCCACCCGCAGCAGGGCACCCGACCTGGGACCGGCTGCGGGTGCGCTGGGGCGGTCTGCCGCCGGCCCCGGAGCCTGGCTACCCGGCCTGGGAGGCCTACGCCCACCCTTGCGCAGATCCCTTCCACTGGATGGCCAAGGGCCAGCTCGCCCTGCGGGCCTTCGAACCCGAGGCCGCCCTCCGGGCCTTCACCCTGGCCCACGCCCACTTCGGC
Source organism: uncultured Holophagaceae bacterium (assembly GCA_903863195.1). GTDB lineage: Bacteria > Acidobacteriota > Holophagae > Holophagales > Holophagaceae > Geothrix. The sequence continues at coordinate 18,478 of CAIPAY010000116.1, forward strand.
CGGCTGGGAGCCGCTGGCTGGGCCGAGCGCGCCGCCTCCAACGCCGCGGTCACCGCGCTCCAGTGGGCGGATCTGCCCGCCCATGGCCGCTGGGTCCACCAGCGCGGGCCCCTCCCGCAGCCTTGGCAGGCCATGGAGACCGCCCAGCTGGCCGAGGTGCAGCTGGAACCCCGCGTGGCGCTGGAGCGGATCCGGGCCCTGGTGGAGGCCCACCCGGACTTCACCGAGGGATGGGGACTCCTGGCCAGCCATGGCGCCGACCAGGAGGACTGGGACCTGGTGCGGGAGGGGCTGGACCGGGTCGGGGACCACCCCTACACCCAGTTCCTCACGGCCGCCCTGGGCCCGCTGACCGAGTCGCCACCCCCCGAAGCGGATCCGGAGACACAGCTCAGCTGGGAGGCGCATCGGCTCTTCCGGGGCTGCGGGGATCCCGAGGCCTTCTGGTCCACCTGGCGGACCTGTCCCACGCAGATCATGCGCCTCGAGCTGGGGCTCCAGGTGCTGGAGCGGGTACCCACGCAGCGCAGGGCCGAGGCCCTGCTCGCCCTCCAGGCCATCGCCGACCGGGCCGCCTCGGGCCGGCACCAGCGGCGGCTCGCGGACCTCTGGCCACCGGTGTCCGACACCGCCCCGCCGGCACCCCTGGCGCTGCTCCAGGCGTGGCTGGCCCAGCGCCAGGCACCCACCTGGATCACCTGGGAGGACGCCGGCCAGCTGCAGACCCTGGGCACCGGGGCGGCCCCGCCGGAGGGCGCCCTCGGCCGCCTGGCCAGAGATGGTGCCCTGGCCCCCTTCGGTCATGGCGCCTGGCTCTGGCGCGGCCACCCCCTGATCTGGGAGGGCTGCCCCGTGGGCGCAGTGCTGCTGGCGCAGGCCCTGGACAGTACCGTGGCTCCTACCCTCGAGCCCCTGCTGCTTGCCCCCTGGCTGGCGCTGCTCCGGGCCCAGCGACCCGCCGAGGCAGGGGTCGAGGGCGGCCTGCTCCTCACGGACGGCAGCGAGCCCCTGGCCGCGGTGCTGCGGGAGCTCGACCGGGTGGCAGCCTCGGAGCTGCCGGTGCTCATCCTGGGCCCCACCGGCTGCGGCAAGGAGCTGGCGGCGCGGGAGCTGCACCGGCGCTCGGGCCGCTCGGGTCCGCTGGTGGCCGTGAACTGCTCAGCCTTCGCCGAAGGTCTGCTGGAGTCCGAGCTGTTCGGCCACCTGAAGGGCGCCTTCACCGGCGCGGACCGCGACCGCCGGGGCGCCATCGAGGCGGCCCGGGGCGGCACCCTCTTCCTGGATGAGGTGGCCGACCTGTCGCCGCGCCTCCAGTCGCTGCTGCTGCGGGTGCTGCAGGAGCACGAGATCCGCCGCGTGGGCTCGGACCACTCGGTGAAAGTGGACGTGCGCTTCGCCGCAGCCACCCACCGCGCCCTGGAGGACCTCGCCACTGCAGGCACCTTCCGGCGGGACCTGCTCTTCCGGCTCCAGGGCGCGGTGCTGCGGCTGCCGCCCCTGGCGGCCCGCCGCCATGAGTTCCCCTTCCTGGTCCCCCGGCTCGCGGCCCGCGCCGCCGAGGCCACGAAGCGGCCTATCCCCGCCCTGGCCCCGGGGCTGCCTGAGGCCCTGGCGCGCCTGCCCTGGCCCGGCAACGTGCGGGAGCTGCTGCACGCCCTGGAGCGCGCAGTGCTGCGCTGCGAGGAGGGCGCCCTCCGGCCCCGGCACTTCCCGGAGCTGGAAACCCCGACCCTGCAGACCCGCACCTGGGAGGAGGCCACCCGGGCCTTCCAGCGCCGCCTCCTCCAGGACACCCTCCAGGCCTGCAGCCACCGCGCCGCCGAGGCCGCCGAGAGCCTCGGCCTGGCCCGGCCCACCCTCTACGCCACGGCGAAGCGGCTGGGTGTGGACCTGGTGGCGGAGCGGATGGGGGGGCAGGCCCCGCCTTCAGCTGGGTAGCTCGGCCCGCAGCCGGAGCAGCTCGGCGTGACCGGTGAACGCGGCCAGGCCGCGGTCCAGCACCAGCCGCGCCTCGCCAGTCGCGCCCTGGGCCTGCAGCGACCGCGCGACGATCAGGTGCCAGAGGCCACGACCGCCCGCGGGGAACCGGGCGAGCGCACTCCAGGCATCCCGGGCGGCGGCGGGCAGGTCCTGGGTGGCGGCGCCCAGGCCCACCAGCGCCTCCCAGAGCAGGAGGTCGCCGGGGTTCTGGTCCAGCCCGGCCTCGAGGATGGCGTGGGCCTCGCCCAGCTCGCCCTGGTCCCGCAGCAGCGCCGAGAGGCGGAGGAAGGGCAGTGTGAAGGACGGCTCCAGGTCGATGGCCTCGAGGTAGGCTGCGATGGCCGCCTCCACCTGTCCCATCCCGCCCAGGAGCTCCCCCTTCACGGTGCACAGGGACGGCCGGGCCTCGGGACTCGCGGGCCGCGCCAGCAGGGCGAGGGCCTCCTCGGTGGCCCCGGTGGCCCCCAGGGCCCGGGCTCCGGAGAGCCTGAGACGGAGCGGAGGCTCCGGCTCCAGCCGCAGGCAGGCCCGGGTGGCCTCGGCACAAATGGCCCACCGCTCGAGCATGGCCGCTTCCTGCATGAGGTTGAACTGGGCACGAAACTCCCCCGGGTGGGCCGCGGCCTCCTCCTGGGCGATGCGGAAGTAGCGATCCTGCTTGGCCCGGTCGAGATCAGCATCGCCCTTCCCCAGGTGGTGGATGACCACAGGCAGGGCCTTCGGCGCGAGGCCCAGCGCCTCGAAGCTGGGCTCCACGGTCTCGTGGATACGGCCCCGGTAGCGGATCCGGGGGTCCCGGCGGAAGAGGCGGAGCGCCAGGAACTCCGTGACGAAACCCAGGCCCTCGGTGCCCTTGGGGCCGCCGGGGTTGGGCCGGGCGCCGCCGTGCAGGCCCAGGTGGGCCCCGCTGGCGTGGTAGTTCCGCATGAGCAGGAAGTGGCCGAGTGCCCCCTCCTCCCTCATCGCTCGACGGATCACCGAGAAGGCTTGCCGATCCAACCGCTCATCCGCGTCCAGCACCAGGATCCAGTCCCCCGTGCACCGGTCCAGGCTCTCGTTGCGCGCCCAGGCGAAGTCGTCGCGCCAGTCGGCCTGGTTCACCCGCGCTCCGGCGGACGCCGCGATGGCCTGGGTCCCATCCGTGGACCCCGTGTCTACCACCACCACCTCATCCGCCAGCCCCGCCACCGACGCCAGGCAGGCCGCCAGATGCGCGGCCTCGTCGCGAACGATCAGGGCGAGGGAGAGTTTCAGGGAGCCTCCGGCATGGGGGGTTTCCGGGTCAGTGAGGACTCAGCGCCGGAGGGCCAGACGGGCTTCATGGAGGCGCTTGGCGCGGGGTCCCAGGCGGTTCGCACCGGCGGCGCCGACCTCGGCGACCCACTGGAAGGTGTCGTAGCGCTTGAGGGTCTCCAGCATGTCCTCCGGCTGGTCCACGATCTCCACATCCGCGAAGGCCTCATGGCCCGCTCGCGCAAGCAGCTCGAGCACCCGCTCCTGAGCCTCCTCCTGGGTGGAGCCGGTGCCCTCCAATAACAGCACCAAGCCCACAGGCTCCCCGGGCCGGAAGGCGGCCACGTAGGCCAGCAGGATCTCGACCCAGGCGGCACCGGACCAATCCGGCTGCAGGAGGAAGGCCTCGCGGGCCCCCGGCTCGGGGATCCGGGCCTCGGCCGGAAGGAAGCGCAGGGGCGTGCGCTCCGCCAGGACCTTCAGCCGCTCCAGGATCAGGCGAGTGGGTCTCTCCCAACCCAGGTTTGCCGCGACCCAGAGCCTGCCCTGCCGCCCCTTGGCGGCGGCCTCCTCGGGGTGGGACGCCACGTGGCGCAGGAGGGCCACCAGGTCCTCCAGACGAGGCTCCTCCAGCCAGAAGCCTGGAGCAGACGGCTGGAACTCCTCCGTCATGTTGATGCGGCGGCGATCACAGGGAATCAGGTAGGCCCGATCCTCCGCCAGGAAGTCCATGGCGGCACCCCGGGCCGTGGCGATGACAGGCTTTCCGCTGGCCATCGCCTCGGCCATGGGCAGACCGAACCCCTCGCCCCGGTAGGGCATGACAAAGGCATCGCAGGCTCGGTAGAGCGCGGCGAGCTCGGCCTCCGCCAGGTTCGCGGTGGTGTATTCGATCTCGGGGGCCCCCGGCCGGGCCTTGAGGTCCTGGAGTATCTGGCCAAGCTCCGTCCCCTGATAGACCTCGCCCCCCTGGCCCTTGATGACCAGGCAGACGTCGTCAGCGGCGGTGAAGGCCTGCTGGTAGGCCTCGAGCAGCAGGTCGATGCCCTTGCGAGGGATGGTTCCCCCCAGGAACAGGAACTTGAACCGCTTGGCGGTGGACAAGGAGGCCTGCGGGCCCTCGGGCCTGAAGACATTCGAGTCCACCCCGAGGGGGATGACGACCACCTTCTCGGCGGGCACCCCGCTCTCGATATAGCGGTCCCGGACCCAGGTGGAGTAGGCCCAGATCTCATCCACCTCGCGGGTCATGGGCTCCACCCAGGCCTGCGGGATCCCGCCGAATTCCCAGGGCTGGATCATCACCCAGGCGCCCTCGGGAGGGGCCGTGAAGTTCGGGGGCCACTGGTGCCTGACATGCACCTGGGCGGGACCGGACAGCGGCGCCAGGACCCGCTCCGCCAAGGGTGCGATGGCCGGTTCGGCAGACGCATCGAACTGATCCCGCTCATAGGGGATCAGGCTCAGTTCCGCCTCCCCCGAGCTAATCAGCCCCAGGCAGAGCTGGCGGTTGACATGGGCCAAGCTGTGGTAGACGAACTGCGAGCCTTCCCAGCGGAGTCGAGGCAGCGGGCTTGGGCTTGCTTCCCGGGCTGCGAAACCCGCCGAGATGGCCTGGATGGAGCTTGCGATGGCCTCAGCCACGCGGAAAGTCTCAGTCCAGGCTTCCCACTCGGGCCATGGCTGGGCCGTTCCAGCCTTGGACAGCCCATAGGCCTCCCGCAAGGCGCGGCGGACGTCCGCCACCCGGAGCATGGGCATGGGCTTGCCCCGATGATGGGGCTGGTAGGCCAGCATCTCTTCCGTCATAGAGACCGTGAAAGTCGGGTCTTCCGCGATGAGCACCCTAGCCCCCAGAGGAGAGCTTCCGCCATAGCCCTCGGGGAGGATCAGCCGCTTCCCGCGGACCATGGCCTCAAAGACCGGGGCCGTGGTGCTGGTATCGGTGGAGACAAAAAAGTCACAGCTGTCCAGGAGGCTGCAGACTCCCATGCGGGTGCCAAGCTCCTCATCAACAATCACCTGCGCGCGCGAACCGGTCCGGACCCGGAGCTCCTCCAGCAGGTGGGCCAGATCCCGCTTGGGCTGTCCTGGGATCGGATGCCAGCCCGGGTAGTTCACCTTGAGGTAGAGCTCGACAGCCGACTCCTCTTTGAACTCCTCCAGAAAGGCCTCAATCAGGGTGTCCCAGCGCCGCCGCGGCTGGTACATGGCAAGCGCAAGGAACCGGAAGGGGCCAGGCCTCTTGGTTCGCACCACAGGCGGAAGGTAGGGGTTCTCCATCCAGGGATGAGGCACCATCTGGCAGCGCACCTTGGCCGGCTCCATGCCGGCACTGCACCAGCCCTGGATCTCGTGCTCACTCATCACCCAGAGCTGGTCCATCCGGTTGCAGACATCTACCCAGGCGGCGGGGGGGAGGTTGCCCTGGAGGCTGCTGTCAAAGGTCGTGCACATGATCCGGAGGGTGCCCGGCGGCAGCTGGAGCTGCAGCCAGCCAGGATTCGGGACATGCAGGAAGACGGCCACCAGAGCCCCCTGAACCGGGGTCTGCTCGAGCGCCTTCAGCAGGCTCAGGTCAACGTCATCGACCCCCGGCTCTACCTGATCCACGGGAATGATCCGGACTCGCAGCCCCGCCAGGTGCCACGCCATCGCCAGCGCCCGCCCGCCCATCCCATATCCGGTACGGTTGTAGAAGGGTGCGAAGAATAGGATAGTGTGCGCTTCGGGCAGCAGCGCCCGGAGGGAATCAGGAGCCATGGGACCTCGTCGAAGGAAGCCTACCCGCGGAGAGTAGCTACATCCGTACCGGAAAACTTCGTTGATCTGTAGCAGGAATGATCACTCGGTTTCTTCGCCCCACGGCGCTGCCAGACCATCCCGCCAGCTGGCCAACAAGCCGGGATCTAACCCTGACCGGAGGGATTCGACCGTCCTCTTCAAGCATGGGGGGAGTGCCTGGGGCCGCTTGCCTGCCGCAACCTGGTTGGCTCGGGCCAGGGGTGATCCTGCAGGTCTGTCCGGGCCCGCTCGAGCCGCTCGGGACTGTCGATGGCGCACCGGTAGCCCGTGAGGGGGAAGCCTAAGAGCCGCCCGCTGGATATCAGGCCCGGGAAGACCTGCCTGGGGAAGTCACTATGGCCTACGGGAATCAGACTCAGCACAGCTGGGTCCAGGAGGTAGATCCCCGAGTTCACCCAGGGGGATTCAACCCCCTTTCGCTCTGCTTCCGTGGGACGCTCCAGCAGCCTCTGGATGCGCTGCTCCTCGTCGAGCACCACCACGCTATTGGAATGGGCACGCTGGTGGAGGAGCAGCGTGGCTAGGGCGGCCTTTTCCTGGTGGAAGCTCACCATGGCGGTAAGATCTTGGTCGGTCACCACATCGCCATAGTGCACAAGAATGGGGCCCGGCCCACCGAGCAGGTGTGCCGCGTGACGCACGGAACCTGCCGTGCCGAGCAGCTCCGCTTCCTCAACCAGTGCCAGCTTGAGCCCCCAGGCCGAGCCATCTCCGACATAGGCCCGGATGGCATCTGACCGATGGTGGAGGTTGAGCACCACCTCGGTGAAGCCATGGCGCGCAAGGTTCGCAAGAATGCGGTCAAGGATGGGGCGGCCATGGATATCCAGCAAAGGCTTGGGCAGCTCCAGCGTGAGCTCGCCCAGGCGTGTGCCTTTCCCGGCGCAGAGGACCATGGCTTTCATGGGGCAGCTTCTCTCTTAAAGGGGGTGGGTGCCTGCTCGTGCAACTGAGCTGCGTTCAATAGCGTTGGAAATTGCCTTGGGCGTGGTCCACCTCGCGGAAGGAGAGGCTGTGATCGCCCCCGGGTTCCGAAATAAAGGCAGGGGTCAGGATCCTCGTGACACTCGGGTGCCTCTTCTCGATGATCTGGACGATGTCGTCGCGATAGAGGATGGAGGCGACCAGGATCGTGTCCACACCCATGGCCTCAAGACTGGAGGGCGGCGAGATGACGTGCCCAAGCAGAGCCTGCCCCTGCCGGCTGACGCTCTGATCGAAGAGAGGGATGTCGCTCTCCCGGAGGGCGGGGGAGGCCTTCAGGAGGGCGTTGGCGATGTTGCCAGCACCCCAGATTCCCAGCCGAGTATTTTGCGCAACCAGAGCCTCGAACTGGGGTTCATACCGGCCCTGGAAAGTCGAGAAGGGTTCCAGGTCATGCCGCTGAAGGCAGTGGGGGCAAGTTATGAGATTGGCCCCGAAGACCCAGACATCCAGGTGGAGGCTGGTTCGGCTGCAGCTCCGACAGGAGATCTCGGCCGTACAACACCCCCGGAGATCGGGTTGGAGCAGCCTGAAGGTGCTGGGTGTATAGAGGTAGGTGTTGCGGTATGCGTCGATCTTCTCCCCCAGGGCCTTGAACTCGGCTTCACTCATCCGGGAGACATTGACCAGGGGGCATCCATCTTCCAGGAACTTCTGTTTGTCCTTGATGATGCCGCGGCTACAAGCCTCGCGGAAAAGGTGGGTGCCGGGATAGACATTGATAAAGAAGATGCTCAGCCGGTATTCCAGGTGCTCCTTCCACCAGTCCAAGGTGTTGTTCGCGGTCTCCAGGGTCTCTTCCAGGTCACCGAAGATCAGGTTGCCCTGGACCTCGATCTCGGCCTCGCGGGTCAGCTTTAGTGCCTGCTCGATCTGGGCCCGGGTCGTGTGCTTCCGCATGCTCTTCAGGATGCGGTCGTCAGCACTCTCAATGCCGAGACTCAGGTAGGTGCACCCGGCTTCCTTCAGCTCCGCCAGCAGCTCCCGCGTCACCAGATCCACCCGGAGCTGGATGTCCCAGGTGATGCCATAGGCCTTGATCCTCCGGCAGAACTCTGAGGTCCGTTCGTGGTTCTCTGAGAACAGCTCGTCCTGGATGTTGACGTGGTCCAGGTGATAGGTACGGACTAGGTGGTCGAGCTCCTTGAATACGGCATCCAGGGACCGCTGACGATACCTTCGGCCCGTGGGGTGATAGCAGAAGGTGCACTCATAGGGACAGGAGCGGCTGCCCGCCATGGACAACCGACGACGTGCGCCATCCGGAAAAAGCATGTCGAGGTAGGTTCCCAGCTCCAGGCCTTGATAGTCCGGCCAGGGCAGGGCGTCGATATCAGGGTTCTCCCTCCGCTTGGCAGTCTCACGAAGCTCCCCATCCTGGCGGTAGATGAGCCCCGCGATCGCCCCGGGATCCAATCCCTCCTCCAGCGCTTGGGCCAACTCGCACATGGAGACCTCTCCCTCGCCGATGATGCCGAATTCCGCCCCGGTCCCCTCCATGACCACGACGGGTTCGCTGCTCAGAAGTCCCCCGCCGAGCACGGTGCGGATGCCCGGTTGGATCGCCCGCGTGCAATCCAGGATCTGCTTGACCATGTTGTAGTGCGGGCTAAGGCCACCCGTGCAGACCACATCGACACCATCCTCAAGCTGTTCTTTGAGAAGGTCGCTGATGGCTCGGGCGCTGTGGTTCAGGTTGAGGGTCCGCACCTCGAAACCCGCCCGCTTCATGGCGGCGGAGACATAGGCAATGCCAAGGGGGAACGTGTAGAAGTCCCCAAAATTAGGAGAGAACCGGGGCACCACGAACAGAAAACGCATGAATGTCACCTCTTGGCTTCCATAACCGGGGAATCGGTGGTGGAGGGTGCGCGGGCGAGTATCCAGCGCGCCGCTTCCAGAAGACTTCCACAGGTGTGGTCGGCGGAGGGCCTTTCAAGCAGCGACTCAGAGGTCTGGATCAGGGGTGCGTAATGCTGCCCGGTCTGGACCCACACCGTCTTGCACCCTGCGCGCTGGCCCGCCAGGAGGTCCGTGGGTCGGTCCCCCACCAGGTAGCTCCGGGAGAGCTCGAGACCCAGCTCTTCCGCAGCGCGAAGCATGAGTCCCGGCCTGGGCTTGCGGCAGTCACAGTCCCTCCGGTAGGCCTCCAGGTCGGCCTTCGGATGATGGGGACAGTAGTAGAACCCATCGAGGAGAGGGGCGCCAGCAGCACTCAGCCTGCCCTCAATGTGGTCCTGGAGTACCTCGACCCCAGACTCATCCAGGTGTCCCCGGGCGACGACGGCCTGGTTGCTGACCACGACCAGATCGTAGCCGGCGGTCTTCAGCAGCGCCAGGGCCTCGGGCACACCTGGGAGCAGGCGGATCTCCTCCTCGCGCCTCAGCAGGCCCACGTCTTCCACCAGCACGCCGTCCCTGTCCAGAAACACGGCGGGGCGCAGCAACGGCAGAGTTTCTGAGGGCTTCCGAACTTGGCGCATGGGTCCTTGTCGGCAGGAAAGGAGTCCTGGGGAAGTATTAATGGGACGATGGCGCCCGCTTCAGACGAAGGGAAGGTGGTCGGGATCTGTGCACAGGAACTCAAGAATTGCCTCGTTCGACGCATGGGCCACGCAGTGGTGGTTGCAGTGCTGGGCCGGATCGATCTTAAAGAAGGCCTCCTTCTCGTTCAGCCAGGCCTCCCGGAAGCGCTGCTCCTTGATGGAGAAGAGCAGCCCGCGCGGGTTGTAGGCCTTGTCCTGGCAGGAATACACGCTCAGATCCGCGCCGATGACAGGACGGATCTGGAGGAGGGGACACCAGTGGTAGCCCTTTTCAAAGGAGTGAAGCTGGGCGTGGTAGGCGTTCGAAAACTCGGTCCTGCCTTGCGTGTAGCCATGCACCAGAGCAATCTGTTCCCGCACGAGGGGCTCGATCCCGGCGTGGTAGCGGTTGGTGGTCTCCGCATCATTGCTCACGATCACGGGACTGAGCTTGATGCTGTCCACCCCGATGTCGGTCAGGAGCCGGACCAGCTCCGCAAGGTGGGCCGCGTTCTCCCTGTCCACCACCACGACGGCGCTGAGCGCACAGGGACCGCCCAGCTTCTGGAAGGCCTCCATGTTGGCAATGACCTTGCCGAACTCAGTCTCCTTCACGCGGCGGGCCTTGGCATAGCTGGGGCCATCCCAGCTGTCGATGCTCACCCTCACCCAGGTGCCATTGCGCGAGAAGGCTTCGGCGATGCGTCCCGCGAGGCGCGCACCATTGGTGAGCGTGGCGAAGCGGATGCCGTGCTCCGCGAGCCGCTCCACGGTCTGCAGAAGGTAGGGATAGACGAGGGGCTCACCGCCGCCACTGAAGGTGACGGCCTCGACCTTCATCTCGACGAGGTCGTCCACGATCTCCATCATCTTGTCGAAGGGGATCTGGTCCCGCTCCACCATGGTCTCGCCGAGCTGGAAATCCTCCTGGCGGTAGGCACAGAACCAGCAGTCGTGGTTGCATATGTTCGTGGGCTTTATCCGGACGTGAATGGGCGGCAGGAGCTCCCCCCGCTCACGAGGGAGGGAGCGCAGCTTCTCTGGAAAGTGGAAGATCTTCATGCCCGAGTTGACGATGCCCTTGGGCCTATTCGAAGTAGATGAATTCATAGTCGCCGCCGTAGCCAAGGTCCTTGAGTAGCCAGATCCATTCCTCTTCGTCGAAGAAGCTCTCCGCAGTGAGAGCCCAGCACTGGAGGTTGAACAATTCCTGGAGGTTTCGGTAGCTCTCCACCATCAGGTACTGGCGCGGAGCGAGGCGGACCATCTCCTGCACAGCGGTCTTCACCTCAGAGAGGCGCAGGTTGTGCAGGGTCCCCAGGCTGATCACGAGATCAAAGCTGCCATCGGAGAATGGCAGCGGCGTGCGCAGGTCGTGTTCGAAGAGGAAGGGCCGGATGGCTTCCGGCGCAGTGGCTAGCCCGTGGCGCGAGATGTCGCAGCCTTGCAGCGTAGCTTCCGGCAGGAGCTGCTGGAGCTCATAGAGCAGATGCGCCTTGCCACAGCCCAGGTCGAGAATCCGAGAGCCGGGGCCCAAACCATAGAGTTCGATGAGACGCTGGGCCACGGGCCGCCAGCGGCCATCGTAGCGATAGCCGCCATAGCCATAACGGCGATCCCCATCCCAGTAGTCGAACCCATACTGCCGGGCCACACCCATGGCCTCGACCTTGTGGTCCACCATGCGCGGCAGGCAGTCTCTGGTGGTGCGCTGGTGGAGGGGCGTGACGAGTCTCTGGAGCATGGCGGACCTCAGACCAGCAGCCGCTGGACGGTGGCCACGGCGGCTTCAACATGGAGACCGCAGGCCGTCATGAGACTGGCTTGGGAGCCATATCCCTCGGCGAAGGCATCGGGCAGCCCCAGACGTGCGAAGCGCTTGGGCACGGGAAAGGATTCCTCGGCCAGTACCTCTGCCACCAGGCTGCCCAGGCCTCCCGTGCGGTGGTGCTCCTCCAGGGTCAGCACGGCCCTCATTGGGGCCAAGTGAGCCTTCAGGGCCTCCAGGTCCAGGGGCTTTAGGGTGGGCAGGTGCAGCACTCCGGGCTCGTGACCGCTGGCGGCGAGCAAGTCTGCGGTCTTCAGGGCGAGGCTCGCCGCCGTGCCCGTGGTGATGAGCAGGATGTTCCGCCCCGACCGGAGCACCACCGGGGCGCCCAGGACAAACGGCTCGTCGGGCGTGACCACCGGATCTCCGCCCTTGCCCAGCCGGATGTAGAGGGGGCCGTCATAGTCCACGGTGGTCGGCATCAGCCGCTTCATCTCCGTGGCGTCCGCCGGAGCCAGAATCCCCATGCCAGGCAGGGGTCGCAGGATGGCGATGTCCTCGGTGGCCTGGTGGGTCGGGCCCAGGGGCGCATAGACGAGGCCGCCCCCACTCCCGATCAGGCGGACCTTCGCCTTGTGCAGGCAAAGATCCAGGGCCAGCTGTTCGTAGCATCGCCGGGTGAGGAAGGTGGCAATGGTGTTGAGATAGACGACCCTTCCCTCCAGCGCCAGACCAGCGGCCATGCCAACCAGGGCTTGCTCGCTGATCCCCTCCATGAGGAACTGCTCGGGCAGTTCCTCCCGGAAAGCCTGGAGCGTCCCGGCCCCGAGGTCAGACCCGAGGAAGAGGATGCGGGGGTCCTTGCGGGCCAGCTCATGCACCTGGTTCAGACACGTGTTCCGCATGCGAGCCCCTTCAGCCCTTCAGGGCCGCGAACAGTTGATCGACTGTGGCGGAATTGAGGGCACTCTTGTGGTGCCAGGCCAGATCCCCTTCCAGGAAATCGATCCCCTTGCCCTTGACCGTATGGCAGATGACCGCAGAGGGACGTCCCGCCGCCAAGGGGAGAGTCTGGAACGTCTGCCGGAGGGCCCGGACGTCATGCCCATCCACCTCTGCCACAGCGAAACCGAAGGCCCGCCACTTGTCCGAGAAGGGCTCGAGCGGGAGGACCTCTGAAGTCCCGGCATAGGACTGCTGTTTGTTGTAGTCGACGATCACCACCAGCGAGTCGAGGCGGTGCTTGGCCGCGATCATGGCCGCCTCCCAGGTCGACCCTTCATCACACTCGCCGTCCCCCAGGATGACAAAGGTGCGATAGTCGGCGTGGCTGAGACGCCCTGCCAGCGCATACCCCAAGCCGATGGGCAATCCGTGCCCAAGACTGCCCGTGCTGGCCTCTACGCCAGGGACCTTGCCGCGCTCCGGGTGCCCGCCCAGCAGGGAGCCAGGACGGCAGAAGGTGGAGAGCACCTCTTCGGGGAAGAACCCCTTGTCCTGCAGGAGGGCGTAGAGCGCCAGGCAGCCATGTCCCTTGCTGAGGACGCAGCGATCCCGGAGGGGCCAGTCCGGGCGGACAGGATCCAGGCGGAGCACCTCGTCATAGAGCACCCGGAGGATCTCCACCAGCGAGAGAGCCGAAGGCAGATGTCCGCGCCCCCCCGCGATCATGGTCTCCACGACCTTTCGCCGAAGTGCGAGGGAACGGGCATCGAGCATGGTTCGATCCATCCTTGGGCGGGGGTCAGGGCGGTTCAGGGGGCGGGAGGCCAGGGATCAGCCTGGGGGTGATGCTGAAGATGGTTCAGCAATTCCCGGGCCATGGCCAGCTTCCGGGCGAGGAGCTCCCTCCTAGCCGTGACGCCCTCCGCCCCCAAGGCAAACTGCCTGCGGGCCAGGCCGGCGGGGGTGAACTCATTTAGGATGATCAGGCACCAGGAGAGGCCGAACAGCGGACTGAGGAGGTCCAACCTAGCCTCGAGCACCTGGTGCCCCGGGAAGGCCTCGAGGGCGAGGGTGCGAAAGAGGGCCTTCAAGCCCTCCTGAAGCTTGGGGCGCGGGTGCAGGATGAAGTCCGCGATGATCTTGACGGGATCCTCCCTCCCGAAGTATTCGAAATCAAAGAAGGCGACGGTCCCCTCGGGCTGTCGGATGGCGTTGTGAAAGGCGAAATCGGAGGGACCGAAGGTTTGGCTCCCAACTTCGAGGATTCCAGTGGGTCCAAAGGCCCCCGCAGCCTGCCGGGCAAAGGCGCCCAGGGCCGGCTCGAACTGGCGATCCAGGAAGACCTGTAGCTGCAGGTATTCGGGTGCCAGGCTCGGCTCGGGCGGGCGGTCACCGAGGAGGTTCCGGCGCAAGGCCAGGTTGCTGAGCAGGTCCTCCAGGGTGAAACGGGCGAAGGACGCGGGAGCGTGCGCTCCGAGATCCACGCGTCGCGCCAGCTCCTGAAGCGCCTGCAGGAAGGCCACCGCCTGACGCACGTCTGAGTCGCGAGCGCCCTCCGCGAGAGGCACCCCTTCCAGGAAGGAGTAGAGGGCCGTTCCCAGCCGCCGATCCATGGCCACAGGCTCCGGAACACAGGTGATGCCGCCGGCCCGGAGAACCTGGAAGGCTGCGAACTCGGTCCCCTGGCGGTCTCGAGGATCGCCCTCATGCCGGTGGTAGTGCTTGAGCGCCAGCGGCTTCCCGGAGGTCTCAACCCGATAGACCCGGCTGTTGCCGCTGCCGCCGATGGGGAGCACCCCCTCCGCAGGGATCGCCTCCCCGCAGATGGTGCTGGCCCAGGTAGCCAGACCGGCAGTTCCAGGGTCCTTCATGCCAGACCCAGGACTAGGTCCGCAACTTCCACCCAGCTCCGGACGTGGCGCCCCGAGAAGTCCGCGGGGCAGGCCCCGAGGGGCTGGTAGAGGATCTGCGCCACCGAAGGGGGGAAACCCTCTTCCAGGAACACCTCCAGGAGGTCGTCGACAAAGGCCGTGCAACCCCGCGCGGCGATCCGGCGCACTTTTCCCTTGCGGGTGGGTTCGAAATCCACAGAGGCAAGTGGCCCACCCGCCTCCCAGGTCAGGTGCCGAGCATCAAGAAAGCTTCGCGCTGAGGCATGCAGATCGACCTGGCGGCCCTGAAGAGGGGCCGTCCTGGTCTTATGGCTTACCACACAGAGGGTGATGCCCCGCTGCGCGAGCCTGTCGAGGCTCTCGGCCGCCTGGGGCGCCAGCTCGGCCTCAGCCATCCCCGGTCCGTAGGCTAGCGCCTGCAGCTCCCGCCATTGGCCCTCGCCCCCAGGCTGGGTCCGTAGGTAGTCCCGAATGGCCAGCTTGCCCCGGCTCGCAACCAGATTCGGAACCCAGGCCCGTGCGACGGACAGGCGCTCGAACAGGCGGTCGTAGACCACGAGGGTGTTGTCGAGATCCAGGCCTAAGGTGACTGGCATGGCGTCACCATAGCACAGGGATTTGGCTCCCAAGATCCGGCTGAGGCCCGCCCTTCAGGCCCCAAGGAAACCTGCGATCTGGGCAGCCACGTGCTCCACCTGAAAGGAGCTGAGGAACTGGTGAATGGGCAGAGAGAGGATGCGTTCGGCCTGGGCTTCACACCTGGGAAAGCTTCCCTTGGCGTGGCCCAGGGCCTGGGCTGCGGGCTGCAGGTGGATCGGGACAGGATAGTGGATGGCGGTCTCGATACCCTGCTCGAGCAGGTAGGCCTTGAGCCGGTCGCGGACTTCGACCTGGATCACGAACAGGTGGAAGGAGCTTTCAGCACCTGGCATCGGAGGGGGCCGGAAGGCCGCGGACGGGAGGAGTCGCTCGTAGCTTGCGGCATTTCGGCGGCGACGCTCGAGGACCGAGGGCAGATGACGCAAGCGCAGGCGCAGGATCTCCGCCTGGAGCGTGTCGAGGCGGGACACCGTCCCCCAGGAGGCCACCGTATTGCGGTCCTGCATGCCATGGGAACGAGCCAACCGCACCCGGGCCGCCAGCGCGGCATCGCCCGTGACCAGGAAGCCGGCGTCCCCGGCGGCATTCAGGTTCTTGAGTGGATGGGCTGAGAAGCAGCCGATGTCACCGAAGGTTCCGGCCATGCGGCCGTCAAGCCGCGTGCCAATGGCCTGTGCCGCGTCCTCGATGACCGCCAGACCGTGCTGCTGGGCCAGAGCCAGGATCGCCGGCAGGTCCACCGGGTGCCCGGCGAGGTGAACCGGCATGATCGCCCGGGTCCTCGGCGTGATGGCCGCGGCGATGGCAGCGGGATCGATGTTCTGATCCTCCCGAACATCCGCGAAGACAGGGGTGGCGCCCACGGCCACGATGGCGGCCGTGGAGGCCACGAAGGAGTTCGGCGGGGTGATGACCTCATCCCCGGGGCCAATGTCCAGGGCCCTCAGGCCCAGGATTAGGGCATCGGTGCCCGAGTTCAGGGCCACGACATGGGCCGCGCCGAGGTAGGCGGACAGCTCCTGTTCGAGCGCTTCGATGGCCGCACCGCCGACGAAATCTCCACGAGAGAAGACGCCCTCCAGGAGCAGCATCAGCTCCTCTCGTTCCTCTGCGAACTGGGCTGGGAAATCCACGTAGGGGACACGGAGCATGACGGTCTATCCGTTCTGGTAGAAGGCGCGGACCACATCTACCACGGAGGCCTGGTCCTCCTCGGTGAGGTGCTGATCGACGGGGAAGCTGATGACCTCCCGGGCGTGCCGGTCCGTTACCGGGAAGTCGCCCGCGACATAGCCCAGCTCTCTCAATCCCTTCTGCTGGTAGAGCGGGATCGGATAGTGGATCTTGGCCTCTACGCCATGCTCCAGGCAGTATGCGAAGAGGGCATCCCGCTGCTCGGCAAACACCATGTAGAGGTGGAATACCCGCTTCATGCCAGAGCGGCGAGGTGGAATGCGAACTTCCGGGATCTGCCCAAAGGCCGCGTCATAGTAGGCCCCGTTCCGAATCCTCGACTCCGTGATCGCTCCCGTCTGAGGGATGAGCCAATTGCCGATGACCGCCTGCACAGAGTCCAGGCGCGAGTTGCAGCCCAGGATCTCGATCTCATCCCGGTTCTTCAGGCCGTGGTTGCGGAGGAGGCGGAGCCGAGCGTCCATGTCGTCGTCATTGGTGACGATGATGCCGCCATCCCCCCAGACATTGAGGTTCTTGAGGGGATGCAGAGAGAACCCGCCGGCGATGCCCCAGGTGCCGGAGCGGCGCCCGTTCCACTCGGAGAGGATTCCCTGGCAGGCGTCTTCGACGACGGGAAGCTGATGGCGCTCCGCAATGGCCATGAGCTGCGTCATGTCCACGACCTCGCCGGTGAAGTGGACTGGCATGATGGCCCGAGTCCGCGGCGTGATGACCGCCTCGACCTGGTCCACGTTCATGCAGAAGTGGTCCTCGCAGTCCACGAACACGGCCCTGGCCCCGGTCTCATGGATAGCCCCCACCGTGGCGATGAAGGTGTTGGCGGCCGTGATGACCTCGTCCCCAGGCCCGAGCCCAAGCGCCTTCAGGGAGAGCTTGAGCGCGTCGGTCCCAGAGCCTACCCCGATGGCATGCCGCACGCCCAGCATGGCGGCGAAGGCCCTCTCGAACTCCCCGACGGACTTGCCCAGGGTGAAATCACCCGTGGCAACCAGTTGCGCCAGGGCCTCCAGGATCGGGGCCGGGTCAGCAAACTGTTGCGCGAGGTAGGAGTAGCGCACGGTAGTCATGAGGCGTCCTGGATGGGGTCAGAGATGAATGAGGCTGGACCTGTCAGCTAGGCCAGATGGATCGCCTGCATGGTGCGGATGTTGGAGTACCTAGCCTGGCTGAGAGCCTCGGGCATGAGTCCCGCATGAAAGGCCCGCACCAGGTCTGCCACAGCCTCCTCGATGGTGTGCCTGGGCAGGAAGCCGAGATCACGGTGGATCCGGTCAGAGGAGATGCGGTAGGAACGGTTGTCTTCCGTGGGGGTGGTCTCCACGGTGATGCGAGGACCGACCACGGACCGCACGATCTCAGCGATCTCGGCCACCGAGTGGTTCTGGTAGCCAGCATTGAAGGTTTTTCCGTCGATGGCGGCATCCGGGTAGGCCAGGGTCTTCACGTAGAGGTCGGTCATGTCCTGGATGTGGAAGTTGGGGCGGGCTTGGGCACCGCCAAAGACCTTGATCTTGCCGTGGCAAAGGGCATGGGCCGTCATGATGTTCACCGTGAGGTCCAGGCGCAGGCGGGGTGACCAGCCACAGACCGTGGCGGGACGCAGGATCAGGGTGGTAAAGCCCGGTGCGCGCTTCTCCCGGAGGACCTCCTCGCAGAGGGCCTTGTACTTCGAATAGTCGGTGAGGGGCTCCAGGCTGAGGTCCTCAGTGACCTGGGACTCGGACTTTACGCCATAGACACTGGAGGAGGACGCGTAGATGAAGCGCTGCACGCCCGCAGCCTTGCTGAGTTCCACCAGCGGTCCGAAGGCATCGAAGTTGATGCTGCGCCCTAGCTGCGGATCCAGCTCGAAGCTCGGATCATTGGAGATGCAGGCCAGATGGATGACCGCATCGCAGCCGGCCAGAATGCGCCGGAGCAGTGCCTGGTCCCTGAGGTCTCCCTTGACCTCTTCGAGGTTCGGATCGCCCTTCACAGCCGCGAGCACGTCCCCGCCATAGATGTAAAGATCCAGGACCGTCACCCGGTACCCCGCGGCCAGCAGCTTGGGCACCAGGACGGAGCCCACGTAGCCTGCGCCACCGGTGACCAGCACCCGCTTGATGGGCCCACTCACGCATGACCTCCTTCGGAAAGGGACTCGAGCAGCCGGTCCGTGAGCTGATGCAGGAGGACCGCATGGGCGGACTCCACGGCCCCATAGGCCCGGCTCGACACATGGAAGTTGAGGTCACCCAGAGTGCGGAGGGGATTATCCGGCGCGAAGCCTGAGAAGGTCAGAAGACCGCACCCCCTCTCCTTCGAGAAGGCGGAGGCCAGGAGGATGTTGGGGGATCGACCGGAGGAACTGACAGCAATCATCAGGTCACCGGAATCCACCCAGAGCTCCGAGAGGTTTCGAAAGGCCTGCTCGTAGCCATGGTCGTTGGCCTGCGCCGTGAGCAGGGAGGGCTCGTGCAGCACCTGGGCCCGGATCCGGGCCGAGTGGGCGAGATCCGTCTGCACGTGGGCCGCGATAGCGGCACTGCCCCCGTTGCCCAGAACCAGGACTTTGTGCCCGGTCGCACGGACCTGCTTTAGCCGCTCGAGGGACTGGGTGAGGCCTTCCTCCAGACCCAGGCTGCGGGCCTGGCAATCCGTCACCTGGGTGTCCGCCAGGAGCTGGGCCAGGGTCTGAATCCAGGTGGGAGGGGCAGTCATAGGAACCTCAGGCGAGGATCGCAGTGATGTGCTCGGCCAGGCTGTCGGGACTCAGCGAGCTGCGGTGTCCCACCGTGGCTACCGCATGGGCGCCCACGACGTTGCCCAGGAAGCCCAGGATCTCGGCGGGGATCCCGATGGCCACACAGAGGGAGGCGATGGAGAGCACCGCGTCCCCCGCCCCCACCCGATCGGTGATGTGAGTGGACAGGGACGGGGAGGTGCCGATGAGTCCATCCTCATCGCAGACGAGGTTGCCGTCCCGGCCCCGGGTGATCAGGAACTGGTGGGTGCCCAGCTTGGCGGCAACGGACTTCATCAGTTCGGCAGTGTTCCGGGCCTTGCTGCGGGTCTCCAGCCGCAGCTCCTTCTCGGAGAGGCTGCTGAAATCGGCGCGGGGGTATTTCGAGATGGTGTTGAAGCCGTGGTTGTCGGCGTTGGATTGGGTGTTCACGGCCAGGAACCGGGCCTTCTCACAGAGCAGGTCCACGGCCCGGGGCACCATCATTCCGTGCCCATAGTCAGCCACGATGACCACATCGAAGTCGGCCAGCCGGGCCTCCAGTTCCTCGCAGAGAGCCTGGGCCACCGGTCCGTCCTCTTCCAGGTAAGTGAGGTCATAGACCTCGAAGAGCTTCTGGAGGGGGTAGTGCTCGACGTAGCGCCGCTTGGTCAGGGTCGGAGCCTCGGGCTGATAGATAAAGATGGGCTTGATCCTCGGGTGGAGGCTCTCCCGGAGGAAGGACTCTGAAGGATCCGGTTGCCCTCCCCGGCTGCCCAGGATCGTAAGGACTGTCACATCCTGCGCGAAGGCGGCGACATTGTTGGCGATGGCCAGCACGCCACCAGCGAACCGTTCCGAGTGCAGATACCGGGTGGCCAGGATGGGTTCCTTCCCCGACTTGCCCAAGGTCTCGCAGTAGTGGTACTCGTCGAGGATGGCCTCACCCACCACCAGCACCTTCAGCCCCGCGATGGCCTTAAGCCAGTGGATCACCGTGTCAGCCGGATGGTGGCTTCCGAAGTCCCGGAGGTAGTCCTGGACCTCCTGGGAGAGGGCTGAAAACGGACTCGTCGCTTGCTTGATCTCGGCTATCATGCTCACCCCCTTGGGCTCAGGTACTTGTGCCAGTCCCGGGTGGCCTCTCGGACCGACTCTGGATCCCAGACCGGAGCGCTGCGCCAGGCCTCGATGTGCTGGAGCATCTGGGCCACACCCGCCTCGAAGGGCACGGTGGCCTGCCAGCCCAGCCTTGAGGCGATGAGCCGCGTGTCGGCAAAGGTGACGTCCGGCTCGCCCGGCCGCTTGGGAACATGGACGACCTCGCCCCCCAGGAGCTCCACCAGGCGGTTGATGCTGTAGGACCCGCCGCTGCCCACGTTCAAGGCCATACCCGAGAGGTCGGACCGGGCCGCCGCCAGAAAAGCGTCCACCACATCCGAGACGAAGGTGAAGTCCCGGGTCTGGGTGCCATCGCCCACCACGGTGTAGGGCTTCCCGGCCAGCTTCTGGGCGAGGAAGACCCCGAAGACCGCCCCGTAGGTGCCAGAGGTGCGAGACCTGGGTCCGTAGACATTGAACATGCGGAGAGAGAGCACGGGCAGTCCGTAGATCCCATGCCAGGCCAGCAGCAGTTCCTCGCCCATGAACTTGCTGAGGGCATAGGGATACATGGGCCGGATGGCTGCGGTTTCCGGGGTCGGCACCACGTCAGGCAGGCCATAGCAGGTGGAAGAGGCCGCATAGAGAACCCGCTTCACTCCCGCGAGTCGGGCGGCCTCCGCCACGTAGGCACAGCCATCCACGTTGGTGGTGTGGTAGTCGAGGGGGCTCTGGATCGAGGGGACGATGTCTGCCAGGCCCGCGAAGTGGAAGACCCAGTCCACGCCCGTCATCAAGGGGGCGAGGGTCGCAAAGTCCCGGACATCCACGGGCGCGAACCTGAGCCTGGGGTGGTCCACTACACCGGCAAGATTTTCCCGCCTCCCGGTCGCCAGGTTATCCACCACCGTCACGGCATGGCCTTGGGCCAGTAGCCGCTCCACGAGATGGCTCCCGATGAACCCCGCGCCTCCGGTCACAAGAGTCTGCTTGGTCATGGGGATAGGCTCGGGTTGATTGAGGGTGGGGGGGGGTGATTCGTGCCAAGAGGAGTTCCATTGAGCAATCCCCAGGCCAGTTGCAAGTCCGCAGGCTCTGTCCAGGGTTGGACCCTGCCTGCCCCGCCCCTAGGCGGGTGAGCTGAACCCGAGCAGGTAGGCATGATCTTCGGCAAAGGCCCTTCCAAGTCGGCCATTGGTGCCACCCAGGGGTTCATATGCCTCCCGCCAGGCCTTCTGGTGGGCTTCGTTGACGGACTGGGGGCGCCCCTCCAGGCGGTCCAGCATCTCCAGGACGACCGCGTTGATCTCCTCGGCGGTGTTGTCCACCAGGGTGATGCCCTGGGTGTCCAGGTAGGCGGAGGCCGAGATGCAGCCAATGGGAGAGCTGAGCAGCTCCTGGAAAGTGAGGAAGCGCTGTTCCCGCTCGGAGTAGTACCGCTTAAATATGCAGAGGTCCTGCTCGTAGCCCAGGGGGGCCAGGGGCGGGGCCCAGTTGGTGAGGACACAGGGCAGGCCGAAGGTGGGGGGGACCTGCACCGGCCCCGACTGAGTGCCCAGGAAGAACCGGCAGGTGGCCCACAGGTAGACATCCATCCAATCACTCTTGTGGGGGCCCAGGGCGTAGTCGAGGACCCGGGGCGAGGGCGGGAGCGGCGTCATGGCCGCATCGCCCATACGGATCACCCACCCCCCCCTCTTTAGGATGGTGTCGATGGCGAGCTGATAGCTCTGGGTCGAGGCATTGCGCACCTTGTCCCAGGCATCCTCCCGGATGTGGAGACCCACGAACCAGGCACCTTCCGGGACGCCCAGCTGCCGGAGGCACGCCTGACCCCTGGCGTGCTGGGCCTCGGAAAGGGAGAGCAGGGGCGGCCGCTTTTCCGCGTCCCACTGCCGAAGCACCTGGACAAAGTCCCCCCAGTTGTAGGAGATCCGCTGGCCGCCCTGGCGATCCATGATGCCGTGGGTGTGGTCTTCCAGCTCGTCCACGAGCGGGGCCAGCCGCAGGTAGGTGGCGGGATCGGTGATCATGTCGGGCAGGTGGGGGCGCCAGCAGTCCAGGTAGGCGGCGTTTCCCACGGGCTTGAGGCCGGTGACCAGCACGGGCCGTGCGGCGGCGCGCAGGCCGAGGCGGTCCATCTTGAGATACTGATCCAGCAGGCCGATGTGCCCGACGTGGGTGGAGAAATCTCGCAGGAAGCGGAGGCCCAGCCGGTCCAACTGACGCTCCCGTGCCCGGGCATTGTTCCGGTCAACCCGCGCCTGGAAGATCCGGTCCGCGAAGGCCACCCGGCCACAGAACAGCATGGCGGCGGTGATGCGACGGTGCGTGAAGGCCGCCTCGGGACAGAGGGGGAAGAGGTGCTCCCAGAGGGCCATGGCCTCCTCGAAGCGGTGCTCCCCGATGAGGGCCTCCGCGATCTTTACCAGGACATCCGGGTAGTCCAAGGGAAAGATGGTGTACTTCTGCCAACGGTCCACCGCGGCTTCCATCTGCGTGGGATCCCGCAAGTCCTCCCCCCACTCGGGGGTGAGCACCGAGGCCCGGAGCCAGAGCGCCAGGCCTTCTTCGGAGCGGTTCAGCTTGAAATACAGCTCACCGAGCTCGATGAGCACTTCCCCCCACTCGGGTTCCAACGCAAGGGCCCTCTGGAAGCTGGCCTGCGCGGGATCCCACTGCTCCGCCTGCTTAAAGGCATAGCCCTGGAGGGCCTCTTCGACGGCCGAGGGCTGGTGGGCTGATTCGTCGAGTCTCACCATGCGTGACAAAGCCTCAGAGGTGGCAGCGATAGGGTTGTCGATCTGTTGCGTGCGGTTATTGTGTCTGATTGATCCTTCATCGGCCGGTCCCTTGACGGACCCAAGCTTGGTGCGGCACCCAGGCGTCCAGTCTGGGTGCCGGGCAAGTCAAAAACAGACTGCGAGCCGAGCCCAGTGACCTGGGATGATTGGCAAACCACAGGAGGACCAGGGCATGAGGTGGCTCCCCCAGAACTCTGAGGTGTTCTACGCGGAAGGCCCGGTCCTGCACTTGGGACAGGCGGAGCTGGAACGCCTGAAGGCCGCGGCTCGAGCCAACCCCAGCGGCAAGGCCCGCCTCTGTGCGCACCTCCGCGACACGGACACCTTGCACGAGATGGTGATCGTCCACCACGCCAATACCTATGTCCGGCCCCACCGGCATACCGGCAAAGGTGAGTCCTTCCACATCATGGAGGGGGCTGGCGAGGTGGTGCTATTCGATGAAGCGGGCGAGGTGACCGAAGTCGTTCGCCTGGGAACCCTTGACTCAGGTCGGTCCTGCTTCTACCGACTCCGAGAGCCCCGCTTCCACTGCGTGATCATCGAGTCCGGAGTCCTGGTCTTTCATGAGACCACTGCTGGCCCCTTCGTACCGGCAGATACGGAATTCGCCCCCTGGTCCCCCACGGGCCAGGATGCCGCAACGGCAGGGAGCTATCTCGATGCATTGAAGGCCCGGGTGCAGGCATTCCTTGATGACACTCCCTAGATCAGGCGGCACTCTGGCAGAGGGATGAGGAAGCGGCCTCCCCTTTCGCGAAAAGCCTGCTGCTGCGCCATGATGGCGTCGCTGTAGCGCCAGGCCAGGATAAGGATCACATCAGGCTTCAAGGCCGTTACCGCCGTCGAGTCGTGGACCGGCAGATGGCAGCCCGGGCTGAGCGTGTTCTGCTTGGCGGGATTGTCATCGATGAGGTAATCGATCTGGTCGGTGATCCCGAAGTGGTAGATCAGGGTGGTCGTCGTGGCCGAGGCACCATAGCCCGCGATGCGCTTGCCCTCCGCCCGGAGCCTGGCAAGCTCGGCCATCACAAGGCTTCTCTGTGTCTCAATCCGCGCCCGGAAGGTCTGGAAAAGCTCGCTGTGTGGGTTCTGGAGATCCAGGGCCTCCTCCTCGGCCGCCCGTTCAGCCACAACCGGAGTGGCCACCCGGGGGCCGCCCATGTGCTGCACAAAGCAGCGGAGGGAGCCACCCTTGGTTGATACGCGCTCCAGGTCAAACAGTTCCAGGCCCAGGGAGGCGAAGAACCGCTGGAGGGGGCGCACCGTGAAGTAGGACAAGTGCTCGTGGTACATGAAATCGAACACCAGGTTCTGGAGGTAGTCCAGGAAGTAGAACGTCTCAAAGACGAACACCCCGTCCGGAGCAAGCAGGTCCCTCACCCCGGCAACCGTGCCCTGCAGGTCATCGATGTTGGCAAACAGGTTGTTCATGGTGATGAGGCCCGCAGGCCCATGGGACGCGCGAAGGCTGGCCGCCAGTCGGGGGGTGAAGAACTCCGGCTGGGTCTCCACCCCAGACTGGGTGGCGGCCCGGGCGATCTCATGGGCGGGTTCAACGCCCAGGCCCCGCAGGCCCAGGACCTGAAAGTGGCCCAGGAGCGTGCCATCGTTGCTGCCGATATCGACTACGAGGGTCCTCGGGGCTGACTTGAGCTTCTCTACGACATGCCTGGCGTAACCCTTGAAATGATCGGACAAGCCCATGGAGCTGGTGGTGACGTAGATGTAGTCACGGTAGAGCACAGCGGGGTCGATGACATCGAGCAGCTGGGCGTGACCACAGGTCGCACAGAGGTACAGGTCCAGTTGGTGCGATTCTTGCTTTCTGGGTCCTTCCAGCGCGGGGACATAGGCATCCGCGATGGGAGTTGGCGCCAAGCGAAGGATCAAATGGTAGTCTCGACCACCACATAGACGGCAGGAATCTCGGTGAATCATCACGTCATTCATGGTTTTTTGCCCACCCAGGTTGAATTTGAAACCAGGGTAACAGCAGGTTCACGCTGCCTGTCGGAGGCTTCTGCCGCCTGCGCCTCCCGGGGTCCCGAACCAGCCCCCCCTGCCCCCCTGGCCTTCCGGAGGGTGACCCATGGGTGATATCCACTGGTGGAGAACCAAGTTCGGGGAAGAGGAGAAGGCCCTCATTGGCGAAGCCATCGACGGGGAGCACATCAGCCAGGGCACGGTGACCCGAGCCTTCGAAAAGGCCCTGGAGGCCTACCTCGGCGTGGACCATGTGGTGGCCACCACGAGCGGAAGCATGGCCATCCTCATGGCTCTCATGACCCTGGGGGTTGGTCCCGGGGATGAGGTCATCGTGCCCAACCGCACCTGGATTGCGACGGCTCATGCGCCCCTAGTGCTGGGCGCGAAGGTCCGGCTGGTGGACGTCCAGCGCGAGGTCCCCATCCTGGATGCGTCCCTGCTGGAAGCCGCCATCACGCCCCGGACCCGGGCCATCCTACCCGTCCACCTGAACGGGCGGTCCGCTGACATGGTCACGGTGAACCAGGTTGCCGCCAGGCATGGCATTCCCGTTGTCGAGGACGCGGCCCAAGCGCTGGGGTCCCGGAATGCCGCGG
The DNA here is from genome assembly GCA_903863195.1 of uncultured Holophagaceae bacterium. Classification (GTDB taxonomy): domain Bacteria; phylum Acidobacteriota; class Holophagae; order Holophagales; family Holophagaceae; genus Geothrix. The sequence continues at coordinate 43,598 of CAIPAY010000116.1, forward strand.
GGCTCCTGGGAACCCAGTCCTCCCTTGGCTGCTTCTCCCTGTCCGTCGCCAAGATCATCGCCACCGGTCAGGGTGGGTTTGTGGTGACTCGCGATACAGGGCTCTATCAGCGCCTGCTGGCGCTCCGCACCCACGGGGTCACGGATGTCCTCCACGCCCAGTGGACGAGCCTGGGCTTTAACTTCCGTTTCAATGACATCCTGGCCTCCATCGGCCTGGCCCAGCTCCCGCGCCTGGAGGCCCGCATCCAGCACGTCCGAGCCATCTACCGGCGCTACGAACCGGCCCTTGAAGCCTTGCCCTTCCTCAGCCTCATCCCGGTGGATCTGGAGGCCGGCGCAGTCCCGATCTACATCGAAGTGCTCGTGCCCCGACGGGAGGAGTTGATCGCCCACCTGGCGACCCGGGGCATCCAGACCCGGCCCTTCTATCCCGACCTGGACAAGGCCGCTTATATGGAGAACCCAGGGACCTTTCCCCGTTCCGAGGTCTTCGGTTCTCAGGGCCTATTCCTGCCCTCGGGACCCGATCAACCCCTGGAGTCCGTCGATCGGGTTATCGAGGCCCTCCGGGCCTTCGGAGCCCTGTCATGAATGGCATCCCACAGCTTCCCTCCTGGACGCTCGCCCGCCCCAGGTCCACCAACCGATGGAATTCCCATGTCTGAGCGCCATGATCTGGTGGCCGTGCTGGGCTTCCATGATGGATCTGCTGGGCAGGTGGAAACCTGGTTCGAGGAGACGACGGGGCTGCGCATAGCCTGTTTCGTACTCGAGGATCCAGGCCCCTTCCTGGTTGATCCCGCAGAAGAGCCACGGCGGCGGGTCTCCCAACGCACCACCTTCCCCGCGGAGGGAACGTTCAAAGGTCGGCCTTTCATCGTGTCCCTGGCCTGGGCCGAGGAGCTGAAACGGCGGGGGATCCGGAAAGTGCTGCCCCTGACTCCCGACAACCAGACCAGGCTACGCCAGGTCGAGATCTGCCGCGAGGAGGGATTTGAGCTGGTCTCGGCCATCCACCCGTCGGTGGTCAGTCTGGCGGGAGCCACGGTCCAGCCTGGCGTCTGGATCAACGCAGGCTGCCTCATCGGGTATCAGGCCGAGGTAGAGCCCGGGGTCATCCTCAACACGCGGGTCCAGATCGACCACCACAACGTGCTGAAACAGGGTGCCCAGGCGGATCCCGGTGTGGTCCTCGCCGGGAATGTCACGCTCTGGGAGGGCTGCCACCTTCACACGGGCGTCATCGTGATCAACCGCATCCAGATCGGCCGGGGAGCCATTGTGGGGGCGGGGGCAGTGGTGACCCGAGATGTCCCAGCAGGGTGCACCGTCGTGGGGGTACCCGCGAGGGTGATCAAACGAAATGGCATCCGGGTATGAAACGGCAGAGAATCCGATCCTTCCAACACCAGGGCCTACAATGGGCTCCATGACCCGACAGGACGGTAAAGACAAGCCCCTCAGCGCGCGCCGGTTGCCCGAGTCAGACCTCCGGGAAGTGGCCGAGGCTCTCGGCCCTAACCTTGGCGGCCTGGGCGATGCCCGGATCTTGCTCTCCGGGGGCACCGGGTTTCTGGGGCGGTGGCTGCTGGAGAGCTGGATGCTCGCCCGCAAGGAAGAACGGCTATTCGGGGAGCTGTTGGTCCTGACCCGGGAGCCCTTGCGCTGGGCGGGCCTGTTGGCCTGTCCCGGCCTCTCCTTTGTTGGGGGCGACCAGACCGACTTCGTATTTCCCAAGGGTGCCTTCGACCTGGTAATCCATGGGGCCTTCGAGCACGGAGACGCCCGCACGACCTTCTGGAACAACCTGCTGGGCTGCCGACGCATGCTGGACTTTGCACGACAGGCGCACGCCTCCCGGTTCCTCCTGCTCAGTTCGGGGGCTGTCTACGGCAACCAGACCATGGACCGGGCCCCCGAGGCTTGGCCGGGCACCGTGGACCCCCTGGATCCACGCCAAGCCTATGGCTCCGCCAAGCGCGCCTCGGAGGCGATGGGGGCCGCCTTCCAGGCTGATGGCGGACCCGCCTTCACCTCGGCCCGGGGCTTTGCTTTCCTCGGCCCCGGGCTGCCCCTGGACAAGAACTACGCCATCGGGAACTTCATCCGCGATGCCCTCCAGGGCGGCCCCCTCCGGATCCAAGGCGACGGCACCCCTCGCCGTTCCTACCTTTATGCCTCCGACGCGGCAGCCTGGTTCTGGGCGCTGCTGGCCCGAGGAGAGGGCGCTGTGAATGTGGGCTCGCCCGAAGCCTTGAGCATCCTCCAGGTCGCCGAGAAGGTCCGGGACACATTGGCGCCCGGGGCGGCGATCCAGGTGGCGGGCAACCCTGTGCTAGGGGCCCCCCCCAGCCGCTATGTCCCCGACACGACCCGCGCCGAGGCCCTGGGCCTGCACCCCCTGGTCGGGCTGGAGGAGGGGCTCCGCCGCACAGCGGCCTGGTACACCACAGAGGAGGGCGCTTGAGCCTGGTCAAGGTCTCGGACTATGTCACCCGGTTCCTGGTGGCCCACGGCATTAAGGACATCTTCCTGGTCTCCGGCGGCGGCATCATGCACCTCCTCGACTCCGTGGGGCGCCAGGAGGGTCTCCGCTACTGGTGCAACTACCATGAGCAGGCCTGCGCCATCGCGGCTGAAGCCTATGCCAAGGTCCGGCGGTCTCCCGGGGCCATCCTCATCACCGTGGGTCCCGGTGGCGTGAACGCGCTCTCCGGGGTCGTCGCCGCCTGGATGGACTCGGTGCCGACCCTGGTCCTTTCTGGACAGGTACGCCGGGACCTCATCACCGACAGCGGCCTGATCCGCCAGAAGGGCCCCCAGGAAGGGGATGTGGTGGGGCTGGCCAAGCACGTCACCAAGCATGCAGTGACTGTCTTGGACCCCCTGGAGATCCGGCGCGAGTTGGAGCGCGCCTGGCACCTGGCCACAACCGGACGGCCCGGCCCCGTCTGGATCGACCTACCTCTGGATGTACAGGGGGCCATGGTCGAGGATGAGCAGCTGGCGGGCTTCGAGGTGCCGCCCGGACCCGCGGGCGAGGCTGAGCGCCTCCTCGACGAGGCCCGGCGAGTGGTAGCGGAGCTCCGCCAAGCCCGCCGCCCCCTGATCGTCGCCGGCAACGGCCTGCACTGGGCCCATGCGGAGCAGCGGTTCCTCACCCTGCTGGACCGCTTCCCAGTCCCCGTAGTCATGCCCTGCACTGCAAAAGACATCCTCTGGGAGGACCACCCCTGTCATCAGGGCATCTTCGGGACTGCCGGACAGAGGCGAGCAAATATTGCCCTGCAGAGCGCCGACCTCCTGCTCTCCCTGGGCTCGGGTCTCTCCCTCTCCAAGACCGGTTACAACGTGGCGGGTTTCGCAGCCAAGGCACGGAAGGTCTTCATCGACATCGACCCAGGCCAGCTGCACCACCAGATCATCCGACCAGAAGTGGGCATCCAGGCCGATCTCGGCCCCTTCCTGGAGGCCCTGGACCTGGCCCTGGACGAGGTGATGCCAGACCTGGACGCGGCCTGGCTGGAGGCCTGCGCCGACTGGCGCAACCGCTACCCTCCTGTCGAGGCCGAGCATCGAGTGCCCGGGTCGGCCGTGAACACCTACGTCTTCGTGGATGAGCTCTCGGAGCGCCTCGGCCCCGACGAGGTGGTGGTGTCCGGGAACGGCATGGACGTGGTGTCCTACTACCAGGCCTTCCGGGTGAAACAGGGCCAGCGCGGCATCTTCAGCGGCAACTGGGGAGCCATGGGCTGGGACCTCCCGGAGGCCGTGGGCGCCGCCGTGGCGACCCCGGGGCGGCGCGTGGTCCTGATCGCAGGCGATGGCAGCTTCCAGCTGAATGTGCAGGAGCTCCTGACCATCGGCCACCATCGGCTGCCCATCTGCATCTTCCTCTTCAACAACGAGGGCTACTCCAGCATCCGGTCCACCCAGAATGCCTTCTTCGAAGGCCACTTCGTGGGCGCGGAGCGGAACAGCGGGGTGGCGAATCCGGATTTTCACCACCTGGCGCAGGCCTATGGCCTTGCCTATGCCCGCATCGACACCCCGGAGGAGTTGGGCCTGCGCTTGGATCAGGTGCTGGCCGGTCCCCTGCCGGTGCTCTGCGAGGTGAGGGTCGATCCGAACCAGGCGATCAGCCCCAAGGCCAGCGCCTTCAAACGGGAGGATGGCACCCTGGAGAGCCGGCCCCTGGAGGACATGGCACCCTTCCTGCCCAGGGAAGAGGTCTGGGCGAACATGCACCGGTTCGACGGAACCCCTTGAGGAGCAGCATGACCAGGGACACGGTGAACATCGGCGGCAGGATGATCGGAGCGGGGCGGCCCTGCTTCGTCATCGCCGAGGCCGGAGTGAACCATGGTGGTGACCTCGAGCAGGCCCTCCGCCTGGTGGATGCCGCTGCTGACGCTGGCGCCGACGCCGTGAAGTTCCAGACCTTCCGGGCGAAGGACCTGGTAACCCCCGAGGCACCCAAGGCCAACTACCAGGAGGCCCGCTGCCCCGGTTCCCGCAGCCAGCTGGACCTGCTGAAGGCGCTTGAGCTGAGCGAAGCCTCCCACCGCGCCCTGATGGCGCACTGCCGAGACCGGGGCATCCTCTTCCTCTCAACGCCCTTCGAGGCGGGCAGCGCTGACCTGCTGGAATCGCTCGGGCTGCCGGCTTTCAAGATTCCCAGCGGGGAGCTCACCAACCTGCCCTTCCTGGCCCACCTTGCCCGCAAGGGGCGGCCCGTGATCCTCAGCACTGGCATGGCCCGCCTGGGTGAGATTGAGCAGGCCATGACCGTCTTCGAGGCCGCTGGACTCGAGGAGGTGGTACTCCTGCACTGTGTCTCTAGCTATCCGACTGCGTCGGCGGACGCCAACCTGCGGGCCATGGCCACCCTGGCCCAGGTCTTCCAGCGACCGGTGGGCTACTCGGACCACACGGAGGGGCTTGAGGTCTCTCTGGCCGCCGTGGCGCTGGGAGCCTGCGTGCTTGAGAAGCACCTGACTCTGGACCGCAGCCTGCCCGGACCGGACCAGCAGGTCAGCCTGGAGCCCGGCGAGCTGAAGGCCCTGGTACGGGGGGTCCGGATCGTGACCGCGGCCCTGGGTCATGGCAGGAAGGTGCCTGCGCCCTGTGAGCTGAACACGGCCCAGGTGGCGAGGAAGAGCCTGGTCGCAGCCATGAGCCTCCCCCGGGGGACGGTGCTGCAGGCGCATCACCTGGTCGCGAAGCGGCCTGGCACGGGGCTGCCCCCACTGCAGCTGGCCGAGGTCCTGGGCCGGACCCTGGGCCGGGACCTCGCCAAGGATGCCCTCCTGGCCTGGGAGGACTTCGCATGAGAACCCTGGGCGTGGTGACAGGCGGGCGGGCGGACTTCGGGATCTACCGGCCCCTGCTCCAGGCAATCCTCGCCGACCCCTCCCTCCGGCTGCATCTCTACGTCACAGGCATGCACCTCTCGCCGGAGTTCGGGTGCACCGTGCGCGACATCGAGGCCGAGGGCTTCCCCATTGGCGACCGGGTGGAGATGCTCCTGGCCTCGGACAGCCCGGAAGGCATCGCCAAGGCCATCGGCCTGGGCACCCTGGGGTTCGCGCAGGCCTTCGGCCGGACCCTCCCGGATGTCCTGGTCCTCCTCGGGGACCGCTTCGAGATGCTCGCGGCCGCCAGTGCCGCCCTGCCCTTCAACCTGCCGGTGGCCCACATCCACGGCGGCGAGGTGACCGAAGGCGCCATCGACGAGTGCATCCGCCATACCCTCACCAAGTTGAGTCACCTGCACTTCGCCAGCACCGAAGGCCACGCCCACCGGATCCGTCAGCTGGGCGAGGAAGCGAGTCGGGTCCATACCTGCGGGGCCCTCTCCCTCGACAACCTTAAGGACCTGACACTGTTGGACCGCGAAACCTTGGAGCGGCGCTTCGGCCTTGACCTCTCCGAAGCGCCGCTGCTGGTCACCTTCCACCCGGTCACCCGCGAATGGACCCAAATGCCGAGGCAGGTGGAGGAGCTGCTGGCGGCCCTGGACGCCTCGGGGCTTCCCCTGCTCTTCACCCTGCCCAACGCGGATACCCAGGGCCGCCTACTCATCAGCCGCTTCCGGACCTTCTGTGAGGGGCGGCCTCGCACCTGGATGGTGGATAACCTGGGGAGTCAGGCCTACTTCAGCCTGATGCGGCTCGCTTCCGCGATGGTGGGGAACAGCAGCAGTGGGCTCCTGGAGGCGCCCAGCTTCGGCCTCCCGGTGGTGAATGTGGGCACCCGCCAGCAGGGGAGGACCCGGGGATCCAATGTCCTGGATACCGGGACGAACCGGCAGGGGATTCTCGCCGCGATCGCAAGGGCCACCGCACCTGCCTTCCGAGCCTCTCTGCAGAACACGCCCAATCCCTACCAGCCGGTGGGACGCGCGGCGGAGGTGATCGTCCAGGTGCTCCGCGACACCCCCCTGGACGGCCTGTGCTTCAAGCCCTTCGTTGACCTTGGGCAGGAAGGCTTGCCATGAGCCCGCGCGTGGTCGGTTTCGGCGCAGGTGGCCACTGCAGGGTCCTCCTGGACATCCTGCTCCTGGACCGGGACCCTGCGGACCTGGTCCTGCTGGATCCTGACCCGAAGGTCCATGGGCAAAACCTGTATGGGGTACCAATCCTGGGCGGGGATGACTGCCTCCAGGCCGTTAAAGACCTGGGAGCCAACCACTTTTTCATTGGGGCGGGTAGCACGGGGAGCGTGGCGCTCCGACGGCACCTGTTCCAATTTGGACAGGCCGCTGGCCTCCAACCCCTGGAGGTCGTCCATCCCTCGGCCCTGTTGTCCAGCCGCTCGGAGCGGGGCCCTGGTCTCACGGCCATGGCCCGGGTTGTGGTCAACGCCGGCGCCTCCCTGGGAGCCAACGTGGTCCTGAATACCGCTGTAATCGTTGAACATGACTGCCGAATATCCGATCACGCCTTTCTCGCGCCCGGGGCTCTGGTGATGGGTGGGGTCTCGATCGGCCAGGGGGCCTTCCTGGGGGCCGGATGCGTGATCCGGCAAGGCCTTCGGATTGGCGAGGGGGCTCTGGTGGCCGCGGGGGCCGTTGTGGTCCGGGATGTGCTTGCAGGAGATCAGGTGGGAGGCATCCCTGCCCACCCCCTCTCCCGCTAGGACCCTTTGTGAACCAGCGCTTCCTCGAGTCATTGCATATTGGACTGGAGGCCCCCCTGCGGGACCTGGTCCGCTGCATCGACCGCAGCGGGCGCATGAGCATTGCCCTGCTCACGGACGAGCAGGGGAAGCTGATCAACGTCATCACGGACGGAGACGTGCGGCGGGGGCTCCTGGCAGGACTGACCCTCGCCGCCTCCGCCCGGGAGCTCTTGCCCATCAAGCTCGGCGTCCCCAACTCGGTGGCGGTCACGGCCCCGATCGGCACCACGCCCATGGCCTTGATGTCGCTGATGCAAGAGCGTCACGTCCGCCAGATCCCGCTTCTCGATGAGCTGGGCCGGGTGGCCGACATCGTCACGCTGGCCGAGCTCCTGCCCGAGTCCCCTCAGGCCCTCAGCGCCGTGATCATGGCCGGCGGCTTCGGCACGCGGCTACGTCCGATGACCGATCACATGCCCAAGCCCATGCTTCCCGTCGGCGGTCGCCCGGTCATGGAGTGGATCGTGGACCAGCTCCGGGCGGCGGGCATCCATCAGGTCAAGGTCTCCACCCACTACAAGCCAGAGAAGATCATGGATCACTTCGGCGACGGCAGCGCCTTCGGCGTGGAGATGGAATACGTGAACGAGGACCGCCCCCTGGGCACCGGAGGGGCGCTGGGTCTCATGGATCAGCCGGATGCCCCCTTCCTGGTGATCAACGGGGATGTCCTGACCCAGATCGATTTCCAGAAAATGCTGGACTTCCACCAGGAGCATCAGGCCGAGATGACGGTGGCCGTGAATATGCATCAGCTGGAGATTCCGTTCGGCGTGGTGGAGTGCTCAGGACCCCGCATCCAGACCCTGCGGGAGAAGCCCTGCCTGCCGGTGTTGATCAATGCGGGCATCTACCTGCTCCAGCCCAGCGTCCACAAGCTGCTCCCCCAGAAGGGGGAGCGCTTCAACATGACGGACCTGATCCAGTGGCTCCTGGATGCCGGACGCACCGTCGTGGGCTTCCCCATTCGCGAGTATTGGACGGACATCGGCCAGCACGCCTCCTACAATCAGGCGCAGAAGGACCACGCCCAAGGGGCCCCCCATGCTGATTGACAGGTCCCCCGGGGACCTGCCGGAGATTGCGATTCCCCTGTCCGTGCCCGAGGTGGGGGGGCGCGAGTGGGAGTATGTGAAGGCGTGCCTGGACACGGGCTGGATCTCCAGCGTCGGGGCCTTTGTGGACCGCTTCGAGGCGGCCATGGCCCAGGCTGTGGGCGTGTCTCATGCGGTGGCGACCGTGAACGGCACCGCCGCCTTGCACATCGCGCTGATGGTCGCGGGGGTGGAAGCCGGGGACGAAGTGCTGGTCCCGGATCTGACCTTCATCGCTCCCGCCAACGCTGTCCGCTACCTAGGCGCGTGGCCGGTCTTCATCGATGTGGATCCGCTCCACGGGCAGATGGACCCCGCCCAGGTGGCCGACTTCCTCGAGCGGGGCTGCGAGCGGACGCCAGACGGTCTGCGGAATCGTTCCACCGGTCGGTGGGTCCGTGCCCTGCTGCCCGTGGATGTCCTGGGACACCCCGCCGACCTGGAGCCCCTGATGGCCCTGGCCGAGGCCCATGGCCTCGCGCTGGTGGAAGATGCCACGGAGAGCCTGGGGGCCGAGTATCGTGGGCAGCCCGTCGGCTCGCGCGCCGACATCGCCTGCATCAGCTTTAATGGCAACAAGATCATCTCCACGGGGGGCGGGGGCATGCTCCTCACACGACGGGAGGACTGGGCCGCCCGCGCCCGCTACCTGACGACCCAGGCCAAAGATGATGCCATCGAGTTCATCCACGGCGCCGTGGGCTACAACTATCGGCTCGGCAACGTGGCCGCAGCCATCGGCGTCGCGCAGCTGGAGCGCCTCCCTGAGTTCGTCACCCGGAAACGGGCCATTGCCGACCGCTACCGCATCGCCCTGCAGGGATGCCCCGGGCTCGAGCCCCTGCCCGAGGCGACCTGGGCCCGGAGCACCTCCTGGCTCTTCACGATGAAGGTGGATGCCGAGGCCTTCGGCATGGACAGCCGTGGACTCCTGGACTTCCTCAGGAAGCGCGCCATCCAGACCCGCCCGCTCTGGCAGCCTATGCACCTGAGCCCAGCCCATCAAGGCTGCGCCTCCTGGCACATCGAAGTAGCCACCCACCTGAATCGCGTCTGCCTCAGCCTACCTTGCTCGGTGGGACTCAAGGAGTCGGACCAGACCCGGGTCATCCAGGCTCTGCACGAGGCTCACAGGATCGGCACGTTGAAGTAGGCCTGGGCGTTGGCGGCTCCCTTCTTGGGGACGATCGCCAGCGAACCGTCGGCCCCGGTGTAGACGAGGGTGTCAGAGGGAACCTCGCGGAAGTAGACGGTGGTATCAACCCCAATGGAAACTCGGTCCCCAATGGGCTTGTCGCCGATGACCTTCGCCCCCGCCGCTAGGTAGAGGCCCTTCCCGAGGACCGGTCCCCGGTTGCCCTGGGCATCCGGATGGGTGTTCACCGTGACGTTCTGGAAGACCACCAAAAAGTCCGCGTAGGATGCGTTTCCCAGGATGGACCCGATAGGATGGCCAAAGAGAAAGATGTCGGGCAGGCCTGCGTTGTAGGTGAAGAAGAGGCCATTCAGCGCCTTGTTCAGCAGGATCAGCTTGTCGCAGAGGGGGCGGTTCTGGGACCGGACCCAGAGGCTGTTGGCGAGGTAGTAGAGGAACTGGCTGTACTGGTCCGAGTGGAGGTGGGAGAAGTGCGCCTCGCCCCCCCCCGAATAGGCCGAGTGGGAGATGTGGCGGAAACACCACTCCGTGCGCTGCAGGGCCTGATCCAGAGCCGCATCCACGTCTCCGCCCTCGAAGACGTAACGGTCAGGGAAGAAATTGGCCAGCTGCGCTGCAATAAATGCCTTTAGCTCGGGGACTTTCAGGGACAGATGCATGGGCTTCCCTTCCTGGCGGGCCGGGGGAAAGGGGCAATAGCACCCGAGCGCGCCGCCACATCGGATCGCAATTTCCCTGCCGTTTCCTCCGCCTCTTCAGACGGTGTAGTCGCCGGGTCGAAAGTGGTGGGCGTGGTCCCGCATCCAGGCAATGGTGCGCTCCAGACCTTCCTCAAGGCTCAGAGCCGGGGTCCAGCCCAGCAGCTCCCGGGCCAGGGTGTTGTCGGACACTAGACGGTCCACCTCGCTCGGCCCTGGGCGCAAGCGTCGCTCGTCGCTGGTCACTTGGAGGTCCTTGCCCAGCAGCTTGCCGATGAGCGCGGCCAGGTCGCCGATGCTGATCTCCCGTCCTGTTCCAAGGTGGACCGTGCGGCCTTCGATGCCCGGCACCGCTCCCGCCTGCAGGTACGCCCCCACCGTATCGGCCACAAAAGTCAGATCTCGCGTGGGGGTGAGGTTGCCCAGGTGCACCGCGCCTCCAGCGAGCCCCTGGCTGATGATCGTGGGGATGACGGCCCGGGCCGACTGGCGGGGGCCGAAGGTGTTGAAGGGGCGCAGGGTCACGACGGGCAGCCCGAAGGCGGCGTGGCAGGCTTCGGCCATCTTGTCCGCCCCAATCTTGCTGGCGGAGTAGGGCGACTGACCCTGGAGGGGGTGGTCCTCCCGGATGGGCACTTGGCGGGCGGAGCCGTAGACCTCACTGGTCGAGGTGTGGACAACACGCTTCACCCCAGCTTCGACGGCAGCTTGGAAGAGGTTAAGGGAGCCCTCGATGTTGGTCCGAACGTAGCTCTGCGGTGCCCGATAGGAATAGGGGATGGCGATGAGGGCCCCCAGGTGGAAGACGACCTCCACGTCCTGCAGGGCCGCCCGCACGCTGTCCCGGTCACAGAGGTCCCCGGCCACCACGTCCATCCCTGAGCGCAGGGGCGAGTGGTCCAGCCAGCCTCCGGTGCCGAGCGCGTTGTAGTGGACGAAGGCCCGCACCTCGGCACCCTCCTGGAGGAGCCGCTCAGCCAGATGGCTCCCGATGAAGCCCCCTGCGCCCGTCACCAGCACCTTGGTTCCCTGCATGTCCCTGCCCCCTTCTCGCACGCAACGCCGAATCTCACCAGGCTGTGAAGCCGCCATCCACCACCAGGTTCTGTCCGGTGATGTAGGCGGAAGCATCCGAGGCCAGGAAGGCCGCGGCGCCCTTGAAGTCCTCTTCGGTCCCCATGCGCCCGAGCGGGGTCCGGGCCACATAGCGGCCCACGAAGGCCTCAGGCTGGCCCCGCCAGAGCCCGCCGGGGCTGATGGCATTCACACGGATCTCGGGAGCCAGCACCGTGGACAGCCAGCGGTTGAGCTGGATCAGACCACCCTTGCTGGCCCCATAGGCCGCCGGATTGCCCATGGCCGTGTCCTCGTAGAGCCGCATGTCCGGCCCGACCACGCCATAGAGCGAGCTGATGTGAATGATCGAGCCATGCCCCGAGGCGCGCAGCGCGGGCACACAGAGCTGAGTGAGGAGGAAGGGGGCCGTAAGGTTTACCTCCAAAGCCCTCCGCCAGGTGTCCACCCGCTGCTCCAGGAAGGGCGTGATCCAGCCAGGGAGCCCGGCGGTGCCTGCGAAAGCCGCGCAATGGATGAGGATGTCGAGGCGGCCAAATGCCTCCAGCACCCGGTCGGGGATGGCCCGCACCTCGGCCTCCTGCTCGAGGTCGATGGACAAAGGGAGGACCTCCACGCCGTGGGCCTCGGCCAGAGCCCGGGCCGCGGCCTGGGGTTCCCGATCCAGGATCACGAGTCGCGCTCCCTGCTCCGCGAGGGCCTCTGCCATGGCCTGCCCGATGTGCCCGGCGCCTCCGGTGACGAGGGCCACGCGACCCTGGAGGTTCAGCAGGTCCTTGAGTGGCCTCATGGCACCCCCAGCTTGATGGTCGTTCCCTGCGAGGCCTTCACGGCCAGCGCGATCTCCAGGGCCCGCAGCCCGTCTTCACCGGTCACCCGGGGCGCAGCGCCCGTCTCGATGCAGGTCAGGAAGTGGCTGAGCTCCTCCAAGTAGATGCGGTTTCGATCAGCGGGTGCGGCCTCGGGTCGCAGCAGCTCCGTCCAGCCACCCTGGGTGAAGAGCCGCAAGCCGCGGCGGAGGCCATCCCACTCCAGGGTGCCCTCGGTGCCGACGACCCGGCAGGTGCGGGTCGGCGCTCGCTGCAGCAGGTCCAGGTGCACACTTCCGATAGCACCGCTCTCGAAGGTGAGCAGCACCTCGGCAAGGTCTTCGACAGCCAGCCCCAGGTCGCCCCGGGTGCCCGTGACGGCACAGACACTCGCCACCTCGCCCAGGAGCCACCGCAGATAGTCGAACTCGTGGCTCAGCTCTAGGACCACGCCTCCGCCGAGCTCGGGTCGGGCGGTAACCCCTCGGAGGTAGTCGCTGCCGGGCCGCCAGTCCGGCAGGTATTGGCCCACCTCGGCCCGCACGCTCAGCACCCGGCCGATGCGGGGCAGGGCTTCCCGCAGCGCCTGGAGGGAGGGCGCGAAGCGCAGGTTGTAGCCCGTCATCAGGACGAGGGACCGGTTGTGGCAGAGCTCAATGAGGCGGGAGAGACCCTCCCTCTGGTCCGAGATCGGCTTCTCGATCAGGAGGTGCACCCCCGCCTCGGCCAGGACCAGCGCCTCTGCCACATGAAAGGGCGAGGGCGAGGCCAGGATCGCGAACTGGGGCCGGGCTTCCAGAGCGGCCTCCAACGTGCTCACCACCTTGACCGCAGGGACCGGGGCATCGGCACCCGTGCGGCGCAAGGCCCAGAGGTCCGCATCTGGAAGCAGGGTGCGCAGGTTGGCCAGGTGGCGCCGGCCGATGCTTCCCAGGCCAACAACGAGGCCTCTCATGGCACAGCACACTCGGGCCCGACGTTCATGATGGCTTCCTGGGTCATTCGTCTCGCCTCATTCAAGCACAAAGGGCGCGGCGGGGGCTTTCCGACCTCACACCCTCCGCCCAAAACTCCTCTCCAGCTCCGCCAGGCTCAGCTTCTTGAGGATGGGCCTTCCGTGGGGGCAGGTGTTGGGCACCTCGCAGGCCAGGAGGTCCTGGATGAGGCGGAGAGCCAGGTCGGGGGGCAGGGCGTGGTGTTTCTTGATGGCGGCGCGGCAGGCCAGCTCGGCGTTGAGGTCACGGCGGAAGGTGTCCAGGTCCACGCGGCCCTCCTGCTCCAGGCGGATCATCAGGTCATCCAGCAGGGTCTGCGGGTCCCGTTCCGCCAGGAAGTCCGGTAGGCCGCGCACCACCAGGGCGTCTGCTCCAAAGGGGTCCACCTCCACGCCCGCGGCCTCCAGCTCGGGCAGGAAGGGGAGCAGGCGGGCCAGGGCCTCGGGACCCAGCTGCACCACCTGGGGGGGCAGCAGGGGCTGGATGGCCGGGGCGTGGCGGCGCAGGAAGAGCCGCTCGAAGAGCACCCGCTCGTGGGCCACGTGCTGGTCGATGATCCAGAGCTCGGGACCGTCCGCCCCGGTGATCTCGGCCACCAGGTAGGTCTGCTGGAAGGCCCCCAGGTAGCGGATCGCACGGCCGGTTTCGCTCCCCTCGGCCACCCCTGAGGGCGCCGCCTCGTAGGCATAGACCGTGTCCAGGGGCCGGGTCTCGAAGGCGGCTGACAGGGCCTGATAGGCGGCGAGGCCCCCGCCGGAGTGGTCGGACCAGAGCCGCGGGTGCTGAGGCGCCGCCCGGCGGGAAGGGTCCAGGTCGAACTCGGCGTCCATGGGCTTGGGGGGCAACTCCAGGACTGAAGCCAGGCCGCCGCGCAGCTTCGCCCAGGCCTCCTCCGCCGCGCTGCGCACCCAGGCGAAGATGCGCTGGGGCTCCCGGAAGCGCACCTCGGCCTTGGTGGGGTGCACGTTGACATCCACCGCCTCGGGCGGGACCTGCAGGAACAGCACCGCCGCCGGGTAGCTGCCCTTGGCGAAGGTGCCGGACCAGGCCTCGGACAGGGCGGCCAGCAGCAGGCGGTCCCGCACGGCCCGGCCGTTCACGAAGAGATAGAGCCGGTTGCGGTCCCGGAAGCTCAGATCCGGCGGCGAGACAAAGCCCCGCAGCTGCCAGGGGGCCTCACCGTTCACGAAGGGCACCAGTCGCCCCAGCTTATCGCCCAGCAGGGGCGCCAGGCGCTGGCCAGGATTGTCCACGGGGGGCAGCACCAGGGGGGCGCCCCGGTCGGGCCGGAGGACCCAGTGGACGCCGGGCGAGCTCAGGGCCAGCCGCGCCACCACGCCCCAGAGCTGGGCGTGCTCGGTGTCCGTGGACTTGAGGAAGCGGCGCCGGGCCGGCAGCTGGGCGAAGAGGTCCCGGACGGTCACCGTGGTACCCCGGCTGCGGGGCGTGGGCGTGACCTCCTTGATGACGCCGAACTCGCAGCGTAGGCGATGACCCGCGCCCTCGGTCTCGGCGCTGGTGAGGTCGAAGCGGCTCACGCTGGCAATGCTGGGCAGGGCCTCGCCGCGGAAGCCGAAGGTGCCGAGATGGCCCAGGTCCTCGGCCGTGCGCACCTTGCTGGTGGCGTGGCGCTCCAGGGCGAGGTAGAGCTCGTCCCGGGCCATGCCCGAGCCGTCATCGGCCACCTCCAGCAGGCGCTTGCCTCCCTCCTCCCAGGTGACCTCCAGGTGTCGCGCCCCGGCATCCAGGGCGTTCTCCACCAGCTCCTTCAGCACCGAGGCCGGGCGCTCTACCACCTCGCCGGCGGCGATCTGGTTGGCCACCTGGTCACTGAGGATCCGGATTCTCGACATGGCATAAAAGCTATCAGCTATCGGCGCTCCGCCGTCAGGGCAGACTGGAGGGATGAACCCACGCGCCCTCCTCCCCGGTCTTCTCCTGCTGCCCGCCCTGATCCAGGCGGCACCCCGCACCCAGGCTCCGGACGCGGCCTGGCTGACCTTCACCACACCCCACTACCGCATCCACTGCCCGGCGGCCTTCGAGGCCTTCGGCCGCGACGTGGCGGGCCGGGTGGAGGGCATCCACGCCCAGTATCTGGACCTGGTGGGCTTCGTCTACGAGAAGCCCATCGACATCGTGATCCTGGATCCGGTCATGGACAGCAACGGGATGGCCTTCCCCATCCTGCAGCGGCCCCATGTGGTGCTCTGGAAGACGGCGCCGGAGCCGGACTCCGTCATCGGCCACCACCGCGGCTGGGCGGAGCTCCTACTCACCCACGAGCTGGGCCACATGCACCACCTGCTGCGGCCCCAGCGGAAGCCCAACCTCTGGCAGCGCTGGACCGCCGTCATGGGGCCCCTGCCCGAGAAGGCCCCCCGCTGGGTGACGGAAGGCTACGCCACCCTCATCGAAGGCAAGCTCACGGGCAGCGGCCGCCCCCACAGCGCCGTCCGCGCCGCGGTGCTGCGCCAGTGGGCCCTGGAGGGCAAGCTGCCCGCCTACGAGGTCCTCAGCGGCACAGGCGGCTTCCTGGGCGGCAGCATGGCCTACCTGGGGGGCAGCGCCTACCTGGAGTGGCTGGAGACCAGGGCCGCCGACCCCAAGGTCTTCCAGGCCCTGTGGACCCGGCTGGCCGGCAAGCGCAAGTTTGACGACGCCTTCCTGGCCACCTTCGGCTTCGGCCCCAAGGACGGCTACCAGCGCTTCTGCGCAGAGCTGACCCACACGGCCCTGGAGCTGGAGCGCCGTGTGAAGGCCCAGGGCCTGCGCGAAGGTGAGCTCTTCACCCAGCTGAAGGGGGAGGTCACGGACCTGTCCCTGAGCCCTGACGGCTCCAAGCTCCTGGCCCGGGTGCTGGATCCAAAGAAGCCCGGCCTCTACATCTGGGATCTGAAGGCCCCGGTGGCCAAGAAGGCCCCCCCCAAGGACCCGGACGAGCCCGCCGACCACGCGCCCGCGGCGCCCGAGGTGGCACCCAACCGCCGCCTGGGCCGCATCCACGGCGCCCTGCCCTGGAAGCCTGTGTGGACCTCGGCGAACACCATCAGCTTCCAGCTCCGGCTGCCGGATGGGGAGGGCGTGCTGCAGGCCCAGCCCTGGCAGTGGGAGCTCGGCAAGGGGCCCCGCCCGGCGGCCTCATCGCCGAAGGCCCCTGCCGCCAGCGTCCCCGCCTGGAAGGAAGTAGAAGGCATCTGGAACCTGGTAGACGCCGCCGGGAAGCCCCTCACGCGCACCCTCGCCGCCGCCTGGCACCCCACGGCCACGCCGGACGGGAAGGGGATCTACTACACCCAGCTCAGCGCCACGGGCCTCCAGATCCGCCGCCTGGACACCAGCCTGCCGCTCCTGGAGGCCAAGGCCCTGCCCGTGGATCCCGAGCCCCTCGTGCGGGACGTCGCCCTGCCGAAGGCCGATGAGCCCAGTCTCCTGCCGCCACCCGTGGAGGTCGCGCCCCACGCCTATCGCATCGGGGAGAGCCACGAGACCTTCTCCCTGGTCGGCTTCAGCACTGCCCCGGCCGGAGTCAGCACCCAGGTTGGCCTGGGCGGCAACGACATGCTGGGCCGCCTGAACTGGCAGGTGCTGGCCGGCCTCGGCCTCGGCAACCTCGGGGGCATGAACCTCGGCAACCTGGCGGGCCCCCGGGGCGCCCTGGCCGGGGCCGCCTGGCGCGGCTGGCGCTGGGCGCCCTCCCTGCAGGTCTTCTCGAACCTGGAGCTGCCCTCCCGCCAGGACTTCCTTGCGGTGCAGGGCTTCGACCGCGAGCGCCGGGGCTTCGAGCTGGCCTTCGAGGAAGAAGACCTGGGCCGTCCCCGGAACAGCCTGCGCCCCTACCTCGCCGCCGAGCGCGTCACCCCCACGGGCGGCGCCGCCCTCAGTCGCTCCCTGGTGGGGGTAGACGCCGGCCTCGGCAGCACCTGGAGCCGGAACGACCAGGGCCTGCAGGCTTCCGCCACAGTCCGGGAGCAGCAGGGCCGCACCGAGGGCCACGCCTGGCAGCTGACCCGCGTGACCTTCCGGACGGGGTGGCTCAACCCCTGGGTGCCCCTGGCGGTGCGGGCCGAGGTCGGCCGCCTGGGCGGCGAGCCCACGGCCATGGACCGCTTCCACCTGGGGGGCCTGCCCACCTCCCTCCTCCCCACGGCCCTGGATGGGAACCGGGTGGTCCAGGCGGCCCTGCCCGCCTACACCGCCACGGGCAACCGCCTCCAGCATCTGCGTGGCGAGCTGGGCGGCACCATCCGGCTCTACCTCGAGCACAGCACCGTCTGGCAGGACACCTCGCCCCGACCTGAGGCCCAGCGCGTGGCGGGCCTGGAGGTGGAAAGCCGGAGCCTGGGGCTGCCCCAGGACATCCTCCGCCGCCTCGCGGGCAACCTGAGCTTCACCTTGGGCGTGCATCGGCCCCTGGATGGCATCATGAAGGGACGCACAGTGGGAACCCTCTCACTGCTCCTGCGCCCCTGAGATCGCTGCTGAATGCCTTTTCTCGTCGCCCTTGTAATCATCCTGCTGGTCCAGTGGCTCCACCTGCGCCTGTTGCGCCTGGAGCTGCCGGAGCGCGCCCATCGCTGGCTGCCCTGGGTCCTGGGCCTGCTCCACCTCCCCCTGGTGGCCTTCGCCCTCATGCGCATGGCGGCCACCGGCAGCCACAGCGCCATGCCGCTCCTGCGGGGCCTGGCCCGGGGCGGCTTCTACTTCCAGGCCTTCAGCGTGCTGCACCTGGTCATCGGCATGGTGGGCCAGGGCCTCTGGCGGCTCTCACGCCGCCTGGTCGAGCAGGATGAGGCGGGCGAGGAGGCCCCGGACGATCCGAGCCGCCGCACCTTCCTGCGGGTGGCCGCCGTGGCCAGCACCGGGGCCGCGGTCACCCTGGGCGCCAGCGGCTCCCGGGAGGCCTTCGGCGATCCGCTGATCACCCGTCGGGACCTGGCCTTCCCGGACCTGCCGGCGGGCCTGGATGGCCTGCGCCTCGCCCACCTGAGCGACCTCCATGCCGGCCCCCTGGTGGGCGCCGAAGCCCTCGGCCGCTGGCGGCTTCTCACGGAGCGGGAGCGCCCAGACCTGCTGGTCTTCACCGGCGATCTCGTGGACAGCCGCCCGGAGGAGCTGGGCCCCCTCCTGGCGGCCTTCCGGGGCTTCGAGCCGCCCCTGGGCCGCTTCGCCGTGCTGGGCAACCACGACTACTTCGATGACCCGCGGCCGCTCTGGCGGGACCTGGAGCGGGCCGGCATCCGGTGCCTCGAGAACGCCGCCGCCCTCGTCCCCCGGGGCGGCGCGGTCCTGGCGGTTCTGGGACTGCAGGACCCCATGGCCCGGAACGGCCGGTTCCGGCGTCTGGTCTTCGGCCCTGGCCCCCGCCCCAGCGAAGCGGCGCAGGACCTGCCCGCCGACGCCTTCCGGATCTGCCTCAACCACCGGCCGAGTGAGTGGGAGCACGCCCTGGCCGCGGGCGCACGGCTCACCTTGTCGGGCCACACCCACGGCGGCCAGATCAATCCCATCCCGGGCTTCAGCAGCGCGCACCTCATCGGCCCACGCACGGACGGTCTCTACCGGCAGGGGGAAGACCTGCTCTACGTGAGCCGCGGCCTCGGCGTGGTGGGCCTCCCCATCCGGATCGGAGCGCCGCCGGAGATCGCCATCCTGACCCTTCGGCGGGGCTAGCCTCAGCCCTTGATCAGCACCCAGAGGCCCACGGCAATGAAGGTGCAGCCGGCGGCCCACTTGATGGCGGCCTCGGGGATGTAGCGGAAGAGGACCCCGCCCACGGCCACTCCGATGGCCGTGGCGCAGACCAGGGCCGCGCTGGCGGCGAAGAAGACTGTCCAGACTTGGCCGCTGCGGACCGTCGCTGTCATGGCCGCAAGCTGGGTCTTGTCGCCCACCTCGGCGAGGAAGACGGTGACGAAGGTGGTCCAGAACAGCGAGCGGATCATGGGACTCCTTTACATTCCTGCGGACTCTCAAGAGTAATGGATGCGGTTCTACGGCACACTGGTCAGATGGTGCTCGACCACTTTGACCTCCCCACGACCTACGTGGACACGCCCGAGAAACTGCAGGAAGCCCTGCCCCTGTGGCATGCGGCCGGTCTGCTGGCCGTGGACATCGAGTGCAGCCTCACCGGCATGCACCACTGCGTGCTCGCGCTGATGCAGGTCGCGACCCACGACCAGGCCTGGCTGGTGGACCCCCTGCCACTCCAGGACCTCATGCGCCCGGCCCTCCAGGCCATGGGCCAGGTGCCCTGGATCGTCCACGACTTCAGCGGCGACGGAATCGTCTTCAAGCGCCTCTACGATGTGGTGCCGGACAGCATCTTCGACACCATGCTGCTCTCCCGGGCCCTGGGCTACCCGCAGCCCGGCCTCAAGACCATGGCCCGCCTCAAGCTCGGCCTCGACATCCCCAAGGAGGAGCAGGACTCGAACTGGATGCTGCGCCCCCTGCGGGACGCCCAGATCAGCTACGCCAGCCGGGACGCGGCCCTGCTGCTGCCCCTGCTCCGCACCCTGGCGGACGAGGCCGACACCAAGCAGGACCACCCCGAGATTGGCCCCCGGCTCGCCAGCCTCCCCCAGGAGATCCGCCACCTGCTCCGCCGGATCCGGTCTTACAGCAATCCCAAGCAGGATCCCATCGTGGATAAAGCTAGACATCTGGGCGAGCTGGCCATGGAGCGCGCCCGGCAGCTCACGGCCATGCGCTGGGCCTGGGGCAACGAAGGCGACGTGGCCGCCGTCATGGAGCTGGGCAATCGCTGGCTCCTGGCGCGTTTGGCGCATCCGCCCGCCACGCGGGAAGCCCTGGAGCGCACGATGCCCAACCCCCGTTTCCGCCGAAAACGCCTCGACGCCCTCTGGGCCGTGTTCGAATCAGGGCCGCATGAAACTCAGGAAGAGGCAGAATCGACCGATGGGTTGATTTGGAACAACCCTGGAAAACCATGACCATCTCCAAAGACTCCCCGGCCGATGACGGCATCCTCCTGACCTTCCCCAAGGGCCTGCTGGGATTCCCGCAACTCACAGCCTTCCGCCTCTTTGAGCCCCCGGACGGCTACCCCCTGAAGTTCCTGCAGTCCGTGACCGCCCCGGACATGGCCTTCACCTGCATCGATCCCGTGGCCGTCAAGCACGACTACGAAGTGCCCCTCGGGGACGAAGATGCCGAGGCCCTGGCCCTGGAGTCCCTGGAGGACGCCATGGTGCTGACGCTCGTGGTGATTCCCGAGGATCCGCGGCGCATGACCACCAACCTGGCCGGTCCCCTGGTCATCAACGTGAAGAGCATGACCGGCTACCAGGTCGCGCTGAACGCCGACAAATTCCCGCTGCGGTTCCCAATCCTGGCGCGGGATTGAAGAAGCTCTGGTAGCCTTCCAGCATGCTAGTCATCACGCGGAAGCAGGAGCAGTCCATCATCATCGGCGGCGAAGTCGAGGTGATCGTTCTCGGTATCTCCAAAGAGGGTGTTCGCCTTGGCATCAAGGCCCCGCGGAGTGTGCAGGTCCATCGCCGGGAGGTCTTCGAGGCCATCGCCGCTGAGAACCTCGCCGCCATCGAGGGCAAGGCCTCGGTCCAGGACGCGGCCGCCCTGCTCCGGGCCGCTCAAGTCAAGAAGCCCGAGGACCGATAAGGGTCTGTCGAGGTTTCCTTTGGACATTACCGCCGCCACCGCCGTCTCCATGAGCCAGCTCAAGACGCAGAACGCGTTCGCCACAAGCGCGCTCAAGAAGGTCGTGGACATGAGCACCGAGCAGGGGGCTGACCTCGCCAAGCTGGTGGACCAGTCCGGCGGCGTGGGCAAGCGGGTGGACCTCTTCGCCTGAACGGCGTCCCTATTTGAGATAGGGCGCGAGGTAGCGTCCGGTGATGCTGGCCTTCCGCTTGGCGATCTCCTCCGGCGTGCCCACCGCGATGAGGCGGCCGCCTTCGCCCCCGCCCTCGGGTCCCAGGTCCAGGATCCAGTCCGCGGTCTTGATGACATCCAGGTTGTGCTCGATGACGATGATGGTGTTGCCGGTCTCCACCAGCCGCGAGATGACCTCCAGCAGCTTCTGGATGTCCTTCAGGTGCAGGCCCGTGGTGGGCTCGTCGAGGATGTAGACCGTGCGGCCCGTGGCCCGCTTGCTCAGCTCCTTGCCCAGCTTCACGCGCTGGGCCTCGCCGCCGGACAGGGTGGTGGCGCTCTGGCCCAGGCGGATGTAGCCGAGGCCCACGTCGATCAGGGTCTGCAGCTTGTTGGCCAGCACGGGGATGGGCGCGAAGAGGACCAGGGCCTCCTCCACGGTCATGTGCAGAACGTCGGAGATGCTCTTGCCCTTGTAGTGGATCTCCAGGGTCTCGCGGTTGTAGCGCTTGCCCTTGCACTGCTCGCAGGTGACATAGACGTCCGGCAGGAAGTGCATCTCGATGCGGAGCAGGCCGTCGCCCTCGCACTTGTCGCAGCGGCCACCCTTCACGTTGAAGCTGTAGCGGCCGGGCGCATAGCCCCGGGCCTTGCTCTCGGGCAGCTGGGCGAACAACTCCCGCAGGGGCGTGAACAGCCCGGTGTAGGTGGCCGGGTTGCTGCGGGGCGTGCGGCCGATGGGCGCCTGGTCGATGTCGATGACCTTGTCGATGGCCTCGAGGCCCTTGATGGCCTTGTGCTTGCCGACGAGGTGCACGCCCTGGTGCAGCTGGTTCGCGAGGGCCTTGTAGAGGATCTCGTTGACCAGGGTGCTCTTGCCCGAGCCGCTGACTCCGGTCACGCAGGTGACCAGGCCGATGGGGAAGTCCGCATCCACCTTCTTGAGGTTGTTCTCCTCGGCGCCCAGCACCGAGAGGTAGCCCCGCTGGGCCTTGCGCCGTCGGCGCGGCACGGGGATGGCATCGCGGCCCGCGAGGAAGTCGCCGGTGATGGAGCCCGGGGTGTCGCGGATCTCGCCGGGCGTGCCCTGGGCCACCACGAAGCCGCCGTGCTCACCGGCCCCGGGCCCCATGTCCACCACGTGGTCCGCGGCGAGGATGGTCTCCAGGTCGTGCTCCACGACCAGCACGGTGTTGCCCAGGTCGCGCATCTCCTTGAGGGTTCGGATGAGCTGCAGGTTGTCCCGCTGGTGCAGGCCGATGCTCGGCTCGTCCAGCACGTAGAGCACACCCTGCAGCTTGGAGCCGATCTGGGTAGCGAGGCGGATGCGCTGGCCCTCGCCGCCGGACAGCGTGGCCGCGCTGCGGTCCAGCGTCAGGTAGCCCAGGCCTACGTCGTCCAGGAAGCCCAGGCGCTCGCGGATCTCCTTGAGCACCTTCTCGGCGATGACCGCATCCTTCCCTTCCAGCGCCAGGTCGCCGAACCACTGCCGTGCGTCACGCACGCTCTGGGCCGCCACCTGGGCGATGTTCAGGCCGCTCACGTAGACCGCCAGCACCTCGGGCTTGAGCCGCTGGCCCGCGCAGACCTCGCAGGGGATGATCCGCATGGACTCTTCCAGCTCCGCCTGGATCTCCTCACTGGTGGTCTCGCGGTACCGGCGCTCGAGGTTGCCGATGATGCCCTCGAAGTGATGGACGAAGTCGTAGTGGTTCTTGTTGCGCTTGCTCTCGTAGGTGAAGCGCATCTCCTTCTCGGTGCCGTGCAGCAGCAGGCGGCGGATGTCCGCGGGCAGCTTCTTCCAGGGCGTGTCGAGGCTGAACTTCAGCTTGCGGGCAAGCTGGTCCATCATCTGGGACCGCCAGCCGTCTTCGGAAACGCTCTTCCAGCCGCTGGCCTGGATGGCGCCCTCGCTGATGGCCAGGTTCGCGTTCGGCACGATCAGCTCCTCGGCGAACTGGCGCTTGAAGCCCAGGCCGTCACAGGTGGGGCAGGCCCCGTAGGGCGTGTTGAACGAGAACGAGCGCGGCTCCAGCTCTGGCAGCCCCTGGCCGAACAGGGCGCACTTGGGCTTGTTGCAGGCCAGCTTGCTGGAGAAGAAGGTCTCGGCGCCGTCGAGATCGAGGAGAGCCCCGCCCTCGGCCAGGTTGCAGGCAATCTCCAGGCTGTCCGCCAGCCGCGACTGGATGGACGGCGACACCTTCAGGCGGTCGATGACCACTTCGATCGTGTGCTTCTTCTGCTTGTCGAGGTCGGGCACGCCCTCGGTGAGGTCGAGCATCTGGCCGTTCACCCGGGCCCGGATGTAGCCGCGCTTCATGAGGTCCTGGAGCAGCTTCTTGTACTCACCCTTGCGGCCCCGCACCACCGGCGCCAGGATCTGCAGCTTCGTACCCTCGGGCCGCGCCAGGATCTGGTCCGCCATCTCCTGGATGGTCTGGCTGGCGATGGGCTGGCCGCAGGCCACGCAAGTGGGGCGGCCCGTACGGGCGAAGAGCAGGCGCAGGTAGTCGTAGATCTCGGTCACGGTGGCCACCGTGGACCGGGGGTTCTTGCTGGTGGTCTTCTGCTCGATGGAGATGGCCGGGGACAGCCCCTCGATGCTGTCCACATCGGGCTTCTCCATCTGGTCGAGGAACTGCCGGGCGTAGGCGGAGAGGCTCTCCACGTAGCGGCGCTGCCCTTCGGCGTAGAGGGTGTCGAAGGCCAGGCTGGACTTCCCCGAGCCGGACAGGCCCGTGATCACCACCAGCTGGTTGCGGGGCAGCGACAGGTCCAGGTTCTTCAGGTTGTGCTCGCGGGCACCCTTGATGTGGATGTGTTCCATAGCGCCTCAGTTTACTCCGTTTTTTTTTCGCTTTCACGCCTTGCGTCTAGAATCATGGGATGCATCCAGCCGACCTGGCGATCCTGCTCCACCGCGCCCTCGAGGTGCGGCTGGCGCGCCTGCAGGAGCTGCTGGGCCCGGCGCACTGGGCTGAGGGCATGGAGCAGCTGCACCAAGTCCGGGTGGCCGCCCGGCGCCTGGGGGCAGTCCTCGACCTGGTGGACCCCGAGGTCTATCCGGGCCACAAGGGACAGCGCCGAGCACTGAAGGGCCTGGTGGACATACTCGGCCTGCCCCGGGAACTGGATGTCCACGCGGACCGCCTGCTGGCGCACCACCTGGAGGTCCGGACCACCACCCAGGCCGCCGTCATCGAGCACCTCCTCGAGCAGGTGGACCGGGGCCGCGCCAAGGCCCGGCGGACCATGGCCAAGGAGCTGCATCGCCTCCGGCTGCCGGACCTGGAGCGGCTGCGATCGGTGCCCTCCCTGCCGGAGCCCTTCCAGGCCACTACGCTGCAGGAGGCAGCCTGGGCCTGCCTGGAGCCCCGCGTCGCCGCCGCCCTGGGCGACCTGGCGGCACTCTCGGCCCAGGAGGATCCCGCCGCCCTGCACAAGGCCCGGGTCCGGATCAAGAAGCTGCGCTACGCCCTGGAGGCCCTGGAGGGCGCCTTCGCCCTGCCGCCGGAGCCGGCGCTGAAGAAGCTGCGCGAGTTGCAGACCCTGCTGGGGGACCACCACGACCTGGCTGCCCTGGAGGCCCTGCTCTGGGAGGCCGAGGCCCGCCTCCGCACCCACGACCGCGCCACCCTCTGCGGCGGCGTCCTGGACCTCCTGGGCGATGTGGCGGAGGCCCGCAGGTCAGTCTTCTGCACCTTCGTCATCGCCGCCCAGGGGCTGGATCCGGCGGCCCTGGCTGGGGCCCTGAGACCCGCCCTGGGCCTGCCTCTGCTCAAGGAGGCTCGGCCATGAGCTTCTGGCAGGTGCGGATCCGCCCCCTGGCCTGGATGCGGAGCCTCCACGCGAAGCTCTTCCTGCTGCTGGGGCTGGTCACCAGCGTGCTCACCGTGGCCGTGGCCTACTCCATCGTCCGCAACAGCCGCCGCGAGCTGGAGAGCTACTCCCGTCGGCTGACCATCGAGACCGCCGCCACGGTGGAGACCGATATCCTGGAGCGGGACCCCACCTTCAAGGACCCGGACAAGCTGGACCAGGTGCTGGCGAGCATCGCAGGTCCCGACCGCAGCATCTTCCAGATCGATGTGTTCCGCCGGGTGGGCAAGGGCAACGAGGTCGATCTGGTCCGCTCCTCCGGGGACGAGAACCTCGTGGACTGGGGTCCCGAGATCGGCTCCTACCTGACTCTGCATGGACCCCAGGCCGAGCTGGTGGACCTGAATACCGGCGGGCGCGCCTGGAAGGTCTACCTGCCCATCCGCAGCCGCAAGGGCAACACGCCACCCCTGGGCCTCATCCGCGCCTACTGCGACCTGGAGCGCTGGGAGGTGGTCTGGGACAACAACCTGAACCGGACCCTCCGCACGCTTCCCGGTGTGCTGCTGGGCGAGTTCATCCTGCTCTGGCTCATCCTCCGCGTGCTCATCAGCGATCCCATCGAGGCCATGGTGCTCGCCATGCAGCGGATTGAGCGCGGCGAGTCCAGCGCCCGCGCGCCCGTTCGGCGCAGCGACGAGCTCGGCCTCATCGCGGCCCGGTTCAACGTCATGGCCGTGCAGCTGGAGCTCGCGGGGGAGGAGCGCGAGGCACTCATCCGCGAGATCCGCGGCCTCAACGCCAACCTTCAGGACCGCATCGATGTGGCCCTCTCGGAGCTGCAGACGAAGAACACCGAGCTGGCCGCCTTGGTGGAGCGCAACGCGCTTCTGCGGGAGGAGCTGGGCGCCCAGGAGCGCCTGGCTGTCGCTGGCCAGCTCACCGCCACCTTCGCCCATGAGGTGGGGACGCCGCTGAACCTCGTCACGGGCCACCTGCAGCTGTTGGACGCCCAGAAGGATCTGCCGGACAAGACCCGCGAGCGCCTCCGGGTGATCCACGCACAGATCCAGCGCGTGGGAGACATCGTGCGCCGCCTGCTGGACCTCACGCGACGCCCCCAGCTCCACCGGCAGGCCCAGCCTTTCTCGGACCTGTTCGCGGACCTGCAGCAGCTCTGGGCCCCCACGCTGGCCGCCCACGGCGTCACGGTGGAGGCCGCCGCCCCCGCCGACTGCTGCCTCGAGGTGGACCGCAAACAGATGGAGCAGCTGTTCCTGAACCTGATGAACAACGCCATCGACGCCATGCCCGGCGGAGGCTCGGTCCGGATCTCCGTGGCGCCCGGCGAGGAGAGCTCTCCCGCGGGACTCTGGTGGGAGCTGCAGTTCCAGGACTCGGGCCAGGGGATTCCCGCCGAGCTCATGGGCCAGGTCTTCCGGCCCATGTTCACCACCAAGCCCGAGGGCGAAGGCACCGGCCTGGGCCTCAGCATCTGCCGCGAGATCGTACGCAACCACGGCGGCGAGATCCGCATCGACAGCACCGAAGGCACCGGCACCGCCGTCGTCTTCACCCTGCCCGGCGCCCTGCCGGCCTGAGTCCCCACCCGGCGGGCGGACCACAGAGGAATCCAGCCCGCCGTTGACACAACCGCACGGCCCCAGGTTCCCTTTTTGTGTTCTTTGTGTTCTTTGTGGTTAAACCAGCTTTACAAGAAAAGCTGAACCACAAAGAACACAAAGGGCACAAAGGGCACAAAGAACAACAGCCACGGATCTCTTTGAGGTTATTGCGGTATTCCTGGTGATGCCTTTGTTGGCCCAGTGCGGACGTCAGATCTCGACGACTTCGATGTCGCCCATTTCTTCTTCGAGGAAGCGGCTGCCCACTTCTTTCAGGCGGCTGCTGGCATCCGTGAGCTGGACGCGCAGGCTCCCCCGGGCGCTCTCAGTGCGGTAGCCGAGGCTGCCCTTCAGGAGCCGGTCCACGGCCCTGGCGGTGACACGGCCGCTGTCGATCCACTGGGTGCCCGGACGGCTCCGCTCCAGGCTCGTCATCAGGGTCGGGTAGTGGGTGCAGCCCAGGACCACGGTCTTGACCTCGAAGGGGAGCTGGTTCATGTAGCGGCGGCAGATGCTGTCCGTGACGGGATCGTCGAACCAGCCTTCTTCAGCCAGTGGCACCAGCAGGGGGCAGGCCACGCTGAAGATCACCTTGCCGGGATCGCGGCGGCGGATGGCCAGCTCGTAGGCCTCGCTGCTCACGGTGGCCAGGGTGCCGATGATGCCGACCGCGCCTGGGCGCTCGGCGGCGGCCTCCGCGCCGGGCTCGATCACGCCGATGACGGGACAGGGACTGACGGCCTGCAGGGCATCCAGGCCGTGGGCGCTGGCCGTGTTGCAGGCGATGACGACGAGCTTGGGCTCGTGCCGCTGGAGCAGCTCACCCATCTGCAGGGTGTAGCGCTCGATGGTCCGGTGGCTCTTGGTGCCGTAGGGCAGCCGCGCCGTGTCCCCGAGGTAGACCAGGTCCTCCTGGGGCAGCAGCTGGCGCAGCGCGTGGATCACGGTCAGGCCGCCGATGCCTGAGTCGAAGACGCCGATGGGCTGGTTGGCCCGCGTCATGCGGACACCCGCACGGCGAGAATGGCGATCCACTCGCCTTCGGTGAGCACCTTCTCGGGCCGGAAGCCGTGGGTGACCAGGCTCACCAGGGCCTCGTCCGTGCGCTCCGCCAGGATGCCGCTGGCGATGAGCCAGCCCCCGGGCGCGGCCACCTCCGCCATGCGGGGCAGCAGCTCCTGGATGGTCACGAGCAGGATGTTGGCCAGCAGGCCCGCGTAGGGCCCGGTCACCCGTGGGTGGTCCAGGGTGCCGACGAAGCTCTCGTAGGGGGTGGCGCCCTTCAGCAGGTGCGCGTTCAGCTCCATCAGCTCGTCCATGGCCGGGCCGCAGTCCGGGTCGATGTCGAAGGCCGTGAGGCCCTGTCCGCCCAGCAGGAAGGCCGCCAGCGACAGGATGCCCGTGCCCGCGCCGATGTCCAGGACCGGCCCCTGCAGGCGCCCGGCGTCGGCCAGCTCCTCCAGCAGGGTCATGCAGAGCCGCGTGGTCTCGTGGCCGCCCGTGCCGAAGGCCAGGCCCGGATTCACCACCAGGTCGAGGCGGTCCGCGGGTCCCGGCGTCTCGTCCCAGAGGGGGCGCACATGGAACCGCGAGCCCACCTCGAAGGCGCCGAAGCCCTCACGGCTCTTGGCCAGCCAGTCCTCGTCGCCAAAGTGCTCGGCCTCCAGCAGGCAGACCCCTGGAAAGGCCGTCAGGCCCGCCGTATCAGGGGGCGCCTGGTCCGGCGGGAAGTAGGCGTAGCAGGCCCGGGGCGGATCCGCCTCGCGGTAGAAGGCCGAGGAACCCACCGCCTCCAGCCAGGCGCAGAGGCCTTCCTCCTGGGCATCCGGCACGCCCAGCTTCCATCGCAGATGTATCGCGCTCACCATCCCGAGATCTTAGCAGGAGGCTACTCTGCTTCCGCCTCGGGCGGGTCCTCGAGGTCCAGGCGCTTCATCTTCTCTAGGAACGTGGTGCGCTTGAGGCCCAGCAGATCCGCGGCGCGCTTCTTGTTGCCGCGGGTGATGGCGAGGCTCTGCAGCATCAGCGTCTTCTCCATGCCCGACACCACCTGGTTCAGGTCCAGGCCCTCCGGCGGCAGGTCCATGCCGAAGGCCGGGGCCGGCTCGCGGGGGACGAAGGGTTCGGGTGGGTGGAACTCGGTCCCGGTGCCCGGCTCCGCAGCCAGATCGCCCCGGCGCTCGGCGAGGAAGGCGAAGTCCTCCCGGGTGAGCACAGGCCGCTTGTCGGACAGCACGATGGCCCGCTCGATGGCGTTCTCCAACTGGCGGACGTTCCCGGGCCAGGGCAGCGCCATGAGCAGCGGATCTACGCTGGGGTGCAGGGCCTTGGGGTAGAGGCCGTGCTCGCGAGCCTTGCGGTTCAGGAAGTGCTGGGCCAGGAAGGGCACCTCCTCCGGCCGGGCGCGCAGGGGCGGCATGGTGATGGGCACCACCTCGAGCCGGTAGAAGAGGTCCTCGCGGAAGCTGCCGTCCTGAACCTTCCTCCAAAGGTCCACGTTGGAGGCGGTCACCACCCGCACGTCCACCTTGACCGGGGCGCCCCCGCCCAGGGGCTGCACCTCGCGCTCCTGGAGCACGCGCAGCAGGCGCACCTGGGCCGCCAGGGGCATGGTGCCGACCTCGTCAAGGAAGATGGTCCCGCCGTGGGCCTCGCGGAACTTGCCCAGCGTGTCCTTGCGGGCATCCGTAAAGGCGCCCTTGTTGTAGCCGAACAGCTCGGACTCCAGCAGGTTCTCGGGGATGGACCCGCAGTGCACGGCCACGAAGGCTTCGCCGGCGTCGGCGCTCATGCGGTGGATGGCCCGGGCGATGACCTCCTTGCCGGTGCCGCTCTCCCCCAGCAGCAGGACCGTGGCCCGGGTGGCGGCGGCGCTGCGGGCCCGCGCCAGGACATCCTGCATGGCCGTGCTGGCGCCCACCAGCCCGAAGGCCAAGGCCTGGGAGGCACTCAGCTGGGTGGTGGGGCTGGAGCGCGGCCGCAGGCCCGGCATCGGCGGCTCCGGTCCCAGCACGCCCCAGCGCACGGAGCCCAGGCCACCCCACTCGCCCAGCGCCTTCGGCTCCAGGGCGGGGGCGTCGGGCTTCAGGGCAAGCAGGATGGGCAGGGCGCCCACCTCGGCCATCATGCGGTTCAGCTCCGGCGGGGGCAGGGCGCTCTTCACGCTGATCACCCACAGGTCCACCTCCCGGGGGGCCAGGGCGGGCTGGGCGCCGCGATCAACGGTGACGTCCCAGAGCGCAGCCCACCGATGCTCCAGCCCTCCGGTGTCGTCCCCGAGGGTGGACCAGTGCAGGCGGGGAAGCGGGGCCATAAGCTCCTTGGATGAGATCAGCCTAGAGGGCCGTCAGGGAGGGTCAAGTCAGAAAATTGACCCCAGAAAAAAGATACTTGCTTCTCGGCGTACGATGGAAGAAACACTACCGGAGGTTTCCATGTCCCTCACGGAGTCCACGATGGTTCCCCTGGGCTCGGCCTGCCCGGACTTCACCCTGCCCGGCGTGGATGGCCGCCTCTGGTCCCTGCACGACTTCCATACCCCGGCGCTCCTCGTGGCGGTCATGTGCAACCACTGTCCCTATGTGCAGGCCATCGACGAGCGCCTGAACCAGCTGGCTAAGGACCACGCGGGCCGCTGCGCCGTGGTGGGCATCAACGCCAACGACGCCGTGACCCACCCCGAGGACAGCTTCGAGGCCATGCGCCGCCGCGCCCAGGCCCGGGGCTATGTCTTCCCCTACCTCTGGGATGAGGAGCAGGCCGTGGTGCGGGCCCTGGGCGCCGTCTGCACGCCTGACTTCTTCCTCTTCGACTCCCACCGCCGTCTGGCCTACCGTGGGCGCCTGGACGACAGCTGGAAGGACCCGACCCGGGTCACCCACCCAGAGCTGAGGGAGGCCATCGAGGGCGTCCTGGCGGCCCGTCCCCCGCTCGAGACCCAGCACCCCAGCATGGGCTGCAGCATCAAGTGGCGGGTCCGGTCCTGAGCCCCCGGCGGGGTATGATCGAAGCTTCCGCTGGAGCCCTCATGCGCCTCGCCCTTGTTCCACTCTGCCTCGCGGCGCTGCCGCTCTGCGCCCAGTGGGACCTGCGCCTGGAGCTGCCCCGGCCCTCGGGCCAGAGCCTGCCTCAGACCCTGCTCTCCGGCACCGGCCAGCTGGTGGCCGGCGACCTCAGCACCGGCGGGGGCTTCCTCGCCTCCGCCAACCGTCAGCTCTTCCAGGTGGGGCCCCTCCTCAAGTTCGAGGGGGGGCTGGAATACAGCCAGCTGAGCGCCGATGGCAGCCTGTCGAAGGGCACCGCGGGCCAGGGCACCAAGCTGAAGCAGAAGGGCCTGGGCGCGGGCCTGAACGCCCAGGTCTGGGTGCCCTTCGTGGGCCTGGCAGGCGAGATCGGCCTCATCCAGCGTTTTCAGCGCTATACCTTCGACACCGCTGGGGCCTCCAGCTCCAAGGACCTGATCCGCACCTGGCTGCGGGTCGGCGCCCGCTGGCGCATCCCCGCGGTGATCGTCAGTCCCTACCTGGTTGCCAGCTACCAGCAGCCAGTCAGCAAGGACCGCCCTGTGAAGCTCAGCAGCGTGTCGGACCTGGCCACCTACTTCGCCGCCCAGGGCAACGGGCAGGAGTTCGAGCGCATGTGGACCTTCGGCGCAGGGGTGTCCTTCTGATGCAGCCGCTCCGACTCAGTCTCCTGCTGCCCCTCGTGTCGGCCCTGGTGGCCGCGCCGCCCGCACGGCCGCGGCCCAAGCTCATCGTGGTCATCTCCGTGGACCAGTTCTCCACGCAGCTCATGCAGGCCTTCGGCCCGGAGCTCACTGGCGGCATCGCCCGGCTGCGCAAGGAGGGAGTCTTCTTCACCGAGGCCTACCACGACCACGGCTTCACGGAGACCGGCCCCGGGCACTCGGTGCTGCTCTCAGGGCGCTTCCCCGCCCACACCGGCATCGTCGAGAACCGCTGGATGGAGCGCAGCACCGGCAAGTTCGTCTACTGCGTCGAGGATCCCCAGGCCAAGCCCCTGCATGCCCCGACCCAGCGCGGCGCCTCCAACGTCCGGCTACTCGGAGACGAGCTGGGGGACTGGCTCCAGGCCCAAGTGCCGGGCAGCCGGGTCTTCGCGCTCTCGGGCAAGGACCGCGCGGCCATCCTCATGGCCGGGCGCAAACCCACAGGGGTCTACTGGTTCGCCGGCGCGGCGGGGTTCACGAGCTCCAGCGTCTACCAGGACCGCCTCCCAGCCTGGCTGGTGACCTACGACCAGGGGCTGTCAGACCGGATCGCCGCGGACAGCTGGCTCTGGCTCAAGGACCCGGCCACCCCCGAAGGGCGGACAGGGCAGTGGGTCTTCGGGGCGCAGACCGTGCGGAACGGCGGCCTGCCCCGGCTCATCCAGGGCGTGGGGATGCCGCTCGACAAGACCTTCGAGGCCCGGTTCCGGCCCTCCCCCTTCCTGGACGCGGTGACCCTGGAGGCCGCGGAAGCCCTGCTGGACGGCGAGCACTTGGGCCAGGGCCCCGGCACCGACCTGCTGGCCCTGAGCTTCTCCTCGACCGACTACATCGGGCACCAGTACGGCATGCTCGGCACCGAGATGCGCGACCAGCTCCACCGCCTGGACCGGGGGCTGGGCCGCCTGCTGGACCGGATCCACGGCCAGCATCCGGGCGCCTGGGTGATCCTGTCCGCGGACCATGGCGCCCTGGACATGGTTGAGGTGCTCGCGGAGCAGGGCTTCCCCGCCCGTCGCCTGCAGATCGAGCCCTTCATGGCCGCCCTGCAGGCCGAGCTCAAGACCGCCTTCAAGGTGGACCGCGACCTGCTGAAGCCCGTCCAGGAACCCAACGTGCTCTACCTGGATGAAGCCATCCTGACGGCGGCGAAGCTGGACCGCGGCGAGGTGCTGCGCCGGGCCCAGACCTGGCTGCGCGCTCGCCCCGAGATCGCCGACGCCTTCACCTACGAGGAGATGCTCGCCACGGATCCCGCCACCACCGGCAGCCCGCGGGACAGCACCACCCGCGTCCTGCTGCGGCGCAGCTTCCACGCGGACCGCAGCGGCGACCTCCTGGTGGCGGTGAAGCCCTTCGTGGTCATGGGCGGCCCCCCGGCCACCTACCCGGCGGGGCACGGCACGCCCAACGCCTATGACCGGCGAGTACCGCTGATCTTCTGGGGGCCCTGGAAGGCCGGCGAGCGGCGGGAGCCCGTGCGCATCGTGGACCTGGCCCCCACCCTGGCGCGGGAGCTGGGCCTCAAACCCGGCCCGGTAGACGGCCGGGCCCTCGACCTGGGCACCCCGCCCACCGGAAAACCCGCCTCGCCCAGGCCATGAGTCCCACCAACCCGCCCCTCCCCCGCGATGCCCGGCTGGTGCTCCTGACTGGCGCCGGCATCTCGGCGGAGAGCGGCGTGCGCACCTTCCGGGATGGGGACGGGCTGTGGGAGCGCCACCGCCTGGAGGACGTTGCCACCCCGGAGGCCTTCCGGCGGGATCCGGAGCTGGTCCACCGCTTCTACAACGAGCGGCGGCGGGGCCTCGCCACCGTCGAGCCCAATGCCGCGCACCACGCCCTCGTCCAGCTCGAGCGCGCCTGGCCGGGCGAGCTCCTGCTGGTGACCCAGAACGTGGACGACCTCCACGACCGGGCCGGCTCCCGCCGCCTCATCCACATGCACGGCGAGCTGCTGAAAGCCCGCTGCACGGGCTGCGGAGCCATCCTGCACTGGCCTGGTGACATGGATCGCGACAGCGTATGCACCGCCTGCGGAGCCCGGCGCGTGCGTCCCCACATCGTCTGGTTCCACGAGCTCCCCATGGCCATGGACCAGATCTACCAGGCCCTGGAGAGCTGCAACCTCTTCGTGGCCATCGGCACCAGCGGCCACGTCTACCCCGCCGCGGGCTTCGTGGATGCGGTGGGTCCCCGCTGCCGCACCCTGGATCTGAACCTGGAGCCCAGCCGGGTGGCCAGCGCTTTCCAGGAAGCACGCACCGGGCGGGCCACGGAGCTGGTCCCGGCCCTGGTGGCGGAGCTCCTGGGCTAAGCCTGACCCACAGCCGTGAGGATCGCCCCGTGCTTCGGGTCGCCCTGTCGCCAGATCACCCCGATCTGGTCGCCCTGCGACAGCATGGCGGCCGGTGTCTGGACTTCCCGGTGGCTGGGTGCGCCAAGCAGGACGGGCCGGGGGCCCCAGGCCTCCCCATCGAAGCGCCGGGCGCACACCAGCGACTGGTCACCCTGGTCCTGAAGCCAGACCACCAGGGCGTGTCCCAGCTCATTCGTCGAGAGGGCGTGGGCCTGACTCTGGCCCAGGTCCTCCACCAGGAGGGTGCGCTGGGCGTCCCAGTGGCCATGGTGGAAGCGCTTCGCGTAGAGCTTCATCCGGCCTGCGGCCTCCTGCCGCCACACGGCGTGGGCCCGACCCTGGCCGTCCAGGCCCACCTGGGGCCAGCGAATCCCCTGCCCCGCAGCCAGCGGCGGAACGAGCGTCCACTCGATGCGGAGTCCGTCCAGGTGGCTGGCCCGCAGCTGCTGCTGGCCCCTCCCGCCCTCCTCCACCCACAGGACGATGGCGTTGCCCCGGACATCGAGGGCCAGCCGCAGATGAGTGGCGCGTCCGGGCGCCACTGCAGTGGGCCGGTCGCTCCAGCAGCGGCTGCCGGGGTCGTAGTGACAGGCCACCAGACCGTCCCCCTCCGGTGCCCCTTCGGTGCTCCAGACCACCAGCCCGGTCCCGGTCCCGTTCACGGCGAGCTGGGGGAAGAGCGGCTGCGGCGAGGGTCCGCCCAGAGGGGTTGGCTGCAGGTCCCAGGTGGCCTCCTCGGCGCTGTAGCCGCTGGTGTAGACCTGGTAGGCGCCCGGCTCACCCAGGCACCACACCGCCTGGATGTTCCCCTGCGGATCCATGGCCGTGTGCAGGCAGGAAATCTGCCCCGGCGCGTCCTGCAGGTGCACGGGATAGGGCACCCAGGTGTCCTCCGCCCCCAGCATGTGTCTTGCGCAGACCCGCGCCCGGGGACCCTCCTGCTCGTGCCAGATGACCGCCAGCTCGCAGCGGCAGTTCATGGCGATCTCCGGGGCCAGGGCCTGCGTACGGGCGCTGTCGAGGCGGCGGGGCACGAGATCCCAGCCACGCCCGTCAGGGTGGTAGCGGCAGATGTAGATGCCCTCGCCCTCCTCGCCCCGGTGATGCCAGGCCGCCAGCGCGTTCCCCTGGTCATCCAGGGCGATCTGGGGCCGACCCACCTGCCCCCGGTCCAGCACACGCGGGGTGGCCCACGGCGTCTTCACCGGGTGGGAAGCCGACTCGGGCAGCCACCGTCTGAGCAGGGATTGGAGCGACATGGCGAGCCTCCGTCGCGGAGCCGGCCCGAGGGGATGAACCGGGACGCCATTTTACGCCTTACCAAATAATTCCCTTGCAAAACTTTTAAGTCATTGGTGTTTTTTCGACTAATTTAATTACCAAACGGCCCAGACCGGGGCCCCAGGGTGACCCCACCGGGATCGACGCGACACCCTAGCCCCTCAGCAGCCGCTCTTCCGCCAGCCGCAGCAGATGCTCGCTCGCGAGCACGCCGTCCTGGTGGTTCATGCGCTGGAAGTGCTCCCGCAGGTGCCGCAGGGTCCGGGGGATCGCCGAGGCGAACAGGGCCTTCCGCTTGTGCACAATCTGGTGCCCGTAGGTGCCGAGGATCTTGAGGTTGCGCTGGATGGCGCTGAGGGTCAGCTCTTCGAGCAGGGCCTCGTGGCTCCAGCCGAGCTCCCGCTGGAGGGGGTGGATGAGCACCCGTCCGGCCTCCCGGGACCAGTCCCAGTAGCCGTCGTAGAGGATGCTGGCCAGGTCGTAGGTGGCCGCGCCGCGCCGGGCATCCTGGAAGTCGATGACCACCAGCCGATCCCCGTGGACCATCAGGTTGCGCACATGGAAGTCGCGGTGGGCGAAGAAGCGCGCCCGGGTCTCCAGGCTGGCGTGGGCCTCCTCCATGAGGCGGTCCAGCCAGCGGGGCGGATCCTTCTGCAGGAAGTCCTGGAAGAAGTTCGTGCGGCAGTAGTCCCACTCGAACTGGAACTTGGCCTGGTCGAAGGCGCGCTGCATGAAGAAGGCGTGGCCCGGCGCCCCCAGGGTCAGGGCCCCCGCCAGGGTGGCCAGCAGCCAGCCCGCCCGCTCAGCCCAGGCGAGTTCCTCTTCGGGGTGCTCCACCAGCCGCCGCTCCAGGGTGGTGTCGCCCAGGTCTTCCACCAGGAGGCAGCGGTCCTCGTCGTCGGTGTGGATGATGATGGGCACCCGCAGCAGGGGATCCAGGTAGGCCTGCAGAGCCCGGAACTCGAAGTAGCTGTCGTCCGTCTTCTCCGGCGTGTCCAGCGGGTGCAGCACCAGCATGGCCGTGCCCAGCTGCGCATGGGCCACCCGGATGTACTGCCGGCTGCCCGCATCCCCGACCAGGGGCCGGGGCTCCGACACGCTCCAGCGGTCCAGGGCACGGTGCAGACGAGGGTCCATCCCCTCAGGGTACTCCCGCCGGAGCTTTCCGGCACGAGGGGCGCGTTGGCAGATTCGCTCCGACAGCGACGCTACAGCCCCAGGCGCACCTGGTTGCCGTGCTCCTCGAACCACAGGGCCCCGCCGTCCGTGAGGGCGGGCGGGGGTGCGGCGCCGGGACCGAGGACACAGCGTGTGAGCCGCCCCGAGGGAACCGCGGTCGGGTGCAGGTAGCAGCCGGGCAGCCGGCCTTCCTGCTCCGGGGCCACCTCCGCCGCAGCCTGGATGAGCGCCTCGGCGGTGCCCACCTCCCGCCAGGGGAAGGGCTCGGCCACCACGCCCAGGTGCAGCGGCAGGCGGGGACGCAGCTCCGTGACCTCGCTGGGACCCTCGGGCAGCAGCGCCAGGGCCTCCGGGGACCAGACCGCCGCTCCAGTGAAGTGGTAGGGGCCCTGGGGTCCCACGACGCCCCGCGGCAGCACCCGGTTTGCCGCGTCCAGCCAGACGGGATTCCAGCCGCCGCCGGGGTGGGGGACGAGCAGCCAGCTCAGTGTGGCGCAGGCCGCGCGGTGCCGCTCCCGCAGCAGGCCGAAGGGCACGGCCTCCGCCCAGATGTCGGCGTTCCAGGTCAGCAGCTCGGACGTGACGCGACCGCGGGCGTGCAGCAGGCCCCCGGCGCCGCCCAGCAGCAGGGGCTCCTCGCAGATCTCGATGCCCGCGGCCACGGCCCGGAGCCGGTCCGCGTGGTGGTGCGCGTTGCAGGCGAGGCGCCGCGCCCCGGCCTGGCGCAGCTGCTCCGCGCCCCACTGGAGCAGGGGGCGCCCCCGCAGCGTCCAGGCGGGCTTGGGCAGGCACTGGCTGAGGGCGCCCATACGCAGCCCCAGGCCCGCCGCCAGCAGGAAACCGTCGAGGGGCTCAGTCATGGTCCGGCTCGGCCTCCACGGGCAGCGGCTTCAGCAGGAACTGGCTGGGCGCCAGGCCCCGCATGGACAGCACGCGGATCCGCCAGCCCTGGATGCGCAGCTCATCGCCGGGCTTGAGCACGCGGCCAAGGCGCTCCTGGAAGAAGCCCCCCAGGCTCACGGAGCCCGCCTCGGCCTCGAGGGTCAGGGCCAGATGGTCCTCCAGCTGCTCGAGGGTAACATTGCCCTGGGCCAGCCAGCCGCCGCCCCGGGTCTTCCTCAGCTGAATGGCCTCCCGGTCGAACTCGTCCTGGATCTCGCCCACCAGCTCTTCGAGCACGTCCTCCATGGTGACCAGGCCGTCCACGCCGCCGTGCTCGTTCACCACCAGGGCCAGGTGCTGCTTCCGCTGCTGGAACTCCAGGAGCAGGCCCTGGATCGGCTTCATCTCGGGCACGAAGAAGGCGGGCCGCGCCAGGGTCCGCAGGTCCAGGAGGCCGTCCTGCTCGTGGATGGCCCAGAGCAGCTCCTTGAGGTGGACGATGCCCACCACGCGGTCAAGGTCACCCTCGACCAGGGGAATGCGGGTGTGCGGCGTGACGCGGGCCAGGGCGAGGTTCTGCTCGAGGCTGCGCGTGAGGTCGAAGCAGACCACCCGGGCCCGGGGCACGGCGATCTCCTTCACCGTGCGGCGGCTGAAGTCGAACAGGTTCTCGATGAGCTCCTTGCGGTCGAGCTCGAGGCGGCCCTCCTCGTGGCTGCGCTCGAGCATGCGGCGGAACTCCGCCTCGCTGGGCAGCAGGTCCTCGGCATCCGCCTCGGGGGTGGCGCCGAGCAGCCGCAGCACCAGCCGGCTGAGGTGGGTGAGCCCCCAGGTGAGGGGCCGCACCAGGCGCGACCAGGCCAGCAGCAGTCCCGAAGTGCGCAGGGCCCAGGGCACCGCGGACCGGATGGCCAGGCTGCGGGGCACCAGCTCAGCCAGCACCACGTGGAGGGTGGTCATCACCAGGAGGGCCATGCCAGTGCTGAGCGGCAGCACCAGCCGGGGCCAGGGCAGTGGACCGAACAGGAGATGGAAGGCGTGGCCGAAGAGCTCCTCGCCCACGGCGCCGAGCGCCAGGGCACAGAGCACGATGCCCGCCTGGATCGCCGAGAGGTGGTGGGAGAGACCCCGGTGGACCTCCAGCGCCCGGCGG
The DNA here is from genome assembly GCA_903863195.1 of uncultured Holophagaceae bacterium. Classification (GTDB taxonomy): domain Bacteria; phylum Acidobacteriota; class Holophagae; order Holophagales; family Holophagaceae; genus Geothrix. The sequence continues at coordinate 81,495 of CAIPAY010000116.1, forward strand.
GCGCGGGCATCCTCGCCGAGCAGGGCCTCCAGCTGTGTCTCCCGCACCCGCACCGCCGCGAACTCGGCCAGCACGAAGAAGCTGCTGATGAAAATGAGGACAGCGCAGAGCAGGGCAGCGGCGAGCGTCACGTCAGAGACCGGTGAGATCAGAGCCGCGGCGCAGCTGCTCCTGGATCTCCGCCAGCAGGCCGTGGAGGCTCTGCAGCCGGTCCCGATGCTCGGCCATTTGGCCCAGTAAGGCCTGCTTCTCGCGCTCGATCGCCTCGCGGGCCTCCCGCTGCTCAGCCAGGGTCTGGTTCAGCTGGGTGACCTCGGCCTCCTTCATGTCCAGGCCGTTCATAAGCTCCAGCTGCTCGCCCTCATGCTGCAGCCGCACCTGGTCGCGCTCCTGCCGCAGCTCCGCCACCTGGGCCGCCAGCCGGGCGATCTCGTCGAGGCGCTGCTGCAGGTCCTCGCCCCTGGCCGCCAGCTGTTCATCCCGCTCGTGGACCTGGGCCCGGATGGCCTCCGCTTCCTGCTCCCGCTGCAGCAGGAGGGCGTCGTGCTCGGCCAGGTCCCGGCCCTGGCCGCGCACGGTGGCCTCCAGCCCGGCGAGCTCCAGCTGCAGGCCCTCCAGCTTCTCCTTGGACTCGGCAGCCTCCAGCAGGGCGGCCTGGTGCAGGTCCTCTCGGCCGGCCTGCTGCGCGACCAGCCCCTCCAGGGTGTCGGAGAGCTGTTGCTGCGCCGCGAGGGCCTCCTCGCGGTCCTGTCTGGCCGTGCGGAGCTCCTCCTCGTAGGCCGCCAGCGCCGCCTCCCGGGTACCTGCTTCTCCTTGGCACAGCGCCAGAGCCTCCTGTCCAAGGGCCAGCTCGCGCCGGGCGTCCGCGCGTTCCTGCTCTGCCGCAGCCAGGGCCTCTCGGCAACCGCGCAGGACCCCCTCCTGGTTCGCGAGCTCCGCCTGGCACGCGGCCAGTTGCTGCCGAGCCTCATGAGCCTCCAGCTCCTGTGCGGCGGCCTCGCCCCGAAACGCGGCCAGCTCTCCGCGGCTGGCGCTCAGGGCGGACTCCTGGGCAGCCTGGGCAGCCTCCAGGTCCTGGACCTTCGACCGGAAGCCTTCCAGCTCCAGGTTTTCTGCCTGGAGCCGATCCCGCTCTTTGAGCAGCTCGATGGCCCGCAGGGCCTTCTCGCCCACCTGATGGTTCAGCGATTCCACCTGCTGGATCAAGTCCGAGCGTTCCTGCAAGGACTCCCGGAGCTGGGCCTTGAGGGTCTCCGCGTTGTCTCCTTCGCGGCCCCGAGCCTCCTCGAGGCTGCGCAGGGCGCTCTCGGTCTCGGCGAGGCGGGTCTTCAGGGTCTCGGCTTCCCGGTTACTGCGCTCCAGCTCATCGAGGTTGACGGTCACCGAGCTCAGCTGGCGCTGGACCTGCTGCGCCTCAGCCTCGGCCTGCAGCACGCGCTGGTCCCGGGCGCTCAGTTCCTCCTGGAGGGCCGCGATCTCTGCCTCCAGGCGTCCCAGCCCGTCCGCCTCCAGCTTCTCGGCTTCCCGGTTGCTGCGCTCCAGCTCATCGAGGTTGACGGTCACGGAATCGAGCTGACGCTGCACCCGCTGCGCCTCGCCCTCGGCCTCCAGCAGCCGCTGACTCCGGGCGCTCAGCTCTTCCTGGAGGGTGCTGAGCTGTGCCTCGAGGAGCTGCACCTTCAGAGTGTCCAGGAACTCGCCGGTGGGCGCGGCCGAGGCTGGCGAGGAGGGGCGCACGCCGAAGACAGGCGCGGAAGCGCTCTCCTCGGGGCCGTCCAGCGCGTGCTTCAGGCCCTCCAGCCAGTCGTCGCCCAGGTCCATGTCCGCCAGGTCCCCGAGGGGCTTGTCGGGGTCCAGGGTCCGGCCGGGCACCAGGGGCGCCAGCGCCGCCATCAGGACGCTGGGGGAGATGGGTTTGTGCAGGTAGAGATCCGCGCGGCCCTTCAGGGTCTGGTGCCGCCGGTATTCCTCCTCCGTGGCCTTGGCGCTGATCATGACGAGCTTCACGCCATCCAGGGTCGGGTTCTTGCGGATGGCGGTGCAGAGCGAGTAGCCCTTGTTGTCCGCCACCTCGGCGCAGACGAGCACCACCGCAAACTCCCCGGTCAACAGGCGCGCCAGGGCCGCCTCCGGGGTGGCCGCCACTTCGGCGTCAAAGGCGGCTTCCAGGCTGACCTGATGGTCCTTGAGGAAGCCCCGGTCGGTGTCCACGAGGAGAAGGCGCTGGCCCATGCTTGATCCTTAGCCCTGGTTGAACCCTGAAGTCTACCCTGAACCGAAGGGGCCCCGTCAGCACGGGGCCCCGTTCAGGTTTCCACCCTGGATTTTCCCAGGCTCAGCGCGGGGGGATGGCCAAGGTGATCTTCTGGCTCCCGTTCGGAGACTGGATGAACAGGAGCAGGGTGCGGCCACCGGCCTTCTTCACCTGGGCGTTGAACTCGGCCAGGTTGTTCACGGGCTGGCGGCCCACTTCGGTGATGACCATGCCCGGCGCGAGGCCCCGGTTGGCTGCGGGGGAGCGGGGATCCACCGTGGTGACCACGACGCCCTTCAGGCGGTTCTTCACGTCCAGGGACTCGACGTTGAAGCCGTAGCTCTTCTCCAGATTCAGGCTCTTCAGATCGCCCTGGGGCTTCTGGCCCTGCTCATCCTCGGGCTCTTCGCCGGCCTCGCGGCGGCGCTGGTCCTCCAGGGCCTTCCGGTCGCCCAGGGTGGCCGTCAGGGTCAGGGCCTTCCCGTCCCGCCAGAGGGAGAGTTTCAGGGTCTCCCCGGCCCGGCGGCTGGAGACCACGGCCACCAGCTCATCGGGGCTGTGCACGGCCTGGCCGTCCACCGCCGTGAGCACATCCAGGCGCTGCACCCCCGCCTTGTCCGCCGCCTGGCCCTTCTCGACCGTGCTGACCACCACGCCCTCCTTGACGCCGAGGGCGTCCTGGTAGGCCTGGTCCAGCTCCATGGGGCCGATGCCCAGGTAGCCCCGACTCACGGGCTTGCCGCTGCGCAGGTCCTTCAGGATCCGGTTGACCTGGCTGATGGGCACCGCGAAGCCGATGTTCTGGCCGGCGGGGTTGATGGCGGTGTTGATGCCGACCACCTCGCCGCGCAGATTGAGCAGCGGGCCGCCGGAGTTGCCGCGGTTGATGGCCGCGTCCGTCTGAAGGAACGAGCTGACGCCCGTGTCGAGCTTGCGGCCCTTGGCGCTGATGATGCCCTGGGTGACTGTGTGCTCCAGGCCGAAGGGGTTGCCGATGGCCACCACCCACTCGCCGATGCGCAGCGAGTCCGAATCACCGAGCTTGGCGAAGGGCAGGTGCGCCGCGTCGATCTTGACGAGGGCGATGTCCAGCTCCTTGTCCTTGCCCAGCACCGTGGCCTTGAAGGTCTTCCCGTCGCTGGTCTTCACCTCGAGGGTGTTGTCCGAGCCGCCGCCCATGCTGGCGACGACGTGGTAATTCGTGAGGATCTCGCCCTGGGGGCTGATGATCACGCCGGACCCACCGGACACAGAGCGCTGCTCGTCCTCGCCCCCCCGGGGGGCGCGCCGCTGCTGAGGGCCGCCGGGGCCAAAGAAGAAGTCGAAGAAGTCCTGCCCGCCCACCTGGGGGTGGTCGAAGGAGCGACCCTTCACAAAGCTGGTGTTGGTGATGGCGACGACGGTGGGGTTCAGCTTCTCCGCCACATCCGCAATGGGCGGCAGCCGGTCCAGCCCCTTGGCATCAACCACCACGGGTTTCTCTTCCTGGGCCGTGGCGACCCAGCCATGGCTCAACCCCATCCCAAGGGCCATGCACCCGGCTGCAAAGACCGACAACCCCAGAACCTGCTTCAACTGACGATTCATGGAACTCCTCACTGGCCGGACCCCCGGCAAGCCATTCGATGACAGCAGTCCCCTGAAGGTTCCCGCTGGCCTTCCGATGCCGCCCAGGTTAATCTGGATGGTCCAACGGCGGCTGTAGCTCAGTTGGTTAGAGTACTGGATTGTGATTCCAGATGTCGCCGGTTCGAGCCCGGTCAGCCGCCCCAGATTGAATTGGCCCCCACCCGGGGGCCTTTTTCATGCTGACCCGCACACAAGGCAAGGCTTGCCCTCATCCATGCTGCAAAAGCATCTGATTGCCAAAAAACGTCACAATCCACCTCTTTGTCATCAAATTATTCCAGCCTTCTGCCACCATCCAGTCGACACGATTGACGCACACAACAACACACCTGGGATTGCCAGCTGCCATCCCAAGGAATTCCCTTGATGAAACCTTCCCCTCCCCCTTCCTGGCCCACCGGCCGCCGCCCCATGACCGGGGCCGGCTGTCCAGCAGGAAGCTCATTTCTTCGTCGCGTGCTTCTGCTCGCACTGCTCGTGACCCGGCCCCTCACCGCCGAAGCTCCTCTCCGGTTCGGCGTGCTCGCCTTCCGCCCCAAGGCGCAGGCCCTAGCGCAGTGGCAGCCCCTGGCCGAGAGTCTTGAGCGGGCCCTGGGGCAGAAGGTCGCGCTGAGCGCCTACAGCTACCCCGAGCTGGACAGCGCCATGGCCACCAAGGCCGTGGATGTGGTCCTCACCAACCCGGGGCACTTCGTCATCCTCAGCCACCGGTATCACCTGTCGGCCCCCCTCGTCACCCTGGTCGGCCAGGAAGGTCCGCACGCGCCGGCCTCCTTCGGCGGCCTGATCTTCACCCGGGCCGATGCCGCGGGCATCAACACCCTCGCCGACCTGGCGGGCAAGCGCATCGCCACCGCAGACACCCAGTCCCTCGGGGGCTACCAGATGCAGGCTTTCGAGCTGGCCGAGAGGGGCGTGGCCCTTCCCCCCCGGGGCCAGCTCGTCGTCACCGGCATGCCCCATGACAAGGCCTTCGAGGCCGTCCTCTCGGGCAAGGCCGAAGTGGGCTTCGTGCGTAGCGGGGTGCTGGAGGCCATGGTCCAGGAAGGCCGCCTCGATCCAGGTCTCGTGAAGGTCATCCATCGCCAGGAGCTCGCCGCCTTCCCCTACGTCAGCTCCACCGCCCTCTACCCCGAGTGGCCTGTGGCCGTTACCTCCCAGGTTGAGGGTCCGCTCGCCCGCAGGCTG
>CAIPAY010000117.1 GCA_903863195.1 uncultured Holophagaceae bacterium
CGCCCCCCAAGAGGCGCGGCAGCGGCACCCCTGGATAGAGCCCATGCTCGGATTCAGCCCGGACCCAAATGCTTTACCTCCGTCATTACTCGAATCACCGGCTGAGCTTTCTTTATCATGCCCTTATCAGCTTTTATCGGTGTTCATCGGTGGCCGCTTTGGCTTTGGCTTGAGATCTTGAACCTCTCAGCTCGCCGTCTGCCTGACGCGTGCCACCCAGTCGTTCCAGGCGGTCTGATCGAAGGTGGACGGGCGGTACGGGCCCAGGGTCTTCCGGTAGGCCCGGCCGGCTTCCACCGCGCCGCGCACGAGGTCGTCCGGGAGTGCCTGCAGCGCCGCCACGGTGCCGTCCAGCGCGGCCTGGGACTGGCAGACCAGCAAGCCCAGGTGGCCCGCTTCGAGGGCCAGGCGGATCCGCTCCGGCCAGGGCCAGGCGGCGACGCCGCCCATCTCCAGGTCATCGGTGACCCAGGCGGCCTGGACGCCCCAGGGATTGCCAGCCACATGGTCCCGGTGGAGGCTGGCGGGCAGGTCGCCGGTCCAGGGCGTGCGGACATGGGCCACCATCACCAGGCGGTCCGGGCGGGCCAGCTTCTGGAAGGGCAGGACCGCTCGCGTGATGGCTTCGGTGTCCGCCAGCTCCGGCAGGGCGCGGTGGCTGTCCACCCGTGTTCCGCCGAGGCCGGGAAAGTGCTTCAGGCAGCCCTTCACGCCCTGAGACTCGAGGCCGAGCAGGAAGGCCTCTGCCGCCTCGGCGGCCTCCCCGGGATCCGCAGAGGCGCGCCGGTCCCCCAGGCCCGTGCCCGGGATCCCGTCGTGCAGGTCCACCAGGGGCGCGAAGTCGATGTTGAAGCCCAGCAGCGACAGGCCCTCGCCCCACAGGCGTCCCCAGGCCTCGGCGCCGGTGGCGCCGGAGCGAGTCCAGATCTGGCGGAAGGAGGGCGTCTCGCCCACCCAGGTCTTCAGGCGCGAGACGGGTCCCCCCTCCTGGTCGATGGCCATGGCCAGCGGGACCTCCTGGCCCCAGCGGGCGTGGAGCTCCGCGATCAGGGCATGGCAGCGGCCGGGGCCCCGCACCGGGTCGGGATCGAAGTTGCGGGCGAACATGACCACGCCACCGGGCACCAGGCTCGCGGGGACTTCGGCGGCATCCTGCGCGTGGACACCCATCCAGATCGTGCTTCCGAAGTCAGCGTACAAGCAACCTCCCGGGGGTCGTGGTCGATGCAGGGGCGCACGGGCCGCACCTCGAAGCCTACCGGGATCGACCCCGGTCCTCAACGCGGGCAAGTCCGCAGGCCCGGCGGCGACGTTCCGAAATGAGACTCGCCAAGGCCCCTGATCGCCTGTTAGGTTTTTTTTCATGCCCCTTCCCACCGCGCGCCACCTGCCCGACCCCGCGAAGGCTGCCCGCATCAAAGGTGGGACGACTTCGGGAAGGAGCTCCGCTTGAGCCGCATGCTGGTCGAGGCCCGGGAGGCTCCCTCGGCGGTGGCGCGCCTGCTCGATCTGGGCGACACCAGCTACGAGGCCTTCGGCGCCTTCCTCCGGGAGGTGCCCCCGACGGGCATCCTCACCCTCGCCCGGGGCAGCTCCGACCACGCGGCCCAGCACACGGCCTACCTCATCATGGCGCACCTGGGCCGGCTGGTGACCTCGCTGCCCATGTCGCTGGTGACGCTCTACCACGCGAACCTGGCCAAGCCGGGCCTGCTGGTGCTGGCGTTCTCCCAGTCGGGCCAGAGCCCCGACCTCGTGGATCCCATGGCCTACTTCACCCGGAACGGCGCCACCACCGTGGCCCTGGTGAACGATGCCGCGTCGCCCCTGGCCCGCGAGGCCAGCCGGGTCTTCCCGCTTCTTTCGGGCGAAGAGCGCAGTGTCGCCGCCACCAAGTCGTTCATCGGGCAGCTCGTGGCCGGGGCGCGGATCGTCTCGGCCTGGGAGCAGGACCCCGCCTTCGCCGCGGGCCTGCAGGCCCTGCCGGCCGCCCTGGAGGCCGCCGCCCGCGTGGACTGGTCCGCGGGCGCCAGGGCCCTCGTCGGTGTGGACCGGTTGTTCATCCTGGGGCGGGGCACCGGCCTCGCCATCGCCAGCGAGGCGGCCCTCAAGCTGAAGGAGACCTGCGGTATCCAGGCCGAGGCCTTCTCCGGCGCCGAAGTCCGGCATGGCCCCATGGCCATCGTGGAGGAGGGCTTCCCGCTCCTGGTCTTCGCCCCTCGCGGCCCGGCCCAGGCCGGCCTGCTGGCCCTGACCCACGACCTCAGGATCCAGGGGGCGCGGGTGCTCCTGGCGGCGCCGCCCGAGGTGCCCGGCGTCGACCTGCCGCTCATTCCGGCGCCCCACCCGGAGCTGGATACCATCTCCGCGATCCAGAGCTTCTATCCCATGGTCGAGGCCCTGTCGCGGGCCCGGGGCTTTGACCCGGACCACCCGCCCCACCTCTCCAAAGTCACGAAGACCCGGTGATGCCATGACGCCGTCCCGAACGGAACAGCCCTACCCAGGCCATGAGCGGCTGGATGAGTACGGGACCCGAGAGCTGGTCGGGGCCTTTCTCGAGGACCAGGCCGCTGCGGCTGTGGCCGTGCAGAACGCCGCAGCCCAGCTCGCCCTGGCGGTGGACGGCGCGGTGCCGCGGCTTCAGGCCGGGGGGCGGCTCATCTACGTGGGCGCCGGGACCTCCGGGCGCCTGGGTCTGCTCGACAGCGTCGAGCTGAACCCGACCTTCTCCTGGCCCTCGGACCGGGCCCTGGCCCTGCTGGCCGGGGGGCCTGCCGCCCTCTACGCCGCCGTGGAGGGCGCCGAGGATGACCAGGACCGGGGCGCCCGGGACCTCGCAGAGTTGCAGCCGGGCCCGACCGATGTCGTGCTCCTGCTCGCGGCCTCCGGCGCCACGCCCTACACCCTGGGCGCCCTCGCGGCGGCCCGGGCCGCTGGGGCCTTCACCATCGGCATCGCCAACAACCCGGGCTCCCCCCTGGCCGCCGGAGCGGAGGTGGGCATCACCCTCGACACCGGCCCGGAGGTCATCTCGGGCAGCACCCGGCTCAAGGCGGGCACTTCCCAGAAGATCGCCCTGAACACCTTCTCCTCGGCGGTGATGGTCCGGCTCCACAAGGTCTTCGGCAACCTCATGGTCGACGTGCGGCCCACCAACGCCAAGCTGGTCCGGCGCGCGGTGCGGCTCATCGGCCTGGCTACGGGCGCGGACGAGGCCCGCTCGCAGGCGGCCTTCGAGGCCTGCGGGGGCCAGGTGAAGACCGCGATCGTTGCCGTGCTCAAGGCCCTCGGTCCGGACCAGGCGCGGGAGCGGCTGGCGGCGGTGCAGGGCAGCGTGCGCGCGGCGCTCCGGGACTGACATGCCCGAGGAACCGCCCTCCCGCACCGCGAGGTGGACCGGCTCCCCCTGGACCTGGATTCCCTCGCTCTACTTCGGCCAGGGCCTCCCCTACGTCACCGTCATGGTGCTGTCGGTGGTGTTCTACAAGAACCTCGGCGTGCCCAACACGGCCATCGCCCTCTACACCAGCTGGCTCTACCTGCCCTGGGTGATCAAGCCCCTCTGGTCCCCGGTGGTGGACCTGCTGGGCACCAAGCGGAGCTGGGTCTACCTGCTCCAGGGTGTGGTGGGCGCGGCCTTCGCCCTGCTGGCGCTCACGGTGCCCGGGTCGTCCTTCTTCCGCTACACGCTCGCCATGTTCTGGCTCATCGCCTTCGCGTCCGCCACCCACGACATCGCCGCGGATGGCTTCTACCTGCTGGCCCTGACCGAGCAGCGGCAGGCGGCCTTCGTGGGCCTCCGCAGCGCCTTCTACCGGGCCGCCATGATCGCGGGGCAGGGCGGGCTGGTGCTCATGGCGGGCAAGCTCGCGGAGCGCACCGGGGACCCGCGGCGGGCCTGGATGGCGGTGTTCGGGCTCCTGGCGGCGCTCTTCCTCAGCCTCTTCGCCTGGCACCGCTTCGTCCTGCCCCGCCCCGCCGTGGACCGCCCTGCCGAGGAAGGACGGGGTCTGTTCACAGGCTTCATGGAGACCTTCCGCACCTTCTTCGCCCGCCGGGATCTTGCCCTCACCCTGGGCTTCCTGCTCACCTTCCGGCTGGGAGAGGCTCAGGCCATCAAGATGGTGACGCCCTTCCTGCTGGATCCCGCCGCCAAGGGCGGCCTGGGCCTGAGCACCGCGCAGGTGGGCCTCGCCTACGGCACCGTCGGCATGCTCGCCCTCACGGCCGGTGGGCTCGCCGGGGGCTTCATGATCTCCCGCATGGGCCTCAAGCGGTGGCTGTGGCCCATGACCCTGGCCGTGCATGTTCCCAACCTGGCTTTCGTGCTGCTGGCCATCTTCCGGCCCACGGGCCTGGCGACCATCGCCAGCGCCATCGCCTTCGAGCAGTTCGGCTACGGGTTCGGCTTCACGGCCTACATCATGTTCATGGTCATGATCGCGGACGGCGCCCACAAGACCGCCCACTACGCCATTGCCACGGGCTTCATGGCCCTGGGCATGATGCTGCCGGGCATGGCGAGCGGCTGGATCCAGGAGCGGCTGGGCTACCTGAACTTCTTCATCTGGGTCTGCTGCGCGACGCTGCCGTCGATCCTCCTCACGGCCTTCCTGCGCATCGACCCCGCCTTCGGCCGCCGGGGCCCGGCATGACTGGCCAGCGCCTGGGCTCCCTCGACGCCTTCCGCGGCTTCGCCATCGCCGGCATGGTGCTGGTCAACAATCCCGGCAGCTGGAAATACATTCATGGGCCCCTGGCTCATGCCGAGTGGAACGGCTGCACCTTCACGGACCTGATCTTCCCGTTCTTCCTCTTCGCGGCGGGGCTGGCCATGACCCTCTCCCTGAGCCGTCGGGCCCAGGAGACCGGCAGCCGCTTGGCGCTGTTCCGCACCCTGGCGCGCCGCGCGGCGGTGATCTTCCTGATCGGCCTGGCGCTCAACCTGATCCCCAGCTTCCAGCTGGCCACCCTGCGCATCCCCGGGGTGCTCCAGCGCATCGCCCTCACCATCCTGCTGGCGGCGCCTCTGGTCCTCTGGGGGCGCTGGCGGGCCGCCCTGGCGGGCATCTTCGGGTTCTGCGGGCTCTACCTCGTTCTGATGCTGCTGGTGCCGGTGCAAGGGGCGGACGGTGTCGTAGGCGCGGGCCGGCTGGCCCCGGGGCTGGACTTCGGCGCCTGGCTGGATCGGCTGCTGCTGGGCGGGCATCTGTGGGCCAGCGCCCGGACCTGGGATCCGGAGGGCCTGGTCAGCACCCTGCCGGCCACAGCCAGCCTGCTCTTCGGGGTCCTGGCGGGCTATTACCTCTGGGCGCCCCGCCAGCGGCTGCCCAAGGCCGCGGGCCTGCTGCTGGCGGGCCTGGCCCTCCTGGCGCTGGGGTGGGGCCTGGGCGTCGTGCTGCTGCCCATCAACAAGAACCTGTGGACCCCTTCCTACGCCGTGTTCACCGCCGGCTGGGCCCTGGTGTTCCTCGGCGCCTTCCATGCGGTGCTGGACGAGGCGAGTCCCGCGGTCACCCGGGTCGCGCGGCGCCTCTGCCTGCCGCTCACGATCTACGGCATGAACGCGCTGGCCCTGTTCGTCCTCTCGGGGCTGGTCGGCCGGCTGCTGATGGCCATTCACGTGGCGGGCCCCGCGGGCTTCATCCCGCTCAAGGAGCGGCTGTTCCTGGCCTTGGCCACCCTGCCGCTGTCTCCCGCGAATGCCTCGCTGGCCTTCGCCGTGCTGTTCAACCTGGGCATCTTCGCGGTGGCCGTGGTGCTGTGGAGGAAGCAGTGGTTCATCAAGGCCTGAAGCGACGCCTCGGCGCGCCCCTGCTGGCGCTGCTCGTGCTGGTCCTGCTCGCGGGCTGCCTGAGGCCCGCACCGGGCCTGCTGCCGGCGGCCTCCGACACGCCGCCCCCGTCGCCGCGGGAGTTCCGCGCGGCCTGGGTGGCGACCGTGGCCAACATCGACTGGCCCAGCAGCCCGAGGCTGAGCACCGAGGCTCAGAAGGCTGAGGCCCGCGCCCTGGTGCAGCGAGCCCGCGAGCTGGGGCTCAACACCCTCATCCTGCAGGTCCGGCCTGCCGCTGACGCGCTGTATGCCTCGGCCCTGGAGCCCTGGTCCGAGTACCTCACGGGCACCCAGGGCAAGCCGCCGGAGCCCTTCTACGATCCGCTCGCCTTCTGGATCCAGGAGGCCCACCGCGCGGGCCTGGAACTGCACGCCTGGTTCAACCCCTACCGGGCCCGCCATTCCACGGGCCGCTCACCCCTGGCGCCCAGCCACCTGGCGAGCCAGCGCCCGGAGCTGGTCCGGACCTATGGCGATCAGCTCTGGCTGGATCCCGCGGAGCCCGCCGCCGCCGACCACGTGCTTGCGGTCATTCTCGATGTGGTACGCCGCTACGAGGTGGATGGCGTGCACTTCGACGACTACTTCTATCCCTATCCCGTCAAGGACGCCGCGGGGCTGAAGGTCGACTTCCCGGATGAGTCGCCCTGGCAGGGCTACCTGGCCCGGGGCGGCACCCTCGCCCGCGCCGACTGGCGCCGGGACCAGGTGGACCTCTTCGTCGAGCGCGTCTACCAGGAGGTCCACCGGGTGAAGCCCCAGGTCCGCGTGGGTGTGAGTCCCTTCGGCCTTGGCCGGCCCGACCGGCGGCCCCCGGGCGTCGCGGGGTTCAGCCAGTACGACGAGCTCTATGCCCACGCCGAGCGCTGGCTCGAGCAGGGCTGGCTGGACTACTTCGTGCCGCAGCTCTACTGGCGCACCGAGGCTCCGGACCAGCCCTTCGGCCCTCTGCTGGATGGGTGGCGCGCCCAGAACCCCAAGGGCCGACCGGTCTGGCCGGGCCTCTTCACCAGCCGCCTGGGCGCCGCCGAGCCCTGGCCCGTCAGCGAGATCACGGGCCAGATCCAGCTCACGCGCCTCCGGCCGGGCAGCCCGGGCCACGCCCACTTCAGCATGGTGGCGCTGAAGAAGGACTACGGCGGCATTGCGGGACCCCTCGCCGATCTGTACGATGGCCCCGCCCTGGTGCCCGCGGCAGCCTGGCTGCCGGGCGCAGTGCCCGCTGCGCCCACGGTGAGGCTCCAGAGGACTTCCGCCACGACCCCGACCCTGCGGGTGGAGCGGACCGAGGGCCCGACGGACCTGCTGCTGGCGGTCTGGGCCCGCTACGGCCGGAGCTGGCGCTTCTTCACGCTGCCCGGCGGAGCGGGCGAGCTCCCGGCCAGCTACCAGGGCAGCCCCCTGGACCGGGCCTTTGCCTCCTCCGTGAGCCGCACCGGCCTGGAAAGTCCCCCCACACGGGTCACGGACGCGCGAAACTGAACCCACAGGGCAGCCTATGCAGCAGGGAACTCCAGAACAGACCGGTCTCCTGGCCCTTGGCATCGATGCCGGCGGCACGGCGACCCGGTGGGCGCTGGCGAGCGCTGCGGAGGGCATTGTCGCGGAGGGCCAGGTGCCGGCCGTCAGCGCGCTGGACCTGAACGGACCCGGCCAGGCCGGGGTGGCGGCGACCCTGGCGTCCCTGGCCCAGGCGGTGCTGGCCGTGGGCCGCCCGGCCCGGGTCCACGCGGGCCTGACGGGTCTCGGCGCCTCCAGCCACGTGCTCGTGCGGCTCCTCGCGGCCCCGCTGGGGCTGTCCGACCAGGCCATCGCCCTGAGCAGCGACATCGAGACCACCTACCTGGATCTCTTCGCTCCGGGGCAGGGCTACCTGGTCTATGCGGGCACGGGCTCCGTCGCTGCCTACCTCGACACCGAGGGGGTGCTCCACCGCGCGGGCGGCCGCGGTGTGCTCATCGATGACGGCGGCGGCGGCTACTGGATTGCCCGCGAGGGCCTCCGCCACGTCTGGCGCGCGGAGGATGAGCACCCGGGCGCCTGGCACGGCTCGCCCCTGGCCGAGGAACTGTTCGCCCTGGTGGGCGGCTCCGACTGGGCCCACACGCGGAAGCATGTGTATGGCGGCAACCGCGGCGACATCGGCCGCCTGGCCCTGGCCGTGGCGCGCGCCGCGGACCGGGATCCCGCGGCCCGGGACATCCTGCGCGCGGCGGGCACGGAGCTGGCGCGGCTGGCCCAGACCCTGATCAGCCGCTACGGCCCCCGCCCCGTGGCCCTGAGCGGCCGGGCCGCCACCCTGCACCCGCTCATCGCCGAGACCCTGCAGGCCGCACTGCCCGGCGGCACGGCCTTCGCCCTGCGCGTCAGCCGGAGTGAGCATGCCGCTGCCCGCCTCGCCCTGGCCGCCCTGACGGGCACGCCCCGCCCCCTTCTCCAGGAGCTCGAGTCATGACCCGGATCCTCGCCTGCCTCCTGCTGGCATTGGCTGCCCTGGGCTGCGTCCGGCCGCCGGCCATCGACCACACCTACCGGGCCAAGAGCCAGGACAGTCGGGCCCAGTTCCTCATCCTGCACTTCACGGGCGGCAGCTGGGAGGCCTCGGTGAAGATCCTGACGGAGGGCCCGGTGAGCAGCCACTATCTGGTGCGCGACAGCCCGGTGCAGGTCTATCAGCTGGTGGACGAGAGCCAGCGGGCCTACCACGCGGGGCGCAGCTCCTGGCAGGGGCAGACCCAGCTCAATGCCGCCTCCATCGGCATCGAGATCCAGAACGCGGGGGACATCCAGGGCCCCAACGGGATCATCTACCATGACTACCCCAAGGCGCAGATTGACGCCGTGATCGCCCTGGTCAAGGACATCGTCGCCCGGCACCAGATCCGGCCCGACCGCATCCTCGGCCACAGCGACATCGCGCCCACCCGCAAGGTGGACCCAGGCCCCACCTTCCCCTGGAAGCGGCTGGCGGACGAGGGCCTCATCCCCTGGCCGGATGCTGCGGCAGTGGCCGAGCGACGGGCGTACCACGAGGCGAGGCTGCCGGAGGTCACCTGGTTCCAGACCAAGCTGGTCGAGCACGGCTTCGCGCTGCCGGTCACCGGCACCCTGGATCCCACGACCCGGCAGGTCCTGGCCAACTTCCAGATGAAGTACCGCCCCACGCGCTACGACGGCCTGCCCGACGCCGAGACCGCGGCGCTCCTCGACGTCCTGACCACGCCAGCCGGGAAGGCCCGCTAGACAACACCCGCTTCCGGTAACCTGGACCACCGGTCAGGGGTCAGGTGGTCTCACCTGGTCTCCCGCACCGTTCCCTCGGGGGGTGCTCATGCGATGGATGGACAAGGCTCTGGCAGCGGGTGTGCGGGTGCCGCTGAGGCTCCGCCGGCTGGTGCTCACCTCGGCCACCTCGGCGCTGCTGGCCCTGAGCGCCTTTGCCCAGTCGGTCGTCGCCCCTCCCGCGGCGCCCCCGCTCCGGGTGGCGACCTTCGACTCCGGCTTCGGTGGCTACCTCACCGCCAAGAGCATCGAGGTCACGGCGGCCTCCCTGCTGCAGCACTACGACACCACCATCACCATCCGCCACTACGGGGACACCAAGAACCTGCCTTACGGCGAGAAGACGCCGGGGCAGATCGCCACCCTCGGGAGCGCCGGGGTGCTGCGGGCCTTCGAGCAGGGGGCGGACATGGTCTTCATCGCCTGCAACACGGCCTCGACCCAGTACGACCGCATCCGGCAGGCCGTGGACGCGGCCTATCCCGGCCAGGTCAAGCCCGTGGTCTCGATCATCGATGCCTCGGCGACGGAGGCCAAGCGGCTCCTGGACCAGAGCCTGGCCCAGCGGTCCACCGCGACCTTCCTGATCCTGGCGACGCCGGCCACGGTCAGGGCCATGGTCTATCCGCGGCAGCTGGCCCGGCTCTACGCCGCACCCCTCCTGGAGGAGGCCCCTCGGGCCTTCACGCAGCCCCGCTGGTATACAGCCAATGGACCCACCATCGACAGCCTGATCCAGAAGAGCGCCATCACCCTGCCGGGAGGGCGCCACATCGAGGTCATCCAGCTGGCCCCGGCGAACTGGGTTGAGCTCATCGAGCACGGCGCCGATGCGAAGCTCAAGCGGGAAGCGGTCCGCCGGGACCTGGGCCTGCTGGCGAAGCAGCTCCCGAAGGCCGCCCCGGATGTGGTGGGCTACTTCTGCACGCATTACCCCATCTTCGATGACACGATCCGGGCCGAGGTGGCCCTGCAGCTGCCGACCCCCCGCCCGCCGACCTACATCTCCCAGGGCCAGCTCATGGCCCGGATCTTCCAGGGTATGGCCGAGGAGCGCCTGCAGGGCCGCCAGCGCAAGGTGCCCCTCGCGGCCGAGCAGCTCCAGGCGCTTCTCGGCGCCGCCCGGGCGAACATCACCATCAGCGGCCAGAACGGCCCGGTCACCCGGCAGCTGGCCCAGACCATGTTCCCGAACGATCCCGCGCCCGTCGTGACCGAAGAAGACCTTGGCAGTCTGACCCCGGCACCAGCAAAGAAACCTTAATCGATGAAGAACACCGATAAATACCGATAAGTACATGATCCAAGACCAGCGGTCGTGTGAGGATTGGCTGGCCGCAGAACACCCGCGAGAAGGGGCCACCCCTTCGGCACGGGTTGGATCTTGGCGCCACCGGGATCACTCCGGGCTGGGACAGGAACGGCATCCCCTTCATCCGCTTTTATCCCTGTTTCAGTGCATTTTTTCAACAGGGATGAAGGGGATGAAGGGGATGAAAAACAGATTCGACGGGACTGCCACGGGCCCCCTGGGTGCGCCTTTTGTCTGACCAGCCTTCTCCGCTGTCTTCAGCTACCGCCTTCCGCCAACTTGTCCTCAGCGGCCGTGGCTCTCCTGGAGGCGGGCGCTGAACCAGGTCCAGATGGCTTTGTTGAAGGCCAGGCTCGGCGGGGTGCCCGCGAGGATCTCGTAGTAGCTGGTGGGGGTGCCCCCGGGCTTCTGCCGGATGCGGAACTCCGGATCGAACAGCTGGTAGTGCTCCGGGTGGAACTGGACGCCGAGCACGTTGGGGAACTGCCGGTGCTCGATGGCCTCCGCCACCTTGCCGTCCCGGGAGGTGGCGATGGTGACCCAGCCGCGGCCCAGCTTGCCGAGCGCCTGGTGGTGCGAGCTCAACACCCGGGGGTGGTCCGTGGCCTGGAAGCCCAGCTCCTTC
The DNA here is from genome assembly GCA_903863195.1 of uncultured Holophagaceae bacterium. Lineage (GTDB taxonomy): Bacteria > Acidobacteriota > Holophagae > Holophagales > Holophagaceae > Geothrix. Next base: position 11,058 of record CAIPAY010000117.1, read on the forward strand.
GTGAGCTTGCTGGGTCCCTTCAGCTGGAGCGAGTGGAAGTTGTAGGACATCAGCCTGTCCAGGGGGTGCAGGCGCTTGTAGGGGTTGTTGTGCCACTGCTCGGCGCCCAGGGCGACCATGTCCTCGAAACTCTGCTTGCCGTAGATCTCCGTGCGGATGTCCTGGATCAGGGTGCCGCCGGTGCCCACGTTGAGGCTCTGGAAGCCGAGGCAGATGCCCAGCACCGGGAAGCCGGGCCGGGCGGCGAGCAGAGGCTTGCTGCTGCGATTCTGGCTGCCGCCCAGGAAGTGGAAGATGGCGGAGAGCTCCAGGTAGTTCCGGTAGGGGTCGTCCACCTCGGAGAGCAGGTGGGTCTTCTGGTGGAAGATGGATGCCGGGATGTCCGAGCCGCCGAAGAAGATGACCCCATCGGCCTTCGCCAGGATGGCTTCGTATTCGGGCGTGCAGGCATTCCGCTTGAAGAGGACGGCCTCGCTGAGGTCGGCGGTGACCGCGTGGAACTTGAGCCAGCCGTAGCCGTGGTCCGTGGTGTAGGTCTGGGCGGCCTCGAAGTTCTCGGTCTGCCGGTCGTGGAAGACGCCGACGATGGTGAGGTCCGGGCCCTGGAGGAGGCCCTTCTCCCGCAGCGCCGCCAGGCAGCGGATGTTGTGGACCGTGGGGTTGAACACCACCAGGCGGACACCGTCCCCCTGGGGGCGTGGCGCATCCAGGAACCGCTCCAGGTTGCGGGCGGACAGGGGCAGGCCCAGGGCCAGCCCGAGGACCATCCCCAGCAGGCGGTGCAGCAAGGTTCCAGCGCGCATTCGGCACTCCCTCTGGAGAATCAGTTCTTCGTGTCCGGCCTCAGCCGGAGGCCGAGGCCCGGGGCGTCCGGGAGGATGAGCTTGCCCTTCTGGACCGTGACGCCCTGGTAGGGGTCGTTGGCGATGAGCAGATTGCCGTCCAGGTCCGCGTAGTCCACCAGGGGTGACAGGTGGGCCGCGGCGGTGACCGTGCAGGAGCTCGACACCATGCAGCCGAGCATCACCTTCATGCCCAGAGCGCGGGCCACGTGGATCTGGCGCAGGGCCTCGACGATGCCACCGGACTTGTCGAGCTTCACGACGATGCCGTCAAAGGCCTCGCGCAGCCTGGGGATGTCCTCGGCGGAGTGGCAGGCCTCGTCCGCGAAGATGGGGATGTGCACGTGGCTGCGGATCCAGCGGGTCTCCTCGACCAGGTGGGCGGGCAGGGGCTGCTCGATGAGCTGCACGCCCTGGGACTCCAGCCAGTTGATCTTGCGGGCGGCTTCTTCCTTGCTGGTCCAGCCTTCGTTGGCGTCCACGCGCAGGGGCTTCTTGGTGATGCTGCGCACGGCGTCGATGGTGGCCTCGTCCGTGGCAAGGCCCACCTTCACCTTGAGGACGGGGAAGTCCTCGGCCTCGCGCACCTTCTGGCGCGTGAGCTCCGGGGTGTCGATGCCGATGGACATGTTGGTGACGGCCGTATCCGCGGAATCCAGGCCGAAGAGGCGGCAGACCGGCACGCCCAGGCGCTTGCCCAGCCAGTCCAGCAGAGCCAGGTCCACGGCGGCCAGGGCCGCGCGCTGGCCCGGGAGACGCCGGTCCAGGTCCTTCAGCAGCTTCTCGTAGCTGAAGGGATCCGCCGAGGCGATCAGGGGCAGCAGCGCCTCCAGAGCCTTCTGGCCGCCCAGGGCGCTCTGCTGGTAGCGGACGATGCCCGCCCCCTCGCCGTAGCCCGTGAGGCCATCCCGCTCGAACTGCGTGTGCAGGGTGTCCCGATAGGAGCTGGAGGACATGGTGGTGGTCCAGGTGTGCCGCAGCTCCAGCCGCCGGATCCGGGTGGTGAAGGTCGCGCCCTTCTGCGGCGCGGGGCTGGCAGATCCGTCGAAGGCCTCCCGGCCCATGAGGTTGACGCCGACGGCCGTCGCCGCCATGGCCTGGAACAGTTCCCGTCGCTTCACTTCAGCCTCCGCATGGCCACCAGGAGCTTGGACCAGGTGGGGTCGCCCAGCTCGGAGATCTGGATCCCGGGGTGGTCCTTGGGTGTGTCGTGGATGAACGAGCCCTGGCCCAGAACCATCCCGGTGTGGGTGATGTGGGCGGCGTCCTTGCCAAAGAAGAGCAGGTCCCCGGGCTGGAGCAGCGCCCGGTCGCTGACGGTGGCCAGGCCCGACCACTCGGCCTGGATGTTGGCGTCCCGGGGCATGACGACGCCGCGCCTGCGGAAGATCGCCTGGGTGAAGCCGGAGCAGTCGAAGCCGAAGGTGGAGCTGCCGCCCCAGGTGTAGGTGATCCCGAGGAAGCGCCTGGCCAGGGCCAGAGAGGCCTCGAGGCTCAGGGGCCGGAGGTCCGTGCGTACATCGCCGCTCTGGATCCAGGCCGCGCGCCTATCCGGCAGCCGCACCTCGAGCCAGCGCTGGGTGTCCCGGCCGCCGATGAGGCGCTCCAGGCGCACGCCGAAGGGCGCGGTGAGGACCGGCGCGTGCTTGGTGACGTCGGGTTCCTGATAGAGATTCGCGGCGAGGGCGTCCACTTCCACGGCCTTGCCCGGTTCGAGCGAAGCCGGATAGCGCTCGGCGGCCGCCAGGGGCCGGAGGGCCGCGAGGGGGGCCCAGCCGGGATAGTCATCCTCGCCCTTGACGCGGACCCAGCCGTCCTTGCGCTCAAGCTCCACCAGCCGGGCGCCCAGGGTCGCCTGGGTGACCACGTCGCTGTCCTCCCGGGGGGCCGAGAAGAAGTTGATGACGGGCCTCAGGACCACATGGGCCGCGGGCTCGCCGGTCCAGGCCGTGACCGCGGCCAGCGCGGACAGCAGACAGGCCAGCAGGCTGCGGGGCAGGATAGTGCTCATCGGGAAACCTCACGCAGCCAGTTCGAGTGCGAGGTCATCTTCGCAGATGGCTCAGGGGAGCAGAAGGGGACGGAGCCGCCGTCCCTCGGGCGAGGTGGCGACCGCGGCATCGAAGCAAGTGGCAGCGCGCAGGGCGATGCGGGCGATGGCGGCCTCGCCCTGCCGCTCATCCCGGAGGTGCGAGGTCATAATGGCGATCACGAAGCTCCGGTCCCGCAGCGTGAGGACTCCGACATCGTTCCGGACCCCGGGCAGGCTCCCGGGCTTGTTGGCGACGGTGAGCTCCTCCGGCAGGAGGCGGGTCAGGTAGCCCTCCTTGGGCGTCCGGAGGAGGCCCAGCAGGTCCGTCCGCGAGGCGGGGCTCAGCAGCGGACCCTGGTGGATCGCCGCGAGGAGCTCAGCCAGCTCCCGGGGCGTGGCATGGTTCTCCCGGCCTTCCTTCACGGCCTGGAGGTCCATCATCTTCCGGCGCAGCCGGGTCTTCTGCAGGCCGAGTCCCTCCAGGGTGGCATTCACCCGCGCCATGCCCACGCGGTCCATGAGGATGTTGCTGGCACTGTTGTCGCTCACAACGATGGTGAACAGGGCCAGATCCCGGTTGGTGAGCCGAGTGCCGGCGCCCAGGTTGCCAAGCAGGGCGCTGTCCGCAGCGAGGTCCCCGGGCTGCACCAGGTAGGCGTCCTGGAGGCCGACGCGACCCGGTCCGCCCTGGGCCTGCCGGTAGAGCTCCAGCAGGATGGCGAGCTTGATGGTGCTGGCGGCAGGAAACACCTCGTCGCCGCGCAGCGAGAAGGCGGCCCCGGTCTCGAGGTCCCGCACATAGACACCCACCCGGCCATCGACCTCATTGGCCAGTCGGGTGATGTCCTCGGTCATGCGCGTCCAGAGCAGCGGCTGCGTCTGCGCCAGGGAGGCCGGCCGGTGCGCCTCGGGAGCCTGCGCCGACAGGCCGAGCGTGGCCGCGGTCAGGAGGCAGGCACTCAGGACTTTCCGCATCGGCGCTCCCAGGAAGCAGCCCCCCGGACTGGCCGGAGGGGCACTGGCTATCATTGTCGCCCCGTCCCCGCACCGGAAGCGCTCATTCCGCCGCGCGGCCCTGGATTGGCCCTCCGATCGCGGGGCGATTCCGCTAGGCTCTTGTCATGTCCTTCGACAGCACCCCACGGGATTCTGCCTCCCCTCCACCTCCGTCTGGACGCACGCTGACGGCGCATGTGGACCTCGGGCAGCTGGTGCGGAACCACACCAGCCTCCGGCGCGCCGCACCGGGCCTGGGTCTCCTCGCGGTCGTGAAGGCGGACGCCTACGGCCATGGCGCGGGTCCGGTCGCCCGCGCCCTCGAGGCCTCGGGCATCGACGGCTTCTGCGTGGCCACCCTGGACGAGGCCCTCGAGCTGCGGACCGCAGGCATCCGCGGCCCGATCCTCGTGTTCGAGGGCGAGGCCCCGGAGGCGCTGCCCGTGGCCGCCGCACACGCCATCGACCTCACGGTGGTCTCGGCGGACCACCTGGCGGCTCTGGCCCCGGGCCTCGAAAAGCATGACGTCAGCGTGCACCTGAAGCTGGACACGGGCATGGGCCGGTCGGGCCTGCTCCTCGAGGAGCTGGGCGGCTGCCTGGATCAGATCCGCGCCCTGCAGGGCCGGGTCCGCGGGGTCATGAGCCAGTTCTCGGCCTCCGAAGAACCCGAGGGTCGGAGCATCCGGTTGCAGCGGGAGCGGTTCCAGGGAGCCCTGGCTCAGCTGCGCGATGCGGGGATCGTGGCGCCCATGGTCCACCACGGCAACAGCGCCGCCTGCCTCCGGGGCTTCTCGGAGGGCGACACCCATGCCCGCTGCGGCATCGCCCTGTATGGGCTCTCCGAGGTCGACGAGGCCCGGCAGGCGGGCCTCCTGCCGATCCTGGAGCTCTCGGCGGAGGTCACCCGCTCCGTGCGCATTGCCGAAGGCACTCCGGTGGGCTACAGCTCCTCCTTTGTGGCGCCTCGGGCCCTGCGGCTGGTGACCCTCAACTGCGGCTACGCGGACGGCTTCCCCCGCGCCCTGGCCAACCGCGCCCAGGTTGGCTACCGGGGCGAGAGCTTCCCCGTCGTGGGCAACCTCTCCATGGACATGCTGACCGTGGCGCTGCCCGAGGAGGTGGTGGTCCGCACCGGTGAGCGCATGACCCTGCTGAGCCGGAACCCGCTGGACCCGAACTCGGTCCAGAACACAGCCAGGCTGCTGGGCACCATCCCCTACGAAGTCACCTGCGCCCTGAACCGGCGGGTCCTCCGCCACCACTTCTGATCGGACCTCCCTCCATGCTGAAGCCCGCCCTCAAGAGCCTGCTCCTCGCGGTGGCCCTGGCCGCCCAGGCTCAGAGCCCGAAGCCCCAGGCGCCGCCGGTTCCCGCCCTGAGCGTCCTGATCGCCGAAGCGCGGAAGGCCGTGCCCCCGGCCATGCCCCCCAGCCGCCTGGCGCCGGACCTGGTGGACGTCACCGCCCTCGACCCCTCGATCCAGCTGGACATCCGCTACGCCACCTCGGACAACTTCCTGCACGCGCCGGTCTACGGCCAGGCCAGGGCCTTCCTCCAGCGCCCCGTGGCCCAGGCCCTGGTGCGGGTGAACGCGGCCCTCAGGCGCTCGGGCTACGGGGTGCGCATCCACGATGGCTACCGCCCCTGGTGGGTCACCAAGGTCTTCTGGGACGCCACGCCGCCCGCGGACCACGACTACGTGGCCGATCCCGCCAAGGGCTCCGTGCACAACCGGGGCTGCGCCGTGGACCTGGACCTGGTGGACCTCGCCTCCGGTGCCCCGGCCACCATGCCCAGCGGCTATGACGAGATGTCCGAGCGCTCCCACGCCGCCTACCCCGGCGGTGACGCCGCCGCCCGCGCCCACCGGGACCTGCTCCGGGCCGCCATGGAGGCCCAGGGCTTCAAGGTGCTCAAGGAGGAGTGGTGGCACTTCGACCATGCCTCCAGCGCCGACTATCCGGTCATGAACCTCACTTTCGAAGCCATCCGGGATCGCTCCGCCGAGCTCGCCCAGAGCGGGCAGGTGCTCCTGGTGACCACCTCCGGCTGGGATGCGGCCAAGGGCAGCCTGCAGCGCTTTGAGCGCCAGCAGGGGACCTTCAAGGCCGTGGGGGCGCCGCTGCCCGTGTGGGTCGGCAAGGGCGGCCTGGCCTGGCGCACGGACGATGGCGCGCCGCCGCCTCCGGCGGGTGGCCCGATGAAGCGCGAGGGGGATGGCCGCGCCCCTGCGGGGCTCCTCACCTTCGGCGACATGTGGGGCTACGCGCCTACCGCCCCGGAGGGCGTGCGGTTCCGCTACCGCATGGCCACCGAGTGCGAGCGCTGCGTGGATGACCCGGACCACGCCGACTATGCGCGCATCGTCAGCCTGCCCAGCCCCAAGGCCCCCGTGACCTTCCGCTCCGCCGAGTACCTGCTCCTGCCCACGGAGCACTACCGCCACATGGTAGTGATCCACTACAACGACCTGCGGCCCCTGAAGAACGCGGGCAGCTGCATCTTCCTGCACGTGGCGCCGCCCCCCGGCGGCGGCACCGCCGGGTGCACCGCCCTGGCCGCGGAGGACCTCCTGACGCTGCTGCGCTGGATGGATCCGGCCAAGAACCCCGTGCTGTTCCAGGTCCCCGAGGCCCTGCTCGAGACGACCCGCGCCACCTGGAGCCTGCCCGCCGAGCTCAAGCCGGTCGGACGCTGAGCCGACCCGTTTCCATGATGCCCACCCCCTGCCTGGAGTTTCCCGTGTCCCTGCGCCGCCTCAGCCTCGCCCTGCTCCTGCCCCTGGCCCTCCAGGCCCAGCCGGCGGCTCCCACCCTGCACGAGGCCCTGCTGGCCGCCCGCGCGGACCGCGCCGGCGAGCCTGCTGTGGCCGCGGCCTTCAAGCGGCTGGCGGATACCCACGGCACGCCGCTCTACATCTACGACCAGGCCCACATCAAGGGCCAGGTGGCCAGCCTCCGCGCCGCCTTCGGCCCCCGCTTTCCCAAGCTGCGGATCTTCTACGCCCTGAAGGCCAACACCAACCCCGCGGTCATCGACCTGCTGCGGTCCGAGGGCCTCGGCGCCGAGGTGGTCTCCGGCGGCGAGATCGAGTCGGCGCTGCGCCAGGGCTATGCAGGCACGGACATCATGTTCACGTCCTCATCCAAGAACCCCCGGGAGCTCCGCCGCGCCATCGAGCTGGGCACGGTGCTGAACGTGGACTCGCTCGATGAGCTGAGCCAGGTGCAGGCCGAAGCCCGCCGCCAGAAGAAGCAGGCCCGCATCTCCTTCCGCATCAACCCCGGCGTCGATCCCCACACCATCCACCAGATCAACACCGGCATCGCCGAGTCCAAGTTCGGCCTGCACCTCCAGGGCGGCATCGCCTTTAAGGCCTACGAGACTGCCAAGGGCATGCCCGAGGTCCGCATCGAAGGCGCCCACTGCCACATCGGCTCCCAGATCACGGAGACCGACGGTTACGTGCTCACCGCCCGGAAGATGCTGGGCTTCGTGAAGGAGCTGAAGGACAAGCTGGGCATCCGCCTTGCCTTCCTGGACCTGGGCGGCGGCCTGGGCATCCCCTACCAGGACGGCCAGCACCTGATGTCCCCCGAGGATCTGGCGAAGGACCTGGCGCCCGTCTGGAAGGAGGGCGTGGCCGCAGCAGGCTACGAGCCCACCCTCTGGCTGGAGCCGGGCCGCTTCTTCGTGGGTGGTTCGGGCTACCTACTGGTGCGGGTGAACACCGTCAAGGAGACCCCCATCAAGACCTTCGTCAACGTGGATGCCGGGTTCAACACGCTCATGCGGCCGGCCATGTACCAGGCCTACCACCGCGTGCGGATCCTCGGTCGGACCCAGGATCCCATCAAGGTCGACATCGCGGGCGACGTCTGTGAGACCGGCGACATCCTGGCGGAAGGTCGCCTGCTGCCCCGGGCCAAGGCGGGTGACCTGGCGGTGATCCTGGATGCTGGCGCCTACGGCTTCTCCATGGCCAGCGAGTACAACGCCCGGCCCCTTCCGGCCGAGGTGATGGTGGTGGGCAACGAGGCCAAGGTGGTCCGCCGCCGGGGCACCATGAACGACCTCTACCGCAGCGCCAAGCCGGCTGCCGCTCCCAGGAAGTAGCGATGCCCTCAAGCTGCCGCCGAACCTTCCGCCGACTGGGTCAAGGCGCCCTGGCCCTCGCCCTGTTGGCGGGGCTCTCCGCGTGTCATCCACCGCGGAACGCCCTCGCCGAGTGGCTGCCCTCGCCCAACTACAACGCCCGTCGGCCGCAGCTGGTGGTGATCCACCACACGGCCGAGCCCTCCTTTGACGTCTCCCTGCGCGTGCTCCAGACCCAGAACAGCGGCGGCCCAGTGAGCTGCCACTACCTCATCGGGCGCGCGGGCCGCATCGCCCAGCTGGTGGCCGATGACCACCGGGCCTACCACGCTGGTGGCGGCACCTGGGGCCCCTACCGGGATCTCAACTCCCTTTCCATTGGCATCGAGCTCGACAACACCGGCTTCGAGCCCTTCCCCCAGGCCCAGATCGACGCCCTCGTGGTGATCCTGGAGGATGTGACCCAGAAGTACCGCATCCCCCACACCCAGGTCACGGGCCACGCCGACGTGGACCCGGTCCGGAAGCAGGACCCCAGCGGCTACTTCCCCTGGAAGCAGCTGGCGGAGCGCGGCTTCGGCCTGTGGCCCGACGACGCCCTCGTGGATCCCCCGGCCGGCTTCGACCCCTGGCTGGCCATGAAGACCATCGGCTACTCGCTGAAGGACCCCGCCGCCTCCCTGCGCGCCTTCCGCCGCCACTACCGTGCCCTCGAGGCCGGGGAGCTGGATGACCAGGACCGCCGGATCCTGTTCAACCTCCAGACCAAAGTGCTGAAAGATGGCGTGGCGAAGTAGGCCAGTTGAGGGCGACGGCATAGGCCGACTTGCATTGAAAAAAAGGATCATCGCGGAATAGCGTGTGCCAACGCGGGGCGCCTGATGGAAGGTGCTCTGCGCATTGGGGCTCAGCACCCGGACCAGATCATCCCTGGCTCAGGGACATCTCCCTTGCGGCACCTGGTCCGGACAAAAAAGCTGATGGACCGGTGAGGAACGGTGAGGGCCGGTGAGAAAGAGCCTTAGCCCGTCGCAGTCTCACCGTTCCTCACTGTTCCTCACCGGTTTCCTTTGGATTTATTGCTTTTCTGGCCCTGGCAGCGGGGCTCGGGCAGGGATGAGGAGAACTGGTTTCCCGGGCTCTCCACCCTCCACGCCAAAACGCGATGAACCGAAAAAAGGATCACCACCAAGACACCAAGAGACCAAGAACTGTGAACCTGAATATTCCTTGTCTTTCTTGGTGTCTTGGTGCCTTGGTGGCAAATCCTTTTCTTCTTCAAAATTGAGATTACGGAACAGACACTCCGCGGGTCGGAGCCGACTCCAGCGGTCCCCGGGTCTTGCGGTAGAGCCACTCGGACTGGTCTTGCACCACGTAGTCCTTGAGCTCGCCGATGCAGGTGTAGCCCAGGCGCTCGTAGAGGCGGCGGGCAGCGTGGTTGAAGCCGGACACGCAGAGGAAGACGTTCGGGTGGTCGCGGAAGATGCGCTCCTCCGTGAAGGCGATGAGGCGGGAGCCGAGGCCCTGGCCGCGGCAGGCCGGGGCGAGGCAGATCGCCTGGAGGTAGCCGACGAAGGCGCCCCGCAGGTTGAGGACCAGGACGCCCGCCAGCTGGTCGCCGAGGTGCGCCACGTAGGCCTCCCGGCCTGGATCCTGCAGCAGCCGCAGGCAGGTGGCCCGGTCCCGCCGCAGGGTCAGCCAGGGCTCGGA
>CAIPAY010000118.1 GCA_903863195.1 uncultured Holophagaceae bacterium
AAGTCCTCGACATCCATCTTGGGGGCAAACCGGGCGACCAGATCATGCCCGGCCTTTTCCAGCACCTGTCTCAATTTGACGGAGTCTTCATGGCAACTATGAGAACAATGCCAGTTGGGAATCTTCCCTGGCTCTTGGCTCACCCAAGCATCCTGGCCGTCCTTCGCATCTGTATGCTCGTCAGGGAAAATGCATCGGCAGGTGAATGTTGTTCCAGATCCGTAGGGCTTCTTCACTCCAGGGGATCTGTCCATGGCCTGCAATAGGCCATGGATATCCATTTGAGTCAGGTCGTAGGGCCAGTCCTTGAGCCAGGCCCAGTTTGGTACTGAGGCAGTGCTGGTGGATGCCTTTGTCTTACCAGACTTCTTCTGAGCCGCCGATGAATCGGGACTCTCCTTCGGCGCCACCACATCATCGGGAGGTGGCGCCGCCGGGGGAGCTGGAGGTGGATCCAGTAGGGCATCGGGAGGAATTGCCAGAGGAGTGCCTCCATCCTCAGCGGACATTGGGACCTCCAGGCAGGAAATAGATCCGGGCCACATCCTTCAGGACAGGCAGGTCCACCCCACGCAAAAAGGGTTCGAGGCCAACATGCTTGAAGGTCCAGGCCGTGGCCCGGTCCCATAATTCGGGACGGATGGCCTGGGCAAGAGGAAGGATCAAGTGGAAGTGGGGCCAGGTAGCCTTGTCCGACCAGGAGGGGTGTAGAAGGTGGTCCACACCGGAACGCCGAAGAACTGCGCCAACATCTTCGATGCTGACTGGGTCGCAGATGCAGACCTTCATCATCTTGGGGCGGCCAGTGGATTTGCCAGTCTTGTCGAGGTGGAACTCCCCGGTGGGAACGGATTCTGAGTTGTCAAAGTCGACGCATAACAAATTGAGTTCAAGGACGTTAGTTACTGCACGAGTGGTTCCGGGCCTGAAGATGGCAGGGCAGAGGGCGGCCATCCCCTTCTTCGGGTCATCTCCCAGGGGGACGGGGAGTGGTTTCCGAGGAACCGCTACATAGGCCTCGAAATCCGGCCAGGTCATTTCCATGCGCTTGGGGACATTGTCAGCAGCATGGTGGAAGTGTGAAAATGATAGAATTCGCATTGAGATCTCGCAGAAGCGGGCGGCCACCTTTGCAGAGGTGGTCGCCCATTGTTTTTCAGAACGGAATCGGTTCGTCATAGCCGGAATTGGGGTTCGGTTCCCCAGCGACAGCGGCCTTCACCTGATCAGCGGACTTCAGCAGCCAGATCATAAGTTCCTTGATGTCCGACGGACTCGTAACCAACCACTGACGGCCTTTGGAACTCCCGGATCGGGTCAGCTTCACGTTGATCTTCCCGTTATATGGGTCGATCAGAACTTTCACGCCCTGGTTGGTTGTGTCTGATGGCGTGGAGGAAATCGTGATGGGCGTCCAGGAGTCCTTCGGTTGAGTTGACATCTCATCTGCCTGATGCTCTGCGCTGAGAAGGTCATCCATCAATTGAGGTAACTCAGGAGTGAAATAGTTAAGAAGCCGTTTCGATACCCATACTCCATCTACGAGATCAAAAGTCTCCGAACAAATATACTCAGGACCATTTTTACCAAAAACAGACCATCTAATTTCCTGAGTTTTTCCGAATCGAACCCAGGTGCCAACATCTCTTCTATAAACCTTAGAATCATCACTCTCAGTTGCAGAATTGGAGACAATTTTCCTGTATTTATCTAAAGGATCAATCGAATCATCAATGACAGACATTTAGGCCTCCTTTGCCTTGTTTATTAAATAGTCTTCTAGTGACTTTGTACTGACGAGGCATCTCGTCCCGACCTTTATGAACGTGATCGCCTTGGCGCGGGCCAAACGATAAATCGTGGACCTCGAAAGCGAGGTGCTGATGCATGTTTCCAGCACGGACATCGCCAACCGGGGTGGAGCCGGATGAGGTTCCTTATGCTTCTTGGGTTTCTCCGGTGCCATTGATGCTGGCTCAGAACTTCGAGTGCGCCTGGGCCTTGCAAGACGCTGAGGTGCTTGGTCTAAATAACACTCCTCAACTGACATTACCGCCGGTCGTGATTCCAGTTGGAGATCCCTGGTGAGTATGACCAAACCAGAGCTATCCCCTGGACTGGGGGCCGGTTCTGGGATCTTTCTATGCCTTGCCATTTTCCTACTCCTTTGATCGCCCGGACACGGCCGGGGGAATGGTGGATTACACCGGGGAACCGGCGAACACCAGGATGCGTCAAAAAGGAGTCTAGAACCATACGTAATTAAAGAAAAACAATGACTTATGCAGCAAGGGTATGCTCGTTATTTTCGAGTGAAATGCTGAAGATCTGCTTAAATCTGGGATCAACTGACGAGAAAGTAGGCTTAGCTAGATTTGACAGAGCCGAATGCTTCCTAATTCCTGCGTTCGTGGTTTCGTCAAGGACGCCCCATTCCACTCGGCACCCAACTAGATGCCGGTGGCCTGGACTGGCGGGAGCCGTCATGATCAGTCCGTGAACACCACGCCCCAAAAACGAGTCGTTGCTGGCAGGCTGAGGCCCGGGGTGAATTACCCTGTAACTACAGTGAACTTCTACAGAATGTTTGGACCTGGTGTAGATCCACGCCAACACCTGAAACGGATCAGCAAATGGCCTAAGGGAGTCGAATGTCCAATTTGCCATTCACGCTTGGATAGCCTAAACGAGGATCCATTTCTTGCTGTTTGTACCAACGAGAAGGGTTGTTGCTATGAGGTGAGCCTCACAGAGAGGTCCATCTTTCACGGGATCAAGGCGGACCTTCTGCTATGGATCGGAGCCGCCTGGCACATAGCAGAGCAAGGTAAGTCTGGTTGGTCGATCCCTGGTTTAGCAGAGAGGATGGGAATCAATCAAGGGCTTGCCAGGGCGTGTCTAGCCCAATATCGACGAGTTATGGGGACCTGCAATCGAGGCTCGATCGAAGGCCGAATCATTTATGGGATCACCGGCCTGTTCCTGACAGACAAGAACCGTGGAGAGGGATCCAGGCAAGAGGTGCAAGTCTTAATGGTCCTTGCGGTCCCCGGTCCTGAAATCAGAGGACGGCTTCGCCTTCGGGTGCTGGGTTCAGGCAACGATGAGGCTGCGCTCCCAGATTCCTTGAAGTCGATTGCCCCGGGCGCCCAGGTGATCACGTTGGGAACGGCGAAGAAAGACGAGGTGGCCCTCGGGAGTCGCCGACTGGCTGATTTGAAGCGGGACTTGAACCGATGGATCAGAAATCTGCACGGTGATGCTATTCATGCAAAGCACCTCCAGCCTTACCTGGACGAATACTGTTTCTTCTATAACCAGAAGAGGGGTATCCCTCCGGGACTGATCTTCCGACAACTCATTGAACTTGCGATGAAAACCCCGCCGATCAAAAGGAAACCCCCGAAGCAGGCTGGACCGGTCAATTCGTTATCAGCAGGGAGCAGCCTTGAAGGGAGCTGAAGATCAGCTCCAGAAGTGTCCTGGTATTCGTGGATGGCCCGGGATGGGTTTTGTACAGCTGTTGTACACGGGCCTAAAAAGCAAAAGGCCAAGACCCGTAAGTCTTGGCCCTTCTAGGTGTTTTGGTCGGCGCGAGAGGATTCGAACCTCCGACCCCTACCACCCCAAGGTAGTGCGCTACCAGGCTGCGCCACGCGCCGTGAATCATTGACTCTAGTCCTGGTGGGCGCTGGGGTCAAGGAGTGATGCGGCTGGAGGGCCTCAACACCGATGGCCGGACGTGGGAAGCATCGCGGCGGGGCTGGCCTGTGGTGCAGCTGGGCGCGACAGTGGACACCCCACGCAGCTCGGGGGTACCTGAGGAGAGAGGCACCCTCCCGGGCGACCGGGGGTATCCTGCGGCAACCGGAACCGCCCTCGGGAGTGCGCCGGCGCTCATAATTGCCCTCCGGGTAGGCTGGTGCCGTTAACTTGATAAATAATATCGAATTATCCCAATTTGAATCGCCATTTCAGCTGGCTTTTCAGGCACCATGGCCTTAGATTTCTTTTGGTCCCTGCCGTTCCATCCGCACCTACTTGGATGAGGTTTCCATGGGCTCCTCGCGCCGTGCCATCTCCCTCTTCGCCACCCTGGTGATCGCGGCACCGCTGATCCCCCAGGTCCCGCCCCAGGTGATCCAGGCCCTCAAGCCGGTGGTCACCAAGCTGGGGGAGGCGCTCCTCAAGCCAAAGATGCAGGTAGAGAGCTTTACCTTGGGGGGCTTCAACGCTACCCGGGTGGAGCCTGACGGGGATGCCACTCCGGAAAAGTTCAGTGGCAGCGCCCTCTTCGCCCTGCCCCAGCCCTTGGGCCCCCAGAAGCTCGAGTTCAAGAACCTCGTGCTGAAGGGGGCCGTCGCGGAGGGCAGCCTGGATGCAGCCCTCAAGGACTTCTCGGCGGTGCACCAGGGCTGGACCTACCACCTCACCAAGGTCGTGCTCTCGGACAAGGGGAGCCGGGTGGAAGGCCAGGCCACGCTCGCCGGCCTGAAGCTGGACGTGGGGCCGCTCACGCTCGGAACCAGCGGCCTGCAGGGCACCTTGCCCCCGGCGGACCTCCTGCTCGCGGAGGGTGCCTTCACCGCCACCCTCGTCGCCGGAGAGGCGACCTTCTCAGGCCAGGGCGTGCGCCTCAAGGGCAACCTGGAAGTGGTTATCGAGGCACCCGTGCAAAACGGCGCCACTGGCGAAGAGCCCAAGTTCGACGGTGGCCCGGTCACCTTCGACAGCGCCCTGCTGGCGGGCACAGGCCAGGTGGCTCCCAGCCTTGCAACGGGTCTGTCCCTGCTGCACAAGGGGCTGACCTGGCAGGTCCAGAAGCTGGCTTTTGGGTTTGAGCGAGGGACCCCCCAGTTGACGGGTCCCACCCAGCTCCAGTTTCCCCTGCAGGTCTTCTGCCGCGTGGGCGCGACCGATCAGCCCTACCTGTCGGAGACCATGACGGGCACCATCCGGGGTCGCGCCCCGGCCCCGGCCGCGCCGGCGCCTGCGGGAACGAGGGCCCTCGCGGTCCGGAAGGCCGCCCCGACCGTTGCCTTCGCGAAGGCTAACCTCGGCTGGGAAGGCTTCAGTGCCACCTTTGCCTTGCCGGCAGCCACCCTCCATCCCTCCGGCCTCACGACCTATCGTCTGGAGCTGGCGAGCGGCACCGCCCGGGTAGAGAAGGGCGTGATGGACGAAGCCAACACGCGCATCACGGGCAGCCTCGCCTGGGGTCCCAGCTTCACGTTCCGGACCTCATTCAAGGATGCTGCGGCGGCCCTCTCCCACGGCCTCTACGTGACCGGTTCCCCGCTCAAGCTCCCTGCCGAGGTGGGCGCCTACCGGCTCCACACGGCCTTCACCACGCTGGTCTGCGACTTCTCCACCATGCATTCCCCCGAGGGTCTGCCCGAAGCCTGGATGGGCGTCTTCATTCCCGCCTTCCACCTCTCCCTGCCCATCGAGCTCTACACCTTCAACAGCGCCAACGAGCGGTTGCCGGTGCTGGCGAGCGGGAAGGCCGGTCGCTTCGAAGGGAACGGCGCCTTCAGCGGCTCCGTTGGCGTGAACCTCACGAAGCTTGTCAACCTGCACATCACGCCGGTCCGGCTGGAGCCCTTCGACCTCCACTTCCTGGAGGGAGCCCTGCTGAGCGGCCCCCTGGTGAAGGGGCAGATGGAGCTCACGGCCAAGCCCCTGCTGGTGGACTTCAAGGCGCCCATCTCCTTCCACCTGACCCAGAACGGGGCGGAGCAGATCGAGATCACAACGAACACGCCCAGCGGTCCCATGGCTGTGAAGACCCGGCTCGTGGGCATCGACATGGTGATGGACGCAGCCCGCCTGCATCCCACGAACATGGACTTCACGGGTCGCTTCGACTTCGACATCGCGGGCGCGGCGCTCCCCTCCATCGCCTTCGACCACCTGGTGATGGAAGCCAGCGGTGGCGGCATCGAGGGCAGCCACGAGGACCTCTCCCTCGACTTCAAGGGGTCGCGTTGGTCCAGCTCGGCGGACCGTCCTCACGTGAACCTATGGGGCTTCCCCCTGGCCCTTGGCGAGAGCGGCTACGGTGTGCAGGCTGATGGACGCTTCTATGTGGGCCTGGGTGGCGACATGGAGATCAATCCCATTCTGCCCTCGCTGTACAACCGCCTGCTCTTCACCACGGAGAAGGAGGACGAGGGCAAGGGCATCGTGGAGCTGGAGCACCCCTACACCGTGGACCAGAGCGTGGCCTCCATGGGTTCCTTCAACGCCAGCCTCGGCTTCCAGGTGGATTCCGCCGATGACAAGGTCAGCGACGCCTACTTCCTCGGCAAGGGTGACCTCAAGGTGAACCTCGGCGACACGCCCTTCGGGCTGAAGGCCGGCCTGCGCTTCGGGCGCAGCTACCTGGGCACGACCTCCTTCCCGTACTTCTACGCCCTGGGCCATTTCGAGGCGCCCGAGGGCGGCCTGCCCGTGGCGCCCAACCTCGAGGTCTACGGCCTCGTGGGTGGGCTCGCCCAGAACTTCCTCCCGGATGAGATCCGCAACACCACGGAGATCAAGGGTACGCCTGACCAGGCCCTCGGGATGGCCATCATGGCCGGCGTGGACGCGGGCACCTCCGACAAGTCCACCTTCCATGGCGGGCTGGACCTCTACATCAGTCAGAACCTCACGACCATCCTGCAGGGCAAGGGCTGGCTCTTCTGCGGGCGCGACAAGGAACCCGCGGACAACCAGGTGACCGCAGACCTCCGCTTCACGCGGAAGCCCGACACCTTTGACGCCACCTTCACCGCGAACCTGAACCTCTACCAGGGCCTCATCCGTCCCTCGGGCGAGATCCAGCTCCACTTCGGCCCCGACAAGCAGTTCGTCCACATCGGCACCCGCGAGACACCCATCACGGCGCGCTTCCTGAATGCCTACGACGGCTCGGGCTACATGACTGCCGACTTCGAGGGCGGCGGTGCTGCCTTCGGGGCGGGCGTGGCCCTGAGCTATCGCAAGGAAGGTGACTTCGGAATCATCTGGGGGAACGCCTATCTCAACGCGCGGGGCGACCTGATCATCGAGATCGACGCCGACAAGAACCCGCACCTGTTGGGCACCATCTCCGCCGAGGGCGGCGCCTCCTTCGGCATGCGGTTCGAGACCTTCTGGCACACCTACAAGATCACGATCTTCAGCGGCAGCATCGCCACCAACCTGGCCTTCCAGATCCCGGGGAGCCCGACGCTCTCGGGAGCCGTCTCCATCCACTACAGCGTGCTCGGCGGTGCCTTCAGCGGCTCTGTCGGCGCCCACCTGGACCTCTAGGGAGCCCGCCATGACCCTCCGTCGGACCCTCACCCCCCTCTCGCTGTTCCTCCTGGCGTCGTCGCTGCACCCCCAGGCGAAGGTCGTCAATCCGACCACCGCCCCGGCCCTGACGGCTCAACCCATGCTGCAGCCCAGGGTGGCCCTGCGCGCCAACCTGCTGCCCGTGGGCAAGACCCAGGGCACCTTCCACCTCACAGGCATTGTCCGTCAGGACCGCACCGTCGTGCTTCGCTGGGCCAACGACCAGGGCGAGATGCCCACCGAGGGCATTCGCGTGTTCCGCCAGAAGGCCGGTGACACGACCTGGAAGGACCTCACCGGCTCGAAGCCTCTGGGCTTCCTCCAGGGCAGAGCCGCCGAGAAGCGCCTGAAGGCCATGCCCGCTGAGGAGCGGGAGCGGCTCCTGGCCTATCCCTTTGGCAATGTGCAGCACGATCCCGTCACCAAGCTCCGCGTGCTGGAGCTGCCCCGGCTGGATGCCGCCAAGTCCAGGGCCGATGCCCCCGCAAGGGCCAGGGATCTCTCCCCTGAGGCCTCGCTCAAGCAGTTCCGGGAGCTGCGCGCCACCGGCCGGCTCAACCGGACCGACCTCCAGCTGATGCACGTCCGTGCCGACATGGACCAGGGCATGGCCGAGGTGCTGGGGCTCAGCTATACCGACGACCCCGGCAAGGGGCGCTGGAGCTACAAGATCGTCATCGCCCTGCCCGAGGGCAGCTCCGTGGAGGTGGTCTGCCCCAAAGTCTTCAACACCCTGGAGCCCACGCCCATCCCTCAGCCCATCAGCCTCTCGGCGGCCAGCGGCAACGGCGAAGTCCTGCTGAACTGGGACGAGACTCCCTCGGACGCCGTGGCCGGCTACAACGTCTACCGCGCGGAGAGCCCCGGCGGTCCGTGGCGGCGCCTGAACACCGACCCCGTCAAGAAGGTGGAGCTGGAGCTGGAGGACCCCGAAGTCACCCTGCGCCGGTCCATCGGCATTCAGGCCTCCATGGAGCGCATGCTGAAGCCCCTCCCCGCGGCGGCACGCACGCCCCAGAAGGTGACGGAGGCCCATCGTCAGGCCCTGGATCGGATCGATCAGCCTGGAGGCCTACCGGTCCTGAGCGCGGGCGCCTCCAAGTCCATCAAGGACGCCGTATCCGCCGGCCGCCTGCGACCAGGCGGACGCCAGGCGCCGAAGGCCATCTTCACTGACAGTCGGCACACCGAGGGCAACCTGTTGGTGGATGAGAAGACCTATCACTACAAGGTCGCGGCCGTGGATCTGGGCGGCCTCGAACAACCCATGGACACCGCACCCGTCGTGGCAGGGATTCCGAAGGACCTCGAGCCACCCCTCGTGCCCGGCCGCCCCATGCTCAAGGCCGAAGTCTCGGCACGCACCGATCTGCGCACGGCCCAGGCGACCCGGGTCAAGGACACGCGCCTCGTGGCGCTGGATCAGGCCGTCGCCGTCAAGCGCCCCCAGGCCGTTGCACCCATGACCCCCTTCCAGCTGCAGGCCACCCAGGCCCCCGCTGCGGCCGCTTTTACGCCAAGCGGCCTCTCCCTGGGGGAGGCCAAGGGCATGCAGCTGTCCCGCCTGGCCGCCACCATGCCGGTGTCGGCGCTCAAGAAGCTGGGGGAGGCCGCCGTCCTCCACTCCAGCGCGGACGGGACCGTTCCACCCGCCAACCTGGCCTGGAGCCCGTCCCCCGACGCCGATCTCAGGGGCTATGAGGTCTACCGCGCCACGGGCACGGGCTCCTTCGCCAAGGTGGCCGACACGACTGCGGCGGAGTGGACGGACACCAGCCTGGAAGCCGGTGTGGCCTACCGCTACGCGATCTGTTCCGTGGACAAGCTCGGCAACGTGAGCGCGAAGTCCCCGGAAGGGAAGCTCGAGGTAAGCGACAGTAGCCTCCCCGGCCGCCTCGCCATCGCGCAGTTCACGGGCAAGGTCACCCCGGAAGCGCCCGCGACCCTCGCGACCCGCCGCTTCCTGCGCCCGGCGGACCGGGTGATGGCCAGCGGCAGCCTGCGCGCTGCCAAGGCCCCGATCCAGATGCCCCGAGCGGCCGAGGCCACCGTGGCAGACTTCCACGCCACCAAGACCGTCCAGCCGCTCAAGGCGAAGCCCCAGTTCCAGGCCGTCCCAGCTACCAAGGTGGCTCTGGCGAAGGAAGTGACGGCCACTCCGGCCCTGGATGTCTCGGGGATCAAGGCGTCGACCTTCGTCAAGCCGGTCTTCCGGACCATTCCCCGCAGCTTCAACGCCATGCTGGGCGCCCTGGTCGCGCCCAAGGAGATCCACGTCCTGCTGGAGTGGGCCAAGCCCGTCCAGGGGTTCCCCATGGAATACGTCATCCAGCAGGCTCCCCAGCGCATGGAAGTGGTGTCGAGCCCGAGGCCCACCGTGGCGTTCCAGCCCGGGATCCAGGGCTTCGGCGCCCTGCGCACGCCTGTCGCCGCCGGTGCGCTGGCCCCCATGGCCGCCCCCGCCGGTCCTAGCGCCAGGCTCAACCCGGCGGCAGCCACATCGACACACCCTGCGGGGCTGGTGTTGGCGACTCCCGCCCAGCATACGCTTGCCGCCAAGGGGCTGGTCGCCTCCCATGGCGCCGGCCTGAAGCTCTCAGAGCTGCGGCGGGATCACCTGACCCTGCTGGTGCTGAAGGACGGGCCGGGCACCTTCACGCGAGTGAACGAGACCCCTGTTGCCACCGAGCGCTACCTCGTGACCTTCCCAGCAGAGGTGGCCCAGTATGGGGGTGCCACCGTCTACTTCCGGATCCAGACCTTCACCAAGGAGTTCGGCCGCACGGTGGAGGGCCCCCTCAGTGCTCCCATCGAAGTCCGCCTGCCCGATATCGTGGCGCCTCCCAGCCCCACGGTGGGCGCGGTGGACCTGCAGGAAGGCGCCGCAGCCAGCCTGGACGTGGCCCTCAGCTGGACCCAGGCCCCGGCCCGGGACCTGGTCGGCGTGGTGGTGGACCGTCAGCCCATGGCCTACACCCTCGTGGAGGGCGAGGCCAAGGCCGGCAGCGCCGCAGGCCCGGCGGAGCGGCTCACGCCCACCCCCGTCACCGGGCGTAGCTACCGGGATCCGAAGGCCCCTCCGGGCTTCCAGCGCTACACCCTGCGTGCTGTGGATGGCACCGGCAACCTCAGCGAGGCTGTCGGTAGCATGGATGTGCTCATTCCTGGCGAGCCCATCCCCGAGGCGCCCACCCAGCTCGCCCTCGTGGGCAACCGGCTGGCGTGGAAGGCCGCTCCCGGCGCCGCTGGCTACACCATCTGGCGCTCCTTCTCAGGTCAGGAGGATGACTACACGTGCATCAGTGGCATCCTCGCGGCCACCGAGAGCAGCTTCGCGCTCCCCGCGGAGGGCAAGCTCCACCTCCGAGTCGTGGCCCGCAGCAGCAGCGGCATGAACACCACCCCGAGCCAGCCTCTGCTCCGGACGCCCTGAGCCGCCAGCTCCACCCGGGTGGAAAACGCTAGCCCAGCTTGGGCGGCTGCTGCAGCCGCTCATGCAGGGCGCGCACGGCTTTGAGGATGGGCTGGAGGTCGCTGCTGGTGCGGAGGAGGCGGGGGATGGTGGGTCTCACCTTGTGGGTGGGGGCCGCGGGCAGGTCATCGGGGTCCAGGCCCAGGTCCAGGCGCTGGGCCAGGTGCCCGTGCAGCAGCAGCTCGGCGCAGTCGGCGACGGTGAGGCCCTCGGCCAGCCAGCCCTTGATGCGCTTGAGGCGCGGCAGCTCGTCCACGTGGTAGTAGCGGAGGTTGCCCTTGCTGCGCCGGGGCTTGATGTCGGGGATGACATCTTCCCAGTAGCGCAGGTCCTTGGGGCCGACGCCGACCTGGGTGGCGGCTTCGCCAATCTTGAACCACTTGCGCTCAGCCACGGCGTGCCTCCGCCGGTCGTGATTCGCGCCCTGCGGGGGCCCCGATCTTGAACCACTTCCATTCCGCCATGGTCGCCGCCTAGCTCTCCCTGGGCTCGATGCCCAGGGCCTTGAGACGCTTGTAGAGGTTGGAGCGGTCCATGCCCACGCGCTCGGCGACGCGGGTCATGTTGCCGTTCTGGAAGCGCATCTCCCGCTGTAGGTACTGGGCCTCGAACCAGTCCCGGGCCTCCTTGAGGCTGGTGAACTCGGGGAAGGAGAAGGGATCCTGCTCCTGGAGGTGGCGGGTGGCGAGAGGGCCCAGGTCCCGGGGGCCCAGCTCGCTGCCGCGGCCCAGGATGACGGCCCGCTCCATGAGGTTCTTCAGCTCGCGCACGTTGCCGGGCCAGTCGTGGCGCAGCAGCGTGTCCTTGGCCTCGGGGCCCAGGTGCTTCGGCGGCCGGCCGTACTGGTGGCCGATGCGCGAGATGAAGGCCTCGGCCAGGGGCAGGATATCCTCAGGGCGCTCGCGCAGCGGGGGAACGCGCAGGGGCACCACGGCGAGCCGGAAGTAGAGGTCCTCGCGGAAGCGACCCCGGGTGATCTCGCCGGCCAGGTCCTTGTTGGTGGCGGCGATGACGCGCACGTCCACGCCCACGGCGCCGCCGCCGCCCACGGGCTCCACGCGGCCCTCCTGCAGGGCGCGGAGGACCTTGGCCTGGGTCTTGAGGGACATGTCGCCCACTTCATCGAGGAACAGGGTGCCGCCGTCGGCCTCCCGGAACTTGCCCTTCTGGTCGCGGATCGCGCCGGTGAAGGCACCCTTCTGGTGGCCGAACAGCTCGCTCTCGATCAGCTCTTCGGGAATGGCTGCGCAGTTCACCTCCACGAAGGGCGCGTCCTTGCGGGGGCTCTGCAGGTGGAGGAGGCGGGCCACTTCTTCCTTGCCGCTGCCGTTCTCGCCCGTGAGCAGCACGCGGCCTTCCGTGGGCGCCACCAGGGTCACATCGGCCATGAGCCGCCGCATGGCGGGGCTGTCCGCCAGGAAGAACCGGCCGCCCTCCACCTCGGCGTGCAGGCGCTGGTTCTCCTGCTCCAGCCTGGACTGCCGGAGGGCGTTGCCCACCACCAGCAGCAGGCGGTCCAGGTCGATGGGCTTCTCGAGGAAATCGAAGGCCCCCAGCTTGGTGGCCTGCAGGGCGGTGTCGATGCTGGCGTGGCCCGAGATCATGACCACGGGCAGCTCAGGCCGGAGCTGCTTGGCCTGCTTCAGGGTCTCCAGGCCGTCCTGGCCAGGCAGCCACACATCCAGCAGCACCAGCTCGATGCCCTCGCCATCCGGGTTGTGCAGCAGGTCGACGGCCTGCTCGCCGCGCTCGGCCTTCACCACCTGGTAGCCCTCGTCCTTGAGGGCTTCGCCGAGCGACCGCCGGATCCCCGGCTCGTCGTCCACCAGCAGGATG
>CAIPAY010000119.1 GCA_903863195.1 uncultured Holophagaceae bacterium
AGACCACCCGCTCCGGGAGGCACCATGAAGGCTCTCTCCTGTGCGCTGCTGATCTTTCTCGTGGGCCTGGGCTGCGCCCGGATCTACCGGCCCGTCGAGCTGGTGTCTCCACCCCGGAGGACGGCCCAGACCGAAGGGCTCCCCGGGGGGCTGTCACCCCAGCCCTGGGGGGACAACTCCCGCTACGGGCGGAAGGCCTCCGATGCCAATCTCCGGGTGCTCGCCCTGAGCCTGGAGAACACCTCGGCCACCGAAGTGGAGGTCCTCCGCCTGGACTTGCCGGAGGGAGTCACCCCTCTTTCCGCCGAAGCGGCGGCGACCCTGGTGAAGCAGCACAGCGGGGCCCACCTGCTCTATCCCCTCATCCCAGCCCTCCTCGCCGCAGGCTCCAGCGGCAGCGGCGTGGGCACCTACGGCCCCAGTCCCGCGGCCGTCTTCGGGGCTATCGCCGTGGTCGGGCTGCTCGTGGGCCTGCCCAACGTGGCCGTGGCCGAGCGCAGCAACCGCAATCTGGCGCAATTCTTCCGGGAGGAGGCCTGGTCTCCCGGCCGCCTTGAGCCGGGCCAGATCCGACGGGGCCTGATCTTCCTCCGCAGCCCGGAGACCCGCGCCCCGCTCACCCTCCGCGTCATCAGCCGCAGCGGGTCGAGCGAGCGATCCCTGGAATTGACCACTCCAGCAGCCACTCCCCTCTGATCCCGGGCCCAGCGGGGCTAGACTGGTGCTTCGGAGCGCCCATGTCCCTCGTCATCGCCGGCAAGAGTTTCAGCAACCGCCTCGTCCTCGGCACGGGCAAATACAAGGACTTCGCCACCATGCAGGCCTGCTACCGGGCCGCGAGGGTGGAGATGGTGACCCTGGCCGTGCGCCGCTTCGACCTGGGAGCCAAGGGCGAGGACAACATCCTCAACTGGATCCCCAAGGACATCGCCCTGCTGCCCAACACCGCGGGCTGCTACACCCGGGAGGATGCCCTCCGGGTGGCCCGGCTGGCCCGGGAGGCCCTGGAGACCAACTGGATGAAGCTCGAGGTCATCGGCGATCCCAAGAGCCTCTACCCCGACAACGAAGAGACCCTGGAGGCCGCCAAGGTCCTCGTGAAGGAGGGCTTCGTGGTGCTGCCCTACGTGAACGCCGACCCCATCCTGGCCAAGAAGCTCTGCGACGTCGGCTGCGCGGCGGTCATGCCCCTGGGCAGCGCCATCGGTTCGGGGCTGGGCGTGCAGAACCCCATGACCCTCCTGCTCATCAAGGAGGTGCTGGAGGCCTACCACCTGCCCATGATCGTGGACGCCGGTGTGGGCACCGCCTCGGACGCCGCCCTGGCCATGGAGCTGGGCGCCGATGGCGTGCTGCTGAACACCGCCGTGGCCGAGGCAGGAGAGCCCACCAAGATGGCCCAGGCCATGGACCACGCGGTGCTGGCGGGCCGTCTCGCCTTCGAGAGCGGCCGCATGCCCAAGCGCCTCTATGCCAGCGCCAGCAGTCCCACCACCGGCCTGATCGGCAGGTAGGCGCCGTGCTGGTGTTCGACCTCGAGCCCCTGGAATGCCGCGTGCTCGGCTGCCTACTGGAGAAGCAGCTCAGCACCCCGGACATCTACCCCCTGTCCCTCAACAGCCTGCTGAACGCCTGCAACCAGTCCAGCAACCGGGACCCGGTGCTCTCGGTCAGCGAAGGCGAGGTCCAGGCCGCCGTGGACACCCTGATCGAGCGGGGCCTCGCGGAGCACTGGCCGGGCCGGGTGGTCAAGATCGCCCACACAGCCAAGCCCACCTGGAACCTGTCCGTGCAGGAGGCGGCCCTCCTGGCGGAGCTGCCGCTCCGGGGCCCCCAGACCTCCGGCGAGCTGCGCACCAACACGCGGCGCATGTACCCCTTCCCGGACCTCGCCGAGGTCGAAGGCTGCCTCGCCGTGCTCATGGAAGCCGAGCCGCCCCTGGTGGCCCGGCTGCCCCGGGCGCCCGGCGCCCGGGAGGCCCGGGTCGCGCAGCTGCTGGCGGGTCCCCCCGTGGAGGCCGGCGCCCTTCCCGAAGCAACCCCCGCCCGCCTGGGCCGCGTGGAGCAGCTCGAAGCTGAGGTGGCCGCCCTCCGCGCCGAGCTGGCAGAGCTGCGCCAGGCCTTCGAAGCCTTCCGGGACCAGTTCTAGGCGTTCAGGGCTGGGTAGTCCGTGTAGCTCTTCGCTCCGGGTGTATAGAAAGCGGTCATGTCATAGGCGGCCAGGGGCGCTCCAGCCTGCAGGCGGGCGGGCAGATCCGGGTTCGAGATGAACGGGCGGCCGAAGGCGATGAGGTCCGCCCTGCCCGCTGCCAGATCCGCCTGCGCCCGCTCGCGGTCATAGCCGCCACTCAAGATCAGGGTTCCATGGTAGGCCTCCCGCATCTTCTGGACCGTCGCCGGCGCCACGGCGGGCGCACCCATGGCGCTGTGGTCCACCAGGTGCAGGTAGACGAGTCCCAGCTTGTCGATCTGCTGGGCCAGATAGGTGTAGGCTGCCTCGGTCTCGGCGAAGGGTGCGATGTCGTTGAACACGCCGTGGGGGGACAGGCGGATGCCCACGCGGTCCTTGCCGATGGCGGCCACCGCCGCGGCGGCCACCTCCAGGGTGAAGCGGCTGCGGTTCTCAATAGAGCCGCCATAGGCGTCCGTTCGGGTGTTGGAGCCTGGGTTGAGGAACTGCTCCAGCAGGTAGCCGTTGGCAGAGTGGAGCTCCACTCCATCGAAGCCCGCCTCCACCGCGTTGGTGCAGCCGTGGGCGAACTCCGCGAAGGCCTGCCGGATGTCCTGCTCACTCATGGCCCAGGGCACGGGATGCGGCTGCAGGCCCTGGGTGTCGGTCCAGATCTCCCCCGCTGCCGCCACAGCCGAGGGCGCCAGAACCTCGGCCCCCGCGGGCAGATTGGCCGCATGGCCGATACGGCCCGTGTGCATCAGCTGGAGGAAGAGCTTCCCACCCTGGGCGTGAACGGCGGCCGTCACGGCCTTCCAACCCGCCACCTGGGCCTCGGAGAAGATGCCGGGAATGCGGGGATACCCCAGGCCATTGGGCGAAGGCGAGGTCCCCTCGGTGATGATGAGCCCCGCGCTGGCGCGCTGCCCATAGTAGGTCGCCACCAGCTCCCCAGGGACGTTGCCGAGGGAGCGGTTGCGGGTCATGGGGGCCATGACCACGCGGTTCGAGAGGGTGAGGGAGCCGAGGGTGGCGGGGCTGAAGAGGTCGCGGCTCATGGGGATCTCCTTTCCAGAAGAGCCCCAGGATAGTCACAAAATCAAATCTGCTGTTGAGACATTTAATTGAGCCCCTCGGGGCATCCCTCCAGCAACGCCCGCAGGCCCGTCTCCAGGCCCTGGAAGTGCGTGGGCTCCGCCTGGAGGATCACCCGGAGGGGCTTGGGGGCCAGCTCCTCGGCCGCCGCCCGAAGCACGGCCAGCCAGGTGATGCCATCGACGGGCGGAGCCTCCTGGAAGAGCTGCTCTGCGTCGAGGATCAGGAAGGTGCCCCCCTCGGGCAGGTCCGCGAGCGCATCCCGCAGGGCGTCCCAGGTGCCCCCGAAGTAGGGCGGAAACTGAGCGGCGGCGGCCCACTCATCCATGAGCCCGCGCCGGGTCCGCATGCGGGCGCCCCGCAGCCACCAGACCGGCCCCTTGTCCGCGGTAGCGTCTACCAGCGTGGCCGCCGAGCCTCGCCAGACCTGGATCAGGGGATCCCCGGGGGCGGGGTAGGCGAGGCCGGTCATTTCACCTCGAGGAAGGTCTTGTAGTGGTCGGCGGTATACCAGGCGCGGCCGTCAATGCCTGTGACCAGGCGCTCCGCTCCCCGGTTGCGGCCCTCGGCCCGGGGCCGGACATCCCACTCGCGGTACTCAATGCGCTTGCGCCGGGCGTTGTAGCGGGGCAGCTGGCCTTCATAGTTGCCATAGACCCGACCGCCCACATAGCCCGGCGGGGCGTAGCCGTGCTGGCGGACATAGGCCAGGGTCTGGCGCACGTGGGCCGGGATGGCATCCACCTGCACCACTGCCGGCGCCTGCACCGGCGCCGAGGGCGCCGCGGGACCGGGACCGCACCCGAGCCCAGACAGGAGGACCCCCAGGCAGACCAGGCCTGCGGCCAGGAATGCCAGGGTCCTTCGCCAGCGGGTCATGAGACCTCCGAAGCTGGATGAAGTGTACGCCTAGGCGGGCTGGTTCGCCGTGGTGATGGTCTCCAGGCCTTTGGCGTCGGGGCCCGTCTCCGCCCGGCGGAGCAGGTAGGCGAAGAGGAAGCCGAAGAAGCCCAGGCAGCTGAAGATCCACATGCCCAGGTGATAGCCCCCGGGATTGGCCGCACTGGCGGCGGAGTGGTCGTTGGCCCAGCCGATGAGGAAGTTGAAGCCGGCCAGGCCTACGTTCTGGATCAGGGTCATCAGGCCGTAGGCCGTGCCCAGCTTCTCTTCGGGGACGAGGTAGGCCACCGAGGGCCACATCACCGCGGGAATGAGGCTGAAGGCGATGCCCATGAGGGCCATGGGCACATAGAGGCTCACGTGGGTGTAGGCCATGAGCAGGTAGACGGGGATCAGTAGGAGGCTGCCCAGCATCATGAAGAGGGCCCGCTTGCCGACACGGTCCACCAGCAGGCCGAAGAGGGGCGTCCCCACCATGGCGAAGAGGGTGAGCATCGAGGAGAGGAAGCCCCCGGTCTCGCGGGTCACGCCGTGGGCATCCTGGAAAAACTTCACCGCGAAGGTCTGGAAGGGGAAGATGCCGCTGTAGAACGTGATGCAGAGGGCCACCACATACCAGTATGTGGGGCTGAACTTCAGCAGGTCGCCCCAGACCACCTTGTCGGTGCCCCCCTGGGAGCGCAGGGTGTAGCGCCGGGCCGCCTGGTTCTCCATCAGCCAGTAGATCCCCGCCGCGATCACGCAGACCGAGCCGAACACGGTGGCGATGAGCAGGGGGCTACGCCAGGAGCCGAAGGCCCCGCGGGCCCAGGTGGGGCTGTTCAGGGCCGCGAAGGATCCCAGCCGGGCGATGAGCAGGTTGATGCCGAAGGCGAAGCTCAGCTCCTTCCCCCGGAACCACTGGGCCACCGCGGCGGTCACCGCGACGATGAGGCTCTCCGCGCCCAGCCCGAAGATCAACCGCCCCGTCGCCATGATGGCGAGGCGGGGGCTCAGGGCCGTCACCGCCGCCCCCAGGAAGCAGAGCAGGGCGAAGATGAAGGTTGCGCGCTTCACCCCGATCCGGTCGATGAGGATGCCGCCGATGAGCACCATCACCACGTTGGGCACGCTGTAGATGCCCTGCAGCAGGCCGATGTTGGCGTCCGAGAAGCCCAGCTGCTTCTGCAGCACATCCGCGAGGGGGCTGATCGCGTCGTAGACGTAGTAGTTGCCGAACATGGCCAGGCTGATGACCACCAGCACCAACCAGCGGAAGGCCGGGGGCGGCGCGGGGCGTTCCTGGACTGGCGCGGACAACGACATGAAGCTCCCGAATCGGATAACGCTCCATCCTGCCAGCAACCAGGTGGGGCTTCAGGCAGAAGTCTCGGCCATAGAAATTCTTTCTTGCGTTTTGGCCAATTGCTCCTTACTTTCAGAGCACACTAATTCACGGTTTATTCCTCTAACCATGCTTAACCTGAATGCCACCTGGTGGGCCCACAAAGGAGACTTCCATGTCAACTAGCCTTACCCTGCGCCTGATCGCTGCCGGCCTGCTCCTGGCGCCCAGCCTGGGCGCGCGAGAGAACCAG
Organism: uncultured Holophagaceae bacterium; assembly: GCA_903863195.1. Taxonomy (GTDB): domain Bacteria; phylum Acidobacteriota; class Holophagae; order Holophagales; family Holophagaceae; genus Geothrix. The sequence goes on from CAIPAY010000119.1 coordinate 5,743, forward strand.
GCCACCCTCTCGGACGAGGCCCAGCGGCACTTGGAGGCCCGGGTCCACCAGCTGGGCCTCAGCCGCGACCACAGCTTCGCCACCCGCAACGTGTTCGAGGAGGCCTCGGGCGAGGCCCACGTGCGCCTGAACCAGTTCTACAAGGGCGTGCGGGTCTTCGAGGGCGAGTCCATCGTCCACCTTCGGGGCGGCGTGGTCACCGAGCACACCGATGCCCTCATCCGCGGCCTCGCCCTGAACGTGTCCCCCTCCCTCAGCGCTCAGGAAGCCCTGGCCATGGCCCATGGCATCCTCGCGCCCCGGGGGGCCTACGCCTACGCACCCACCACTGAGCTGGTCATCGCCACCCCCACCGAGAGTCCCGAAAAGGGCCGTCCGGCCGCCCCCTCCCTGGTCTACCACGTGCACACCGAGCTCGAGAACGCCCAGGACGGGATCCGCCACACAGACTTCCTGGTGGATGCCCACACGGGCGCCGTGCTGGAGCAGTGGAACACCCTGCACACTGCTGGGGTCACAGCCACCGGCAACAGCCAGTACTCCGGGACCGTCTCCATCCCCACCAACAGCACTGGCACCACCTATGAGCTCCGGGACACCACGCGCGGCACCGGCGGGACCTTCGGCAACAACGTGGTGACCAACGCGAACCACGCGTCCACCTCCTCCACGGCCACCGGCACCGTCTACACCAATGGGACCACCACCTGGGGCGACGGGGCCAACTACGTTGAAGGCAGCTCCACCACTGCCGCCAACGGCCAGACCGCCGCGGTGGACGCGATGTACGGCATGGCCCAGACCTGGGACTTCTACAAGAACGTCTTTGGCCGCAATGGCATCGACGCTGCGGGCACCGCCACCTACAGCCGGGTCCACATCGGCAGCGGCTACGACAACGCCTTCTGGTCGGACAGCTGCTTCTGTATGACCTACGGCGATGGCACCAGCTTCCAGACCCTCACCTCCATCGACGTGGCCGGCCACGAGATGAGCCACGGCGTTTGCGCCCGGACGGCCAACCTCGCCTACCGCGCCGAGTCCGGCGGCCTGAACGAGGCCAACTCCGACATCTTCGGAACCATGGTCGAGTTCATGGGCCACGGTGGCGGCACCAGCACCATCCCCAACTACACCGCCATCACCAGCACCATCAGCACCGTGGGGGGCACTGTCCCCGCCGCCAACTACCTCATCGGAGAGCAACTCGAGACCAGCAGCTTCAAGACGCCCCTCCGCTACATGTACAAGCCGAGCCTGGATGGCGCCAGCGCCGATGCCTGGTCCACCAGCCTCAAGCGGCTCGACGTGCACTACAGCTCCGGCCCCGCGAACCACTTCTTCTTCCTGCTCGCCCACGGCAGCCAGAAGGATGCCTTCTCGGGCAACATCCAGTCCCCCCTGACTAATGGGGTCACCAGCATCACAGGTATCGGCAACGACCTGGCCGCGCGGATTTGGTACAAGGCCCTCACCGCCTACATGACCAGCAGCACGACCTACTCCGGCGCTCGCACGGCCACCCTGAGCGCCTGCACCATCCTGGGCTACCCCGCTGGCAGCGCGGTCTACACCACCGTGAACAACGCCTGGCTCGCGGTCAACGTCAAGTAGGGCCCTGTCCTCACCACGGCGCCCGGGACTCCCTGGGCGCCGTTCCTGTTTGCAGCGCCGCCCCGCCTGTCTGATAGTGAGAAGTCATGACCGCCCCCGCCCGCAGGACCTGCCCCAGCTGCCAGACGCGCCTCTCGCCTCTGGCTGCGGAGTGTCCCGAGTGTGGGCTAGGACTGGCACCGCCCCGGCAGGGCCGTCCCCTGCTGTTCCAGGCCTCGGCCCTGGCCCAGGTCGCCTTCACGCCGCCACCCCGGACCCTCACCGCCCCCGCCCTGGGCCGGGTGGCCCCCATCGCCGTGGAGGTCAGTCCCGACGAGCTCCTGCAGGCACCCTTCCAGGATTCCGCAAGTGCCGCTGCACCCGAACCCTTCCCCGACCTGCCCCCGCAGCCTGCCCTCAGCGCCGAGCCCACCACCAGCTTCTGGCCCCTGGTGAAGGTGGAGGCCTCCGAGGCGCTCCTGTTGGCGGCCCTGCAGGGGCTGGCGCTGCTGCTGCCGGCCTGGGTGCTGGGAATCTCCCCCACCCGTCTCCTCGTGGGGGCCTGGTTCTTCGTGGTACCCTACCTGTTCGCGCTGTCCTGGGTGCTCTTCCTTGCGCCGCTGGGCCTCACCGGGCAGTCGCCGATGATGGGGTATTTCGGAGTCACCCTGCCCGAGAACACCCCCGAGCGCCGCATCGCCTTCTCCCTGGTGCATCTGGTCTCAGTAGCCTGCTTCCCCCTGAGCTTTCTCTGCATGGTGCTGAGTCCCCGGCACCAGACTTTGGCTGAGCTGCTCAGCGGCCAGGAGCTGCTGGCCCGGCCCATGCCTAGGCTGAGGTAGTCCGCCCAACCTAGGGCAGGTGCACCGGCACCGAGGTCACGATCACACCCGTCCGCAGCAGCAGCGCGGCCTTGATCCTCAGGGCGCTCTGGTTGTGCAGGAACTGCTGCCACCAGTGGGAGGTGATGAACTCCGGCAGGACGACGGTGAGCGCCAGCTCGGGCTCGGCGTTCAGGATGCGCTCCACTTCCTCGAGGATCGGCTCCACCATGCGGCGGTAGGGACTGGGCAGCACCCGCAGCGGAATGCCCATGCCGTAGCTGGTCCAGTCCTCTCGGAGCTTCTCGATGGCGCTGCTGTCCCGGCCCCCGTCCGAGCCCAGGTCCACGGTGATGGCCTCCACCCGGTCGCCGGCAATGAGCCGGGCATAGAGCAGCGACTGCACCACGCCCCCATGGATGCTGTTCACCAACACCAACGCATGGTGCTTGGGGGGCAGCACGGCGTCCGTGCGGCTGGCGGCCAGCCGGGAGCGCACCCCGACGTAGTGGCGTCGGATGCTCGTGTGGAGCGCCACCAGCAAAGGCACCAGCAGGAGGACGATCCAGGCGCCATGGATGAACTTGGTGATGGCGATGTCCAGCAGCACGATCAGGGCCGTGACGGCGCCCAGCCCGTTCACAAAGGCCTTCACGTGCCAGTGGCGGCCCCGCACTTTCCGCCAGTGGACCACCATGCCTGTCTGGCTGAGGGTGAAGCCGATGAAGACGCCGGCGGCGTAGAGGGGCAGCAGCACGTCCGTGTTGGCGTGGAACAGCCACACCAGCAGGGCGGAGAAGAAGAACAGCAGCAGAATGCCGTTGGAGAAGACCAGGCGGTCCCCCTGGGAGGCGAACTGCCGGGGCAGGAACCCATCCCGCGCCTGCAGCGCCGCCAGGCGGGGGAAGTCGGCGAAGGCCGTGTTGGCGGCCACCACCAGGATGGCGAAGGTGAAGCCCTGGACCACGTAGTAGATCAGCTTGGGCAGCCCCCGGGTGACGTCCCCCAGGATGGCCTTGTTCAGCTTGGACAGCAGGGTCTCCGCCACCACGCTGGGGTCCGCGCTGTGCTGGTAGGTGACGCCGAGACGATGGGCGAGGAAGGTGATGCCCAGGAACATGGTGCCGAGGAGGACCACCATCCAGACCATGGTCTTGGCCGCATTCGGTCCGGCGGGGTCACGGAAGGCTGTGGAGCCGTTGCTGATGGCCTCGACCCCGGTGAGGGCGGTGCAGCCGGCGCTGTAGGCCCGCATGAAGATCCACACCATGGACAGGCCCGCCAGGTGGACGCCCTGCGCCACGGCCTGCTGGGCCTCCGGCAGCGCGGGACCCCGTCCCTGGAGTATCTGAACCAGCCCATAGCCGAGCACCAGGAGGATGCTGACCACGAACCCATAGGTGGGGATGGCGAACAGGGTCCCGCTCTCCCGGATGCCTCGGAGGTTCATGAGGGCGATGAACCCGATGGCCAGGATGGTCAGGAAGACATTGTGGCCCGCCAGGGCGGGCACCGCGGCGGTGATGGCCGCCACCCCCGAGGAGACAGACACCGCCACCGTCAGCAGGTAGTCGAGGAGCAGCGAGGCGCCGGCTGTCAGGGCCGGCAGGTCCCCCAGGTTCTCCTTCGCCACGATGTAGGCGCCGCCGCCACCGGGATAGGCCAGGATCGTCTGCCGGTAGCTGGTCGCGAGGATCACCAGCAGGGCCACGATGCCCAGGGCCACCGGAAGGGACCAGCCGAAGATCGCGTGGCCGGCCACGCCCGCGATCGCCCCCGCGCCCGCGGCGGGGAGCAGGGCCCCCGACAGCGAGGCCATGATCTCCTGGGTGGCGTAGGCCACCGAGGAGAGCGCATCCGAGCTGAACACCGCCAGTCCGATGGGATTGCTGATCTTGGTGTGAGGGGTCTCCTGGCTCGACAACCGCCTGCCCAGGAGGATCCGTCTCAGGCTCTGCATTCAGCCACCCCAGGAGGGAGGCTACTCCACCAAAGGCTCCAGGTGGTAGGGAATCGAGATGACCACCGTCTTGGGCTTCAACAGCAGGGTGCCCTTGATGCGCCAGGCCGTCTGGTTGTGCAGCACATTGGCCCACCAGTGGCCGGTCACAAACTCGGGCAGGATCACGGTGATGGTGTATTCCGGCTCGGCCCGGCGCATGCGGTCGAGCTCCTCGACGATGGGCTCCACGATCTTCCGGTAGGGGCTCTCGATGGACCGCAGGGGGATGCCTTCGCAGTAGTGGGGCCAGTCGGAGCGGAGCTTCTCCAGGGCGGCGCTCTCCCGGCCGTTCTCATCCGGGAAGTCCACCGTGAGGGCCTCCACCTCACCGTGGGAGGCGATGACCTTCGCGTAGTTGAGCGACTGCACCACGCCCGAGTGGATGCCCGAGACCAGCACCACCACGCGGTTCCGCCGGTGGGGCAGGAACTCGGTGCGGCTGCCCGCCAGGATCGACTTCACCCGGATGTAGTGCCGGTGGATCTTGAGGAAGAGCCACACCATCAGGGGGATCAGCACCACCACCAGCCAGGCACCATGGGAGAACTTGGTGACGGCGATGTCGAGCATGACCACGCCCGAGGCCACCATGCCGAGGCCATTGGTGATGGCCTTGGCGAGCCAGCGGGGCTCTTCCCGCTTGAGCTTGGTCCAGTGCATGACCATGCCCGCCTGGGAGATAGTGAAGCCCGTGAACACGCCCAGGGCGTAGAGCGGCAGCAGCAGGTCCGTGTTGGCGTGGAGGACGAAGACCAGGAAGCAGCTGACCGAGGTCAGGATCAGGATGCCGTTGGAGAAGACCAGACGGTCGCCCTGGCTGGCGAACTGGCGGGGCAGGTAGTTGTCCCGGCCCATGAGCGCCGCCAGGCGCGGGAAGTCCGCATAGGCCGTGTTCGCGGCCACCACCAGGATGGCGAAGGTGAAGCCCTGGGTGAGGTAGTACATCAGCTTGGGCAGGCCATGGGTGACGTCACCATAGATGGCCTTGGCCAGCTTGGAGAGCAGTGTCTCCGGCACGACGCTGGGGTCGAGGCTGTGCTGATAGACCACACCCAGGCGGTTCGCCAGCAGAGTGATGCCGAGGAACATGATGCCCAGCAGGAGGACCATCCAGATCATGGTCTTGGAGGCGTTCCGCTCCGGCGGATCCTTGAAGGCCTGCACGCCGTTGGAGATGGCCTCCACCCCGGTCAGGGCGGTGCAGCCGGCGGAGTAGGCGCGCATGAAGATCCAGATCATCGCCAGGCCACCGAAGCGCTGGGTGTGCTCCACGGCGGTCTGCACCTGCACGTGGGTGGGGCCGCCACTCAGGAAGGTCTTGAGGGTCCCGTAGCCGATCATCACCAGCATCAGGGCCACGAAGCCGTAGGTGGGCACCGCGAAGAGGGCGCCGCTCTCCTTCACGCCACGCAGGTTGGCCATGGCAATGAGGACGATGCAGACGATGGTGATGAAGACATTGTGGCCGTCGAGGCTGGGCATGGCCGCGGTGATGGCGGCGACGCCCGAGGAGACGGAGGCCGCTACCGTCAGGATGTAGTCGATGAGCAGGCTGGCGCCGGCCACCAGGGCAGCGATCTCGCCCAGGTTCTCCTTGGCGACGATGTAGGCGCCGCCGCCGGTGGGATAGGCCAGGATGGTCTGCCGGTAGCTGATGCCCAGGATGGCCAGCAGCCCGATGATGCCCAGGGCCACCGGTACGGACAGGCCGAAGAGCGGGTGCACCACGGCCACGGTGGCCGCAGCCGCGACGCCGTGGAGGTTGCTGGACAGGCTGGCCATGATCTCCTGGGTGGCGTAGGCCACGGAGGAGAGGGCGTCCGAGCTGAACACGGACAGGCCGATGACATTGCTGACCTTGTTGTGGTGGCTCTCGACGCTGGACAAGCGCCGCCCGAGAAGCATTCGTCTGACATTGGTCATGGTTCAGGATTCCCGGAGCATGGCTGCCTTGACCAGAGGCTGGAGAAGGTCACGGCAAGACCCACCGGCTTGGAGGACCCGGGCGGCTCTTGGAAGAAGGGGGCGGGGCGGGCGCGACACCAGCCGGAGGGGAGCATCCATAAGCCAACCATTATGGCCGTGAATACAAGGAGTGGGGACAAGGGTTGACCTTCGCCACAAGCGGCTCAGGCACCCACCTGCGGCGCTCGGAAGGCCACGGCCTCCACCAGATGCTGCTGGCCGGGTGCCACGGGCCAGAGCCAGCGTTGCGTGCGGAACGGAATTCTCTCGGTCCCACCCAGCAGGGTCATGACATCCAGCCCTGGGAGCGGATCGCTGACCTCGAACCCCTCGGCACCCTGCAGCTGCTGGAGCCACGGGCCCTCCCAGGAGCCCAGGCCCAGCGGTGCCTCCGTGAACACCACCGCCCGGTCGTGCACCAGCCACAGGTCGGCCCCACTCTCCCGCAGGATCACCAGGAAGGTTGCCGCGGCCCGGTGCGTCCAGGCGTCCATGGCCTCCGCCAGGGGGTCCGCCACCTCTGGATCCCGGGTCCAGGGAGATCCTCCAAAGAGTGTCTCCACCAGCCGCTCGGCGACGACACCGAACTGGCCCATCACGTTGGCGGACAGGATCGTCCCCGGGCGGCGGTCTGCGATCCAGGCCCGCAGAGCGGCGGGGTCCGGGTGCAGCGAGGGCAGCAGTCCCGCGAGGCGGAGGATCGCCTGCTCCCGGCCGCGGCGGCGGCCGGACCAGGGCTCGGCCACGGTCCGGCGCACGGCCGCCTCCAGCTCGGACAGCCCCCCCGTGAGATCCTCGAACACCCAGGGCGCCCAGCGCTGGTGCCGCAGCACGGTCCAGCAGCGGCTCCAGGGATCCGCGTCCCAGCCGGTGGTGTCCGGAGGCGCCAGGGCCCAGGGCACCTCCAGGCCCGAGCCCGCGCCCAGCACCAGCACGGGGCGGGCGGGATCCGCCGCCTGCAGGCCTTCGCCCAGGAAGGCCCGGACCTGGTCCAGGTGCCCGCCCCAGGCCGAGTGGTCCCGGGTGAGAAAGGCAAACTGCTCCTGGCGCAGCAGCCGGGCGAGGGGCGTGGACATCCCGTCATCTTACCGGCCCTGTCCTTGGCGGGCAGCCTGCGGGAGACTGGAGGATCTGGAGTCCGTATGCCCCGATTCTCGAAACGCGCTGGCCGGGAAGTCCTCGAGGGGCATCCTCGGCTGCCCGAGTGGATCACCAAGGAGCGGGTGAAGCTGCGCGACCTCCACGGCATGAAGAAGGACCTGCGCGACTCCCACCTGCACACGGTCTGCGAGGAGGCCCGCTGCCCCAACCGCAGCCACTGCTTCACCCAGGGCACCGCCACGTTCCTGCTCATGGGCGGGATCTGCACCCGGGCCTGCGGGTTCTGCAGCATCCAGAGCGGCAAGCCCCTGGCGCTGGACCCCCGGGAGCCCCAGGAGACCGCCGAGCGCGTGGCCACCATGGCCCTGCGCTTCGCGGTGCTCACCAGCGTCAACCGTGATGACCTGCCGGATGGCGGGGCAGGGCACTTCGCGGAGACGATCCTGGCCATCCGGCGCCGCAACCCCGGGGTGGGCGTGGAGGTGCTGGTGCCGGACTTCCTGGGCGACCACGAGGCCGTGGCTCGGGTGGTGGCCGCGGGACCGGCGGTGTTCAACCACAACGCCGAGACCGTCCCCAGCCTCTACCCGGTGGTGCGGCCCGCGGGGCGCTTCGACCGGACCCTGGGCGTCCTCGCCCACGCCAAGGCCCTGGGCGCGGCCCTCTACGGCCCAGTCTTCCGCACCAAGAGCGGGCTCATGCTGGGCCTTGGGGAGACCGAGGCGGAGCTCCGCACCACCTTCGCGGCCCTGGCTGGCGCCGGCGTGGACATCCTCACCCTGGGCCAGTACCTGCGCCCGACGCGCCACCAGCTGCCAGTGAAACGCTACGTGCCGCCGGAGGAGTTCACCGCCCTGGGCGAGCTGGCCAAGACCTTCGGGTTCAACACGGTCTACGCGGGCCCCCTCGTCCGCTCCAGCTTCAACGCCCACGAGGTGGCCGAGACCAGCGGCATCAGCATCCTCTAGTCCCGGCGGGGCTCCACGATGATCGCGGTGGGCTCGGACGGGCAGGAGAAGACGCAGAGGCCGCAGCCCGTGCAGGCGTCTGCTGACACCACCGGGTGCCCGATGGACGTGCCCTCGGCCGGGGCCGAGATCCGGATCGCCTCTTCGGGATAGGGACACCTGTCCACGCAGATGCGGCAGGCCCGGGGCTCCCGCTCCAGGGTGCCCCAGGTGACACAGAGGCTCGGCTTGACCCGGGCGGTGCCCATGCGCACGGCCTTGGCGCCCTCCAGCACTGTGCCGTCCGCGCGGGTGAGGCGGGGCCAGACCAGGGCCTCGTCCTCACACTCCGCCACACAGGGCAGGGTGGTGCAGAGGAAGCAGGGGATGCTGCGGGGATCGATGTAGGGCGTCTTCAGGGCGAGGCCCATGGTGGGCGGGGCCTTGATCACGGCATTCTCGGGACAGGCCCGGACGCACTTGTCGCAGCGGGTGCACTTGACCAGGAACTCGAACTCATCCAGGGCGCCTGGCGGGCGCAGCAGCGTGGGCCCCAGGCCCGTCACTGTGTCCTCGATGCGGTTCGCCACGAAGCCGGCGAAGAGGGTCCCCAGGGACTTGAAGAAGTCCCCCCGCTCCTGGGGTTCATCGAGCTGCTTGGCCATGGCTTCCTACATCAGTCCCAGCAGCCGCAGCGTGGGCCTCAGCACGCCCCAGAGCACGGGGTCGAAGCCCAGGGTCAGCACAGCGGCCTTGCTGTCCGCGGCGAGGTCGAAGTGGGCCAGGAGGTCGGCGCTGACGGCCACGTCCCGGGAGCTGGGGGCGGCGTCCACCCACTGCACGCCAGCCGGGGCGTCCCTCTTGACCAGGACATGGCCCTCCTGGGCGCGCACCTGCAGGACGAGCAGGTCGCCATGGAAGGAGGGCACCCGGATCTCCATGAGGCGTCCCTTGCCCGCCACTGGCGGGACCGGGACCAGCTCGAAGGCCTGGCGATACCCCAGCTTGGCGGGATCGGGATCTTCTCCGTTGAGCACGGCCAGGGTCTGCTCCACGAGCCCATCAAGGCCCTTGTCCCCCAGCCAGGCGACGGAGCGCAGGTGGGTGCCGCCGACCTCGCCGACGCCATCCAGCAGTGATGGGATGAGGGCCAAGACCTGCTCCAGGGCCGGGCGTCCCCGGAGGCTCTTGGTGCCCTGGGGCCAGGCTCCAGCCAGGGGCATGGGATCGATCCGCGCCTCGGGTTCGGCCCGCAGGTCCAGGATGCGGCCCGGAAACCCTTCCAGGAGCGCGAAGTCTGGCGTGCCGACGAGAATCACGGCATCCAGCCCCTCCAGCAGCAGCTGGCTGGGGGCGAAGACCACCAGGTCCCCCACCTCCTCGTCCACTGTGAGGGCACCCACAGAGAGGGGCACCACGGACGCCTCACAGGCTTCCAGGGCGCTCACCAGCTCGCGGCCCACCAGGGTCTGGGCACCAATGACGGCAAGTTTCAACATGCGGATTCCTCTCGGGTGGTGCATTCAAAGATCGGGGGACTCCCCCCGGCAGGGGTCAGACCCGCACGGCAGCCGAGTCGGCGGGAACGTGGTTCTTCAAGGCCTGGGCCACGGGCCCCGCCAGGAACTGGCGAACCTGGTCGCCGGCGCGGCCGGTGAAGCGCCGGGCATCGAGCAGGGCGGCCAGCTCGACCTCGGTCATGGCCCAGGCGGGGTCCGCGGCCAGGAGCTGCAGCAGCTCGTTGGGACGGCCCTCGGCCTTGATGCGGCGGCCGGCCTCCAGGGCCGAGAGGCGGAACCGCTCGTGTAGGTCCTGGCGGTCCCCGCCGCGCTTCACGGCCTCCATGAGCAGCACCTCGGCGGCCATGAAGGGCAGCTCCTGGGCGAGGCGGGCCTCAATCATCTTCGGATACACGACCAGGCCCGAAGCCACGTTGCGCAGCAACACCAGGATGGCGTCTGCCGCCAGGAGGCCCTGGCTGATGGTGAGGCGGCGGTGGGCGCTATCGTCGAGCGTGCGCTCCATCCACTGGCTGGCGCTGGTCTGGTAGCTGGAGGGCATCAGGCCCAGCACGAAGCGGGCGAGGCTGTTGATGCGCTCGGACCGCATGGGGTTGCGCTTGTAGGGCATGGCGCTGGACCCGATCTGCTTGGTCTCGAAGGGCTCCTCGACCTCCTTGAGGTGCTGAAGCAGGCGCAGGTCGCTGGCGAACTTGGAGGCGGATGCCGCGATCCCGCAGAGCACCTGGCCAATGCGGTCCTCCAGCTTGCGCGTGGCGGTCTGACCCGAGACGGGGATGGCGGGAAAGCCGACTTTGGCGCAGAACTGTGCCTCCAGCGCCTCCACCTTGGTGCCGTCGCCGTCGAACAGCTCGAGGAAGCTGGCCTGGGTGCCCGTGGTGCCCTTCACGCCGCGCACGGGGGTGGTGCGCATGAGGTGGTCGAGATCCTCCAGGTCCAGCAGCAGGTCCTGGATCCAGAGGGTGGCGCGCTTGCCCACAGTGGTGGGCTGGGCAGGCTGGAAGTGCGTGAAGCCCAGGGTCGGCTGGTCCTGCCACTGGGCCGCGAAGGCCGCCAGCGCGGCGAGGACGTCCTGCAGGCGCCGCCGGAGCAGGGCCAGGGCCTCGTGCACGATGAGCAGGTCGCCGTTGTCGGTGACGAAGCAGCTGGTGGCGCCGAGGTGGATGATGGGCCGGGCCCCCGGCGCCTGCTCGCCCCAGGCGTGGATGGCGGCCATGACATCATGGCGCAGCGCGGCTTCGTGCCCGGCGATGACATCGAGGTCCACCGCATCCTGGGTTGCGCGCAGCTCGGCGAGCTGGGCCTCGGCGACCGGCAGTCCCAGCTCGGCCTCGGCCTCGGCCAGGGCGATCCAGAGCCGCCGCCACACGCGCTGACGGTAGAGGGGCGAGAGCAGGCGCACCATGGCCTTGCTGGCGTAGCGGCTGGCCAGAGGATGCTCGAAGCGCTCCAGCTCGGGGCCCTCGTGGGGAGGAAGGAAGGACATGGGAACTCCGGGCTTCCAGTGTCGCATGGCCGCGAGACTGTGATCCCGCTCACGAAGAGGGCCCGATTGGGCTGCCCCAGCACGGCTAGGATAGGGGCATCACCACGGAGCCGCCCCCATGTATGAAGTGATCCGAACCGTTGACCCCGCAGTGTTCCAGGCCCTGGAACTGGAGGTCCAGCGCCAGCGGCACCACCTGGAGCTGATCGCGTCGGAGAACTACGCGTCCCGGGCCGTCATGCAGAGCATGGGCTCGCACTTCACGAACAAGTACGCCGAGGGCTACCCGGGCAAGCGCTACTACGGTGGCTGCAGCCAGGTCGACATCATCGAGAACCTCGCGCGGGATCGGGCCCGGCACATCTTCGGGGCCGAGCACGCCAACGTCCAGCCCCACAGCGGCGCCCAGGCCAACATGGCCGTCTACCTCGCGGCTCTGAAGCCCGGCGATACCGTCCTGGGCCTCGATCTGGCCCACGGCGGCCACCTCACCCATGGCCACCCCCTGAACAGCTCGGGCATCCTCTACAAGTTTGTGCCCTACCACGTGCGCCAGGAGGATGAGCGCGTGGACATGGATGAGGTCCGCGCCCTGGCCCGGGAGCACCGCCCCAAGATGATCGTGGTCGGCGCCTCGGCCTACAGCCGCACCTGGAACTTCCCCCTCTTCCGCGAGATCTGCGACGAAGTGGGCGCCCTGCTCATGGTGGACATGGCCCACATCGCGGGCCTGGTGGCCACCGGGCACCACCCGAGCCCTGTGCCGCACGCGGATTATGTAACCACCACCACCCACAAGACCATGCGCGGCCCGCGGGGCGGCATGATTCTATGTAAGTCTCATTATGCCAAGAACATCGATCGGGCGGTCTTCCCGGGCGTCCAGGGCGGCCCCCTCATGCATGTCATCGCAGCCAAGGCTGTGGCACTGCACGAGATCATGCAGCCGGAGTTCAAGGCCTACAGCGGCCAGGTGATCCGGAACGCCCACGCACTCGCCAAGGGCCTGCAGGAGCGGGGCTGGCGCATCGTCAGCGGCGGCACAGACAACCACCTGTTCCTGGTGGACTTGCGTGACCACGGACTGCTGGGTCACGAGGCCGAGGAGTGCCTCCACCGGGCCGGCATGACCACCAACAAGAACGGCATTCCCTTCGATCCGAACCCGCCCCTCAAGCCCTCCGGCGTGCGCCTCGGCAGCCCCGCGCTCACCACCCGGGGCATGAAGGAGGAGGAGATGGACCACATCGCCCGCTTCTTCGACCTGACCCTGCGTCACCGGGCTGACGAGAGCACCTTCGCCCGGGTCCGCCAGGAGGTCTTCCACCTGACCGATCAGTTCCCGATTCCTGAGTAGTCCCCCGATCGAACCAGGCCACCGCCAAAACGCCCTGCGTTTTGGCGGTATGTTTGTACGGGGGGATCATGGCGGCGGATGGGCTGTTCGTCTACGGGACGTTGCGGGAGGGTGGGTCGAACCATGCCTGGCTGCTCCGGACCCAGCCCGAGGGGCTGACCCGGGCCCGGGTCGCAGGACGGCTCTTTCAGCTGCCCGCGGGCTACCCCGCCCTGGTCCCGACCCCCGAACCCGAGGCGCCACCACCCTGCCCCGGCTGGGTCTTCGGCGACTTCGTGGGCTACGAGGATGAGGCGGAGCTCGAGTCCGCCCTGGCGGATCTGGACCCCCTGGAGGGTGTCGAAGAGGGCCTCTTCAGCCGCGAGATCCTGCCGGTGTTCCTCGCTGGAGGCCAGCATTACCGGGCCTGGGTCTATGTGTTCCACGTGGAACGCCTGCCCCGCCTGCAGCGGGAGGCGGTGGAGCTGACGGAGGGGGACTGGGCCTCCTACCTCTGAGCCCAAAAAGAAAACGGCGCGGAGACCGCGCCGTTTTCTTCGAGAAGAGAGCTTCGGCTAGAGGCCCAGCTTGGGCTGCTCGCCGCTCTCGTCGGGGCCCGGGTGGGCCAGGTCGACGTCCACCAGGTCCTCTTCCTCGTCCAGGGCCATGGCGCTGGCGTCGATCTTGGCCAGACCCACCACACGATCCGCAGGGCTGGCGAGCTTGAGCAGACCCACACCCTGAGCGGCGCGACCGGTCTTCCGGACCTCGTCGATGAGGAAGCGGATGACCATGCCCTCCTGGCTGATGAGGAGGCACCCTTCTCCGGGCTTGACGAGCTTGAAGCCCACTACCCGACCATTGCGCACCCCGGCACGGATGTTGATGACCCCCGTGCCGCCGCGGCCCTGGAGCCGGTAGTCCTGGAGCATGCTGCGCTTGCCATAGCCCTTTTCGCAGACCGTCAGCAGCATGCCGTGGCCCTCGGTGCTCAGATCGGGCTCGACGCCTTCCGGCAGATCCGGCAGGGCGTCCGCCACTTCCATGTCCACGATATGGTCGGCCTTTGCCAGCTTCATGCCCCGCACACCGGTGGTGGCGCGGCCCGTGGCGCGGATGTCCTCCTCGGGGAAGCGGATGGCCTTGCCCTGGGCGGTGGCCAGCACGATCTGCTGGGTTCCCGTGGAGCGGCGGACAGTCACCAAGCTGTTGTCGTCATCGATGTTGAGGGCGATGAGGCCGTTGGCGCGGATGTTCGCATAGGCCGCCAGGCTGCTCTTCTTGACGGTGCCGTCGGCGGTGGCGAAGACCAGATACTCCCCTTCCGGGAAGTCCCGCAGGGCCATGAGGGTGACGACGCTCTCGCCATCCTTGAGGGAGATGAGGTTCCGGATGTGCTTGCCGCGGGTGGAGGCTGCGGCTTCAGGTAGGTCATAGACCTTGAGGGCATAAACAATACCCTTGTCGGTGAAGGCCATGAGGGTGTCGTGGGCCTTGGTCATGAAGAGCTGCTCGACGAAGTCCTCGTCCTTGGTCTTCATGCCCACCTTGCCCCGGCCCCCGCGCCGCTGGCGGCGGTAGGCGTTCAGGTCGGTCCGCTTGATGTAGCCGGCCTTGGACATGGTGACGACCATCGGGTCATCGGGGACCACGTCCTCCATGCGGATCTCGCCGGAGTAGCCCACGATCTCGGTGCGGCGGTCGTTACCAAACTGCTCGGCCACAGCCTGCAGCTCTTCCTTGATGACCTTCAACAGCAGGCCCTCGTCGGCCAGGATGGCCTTGAGGCGGGCGATGGTCTTCTCCAGCTCGGCCAGCTCGTCGAGGATCTTCTCCCGCTCCAGGCCAGTGAGGCGCTGGAGGCGCATGTCCAGGATGGCCTGGGCCTGCACGGCGGACAGGCAGAGCCAGGGCTCCTTCTTTAGGGCCGCGGCGGTGGCGAAGGCGCCGGCCATGAGGCCGGCCTTGGCCTCCTCTGGACTCTTGGCCGCGCGGATCAGCTTGATGACCGCGTCCAGGTGGTCCAGGGCGATCTTCAGGCCCATGAGGATGTGGTGGCGCTCCTCGGCCTTCCGCAGCTGGAAGAGGGTTCGGCGGGTGACCACCTCGCGGCGGAAGCCGATGAACTCCTGCAGCACCTCCCGGAGGGTGCACACCCGGGGCTGGCCGTTCACGATGGCGAGCATGGTGATGGGGAAGCTGTTCTGGAGCTGGGTCTGCTGGTAGAGCTGGTTCAGCACGATGTCGCTGGGCTCGTTCTTCTTCAGCTCCACCACCAGGCGGATGCCCTCGCGGTCGCTCTCGTCCCGCAGGTCGCTGATGCCGTCGATCTTCTTTTCCCGCACCAGCTCGGCGATCTTCTCGGTGAGGGTGGCCTTGTTGACCTGGTAGGGCAGCTCTGTGAAGACGATCTGCTCGCGGTCGCCCGCCCGCCGGATCTGCTCAACGTGGGACTTGGCGCGCACCACGCAGCGGCCGCGACCGGTGCGGTAGGCGTCCACCACGCCCTCGGTGCCGAGCATGATGCCCCCGCCCGGGAAATCTGGGCCCTTGATGTGGGCCATCAGACCCTCAAAGCCCAGAGCCGGATTGTCGATGAGGTCGACCAGGGCCGCGCAGCACTCTCGCAGGTTGTGCGGCGGGATGCTGGTGGCCATGCCCACGGCGATGCCCTGGGAGCCGTTCACCAGCAGGTTGGGGAAGCGCGAGGGCAGGACGAGGGGCTCCTCCATGCTGCCGTCGTAGTTGGGGCCGAAGTCCACCGTGTCCTGGTCGATGTCGCCCATCAGCTCGTTAGCCAGCCGGGACAGACGGGCCTCGGTGTAGCGCATGGCCGCCGCGGAGTCGCCGTCGATGGAGCCGAAGTTACCCTGCCCGTCCACCAGCACGTGGCGCATGGAGAAGGGCTGGGCCATGCGGACAAGGGTGTCGTAGATGGCGGAGTCGCCGTGCGGATGGTACTTACCCATCACGTCACCGACGGTGCGGGCGGACTTCTTGTAGGCCCGGTTCCACTCGTTGCCAGACTCTTTCATGGCAAACATGACGCGGCGGTGCACGGGCTTGAGGCCATCCCGGACATCGGGCAGGGCCCGGCCCACGATGACGCTCATGGCGTAGTCCAAATAGGACTTCCGCATTTCCTTTTCAATTTCCAGGGGTTCGATACGGTTCTGGTTCATGGTCTCTCGTGGCCCAGGAATCGGCCTTCGGCTGATTCCTGTGTTGATGCAAATGAAAGGGAATTGCAGGGGTGGATCATCAGGGTTCCACGTGGAACAGTGCTAGAGCTTTTAACTCACTCAGGATTTGGCCAAAGGCCAGATCCTGAGCATCAGATGTCAATATTCTCCGCCAGAAGCGCGTTCGTCTCGATGAAGCGGCGCCGGGGTTCCACGGCATCGCCCATGAGGATGGTGAAGATCTCGTCCGCTTCCACGGCGTCGTCCACTCGAACCTGCAGCAGGGTGCGGCGCTCGGGATCCATGGTGGTCTCCCAGAGCTGCTCGGGGTTCATCTCACCCAGACCCTTGTAGCGCTGGATGCCCAGGCCCCGCTTGCCCTCTTCCATCACCATGGCCAGCATGGCCTCGGGGTCGGTGAAGACCTGCTCCTTGCCGAGCTTCGGGGTGCCTTCGCCCTCTTCTTCCGCGGCCACTTCCTTGGCGGCTTCCTTGACGTCCTTGAGGCGGCGCAGGCGCAGCTCTCCGCCCCGGAAGGCCGCCAGCTCCACGTGCAGGGAGGCCAGACGGCGGAATTCGCCCCAGTGGGCCACCTGGCTGTCGATCCACAGAGTGATGGGGCGGTTCAGGTGCATGCGCACCACCCGGAGGCGGTGGCTGGCGGGGATGGTGATGGCTGGCTCCTCGCCCGCGGCGGGCAGTTCCACAGCCTCGGCGGTCTCGAGCTCGCAGCTACCCAGCTTCTGCTGGGTGACGGCGGTGGCCAGCTGCTCCAGCTCCGCGCGCTCGCTGAAACGGTCGGCATCCAGGAGGCCGGCCGCCAGCAGCGCGTCCACCAGGGGCTGGCTGTAGCCGCGTCGGTCGAGCTTACTGTAGAGCTGCTTCACCTCGCCCCACTTCTTCATCTCGCGGACCAGGGTCGGGCCTTTGTGCTCGCTGCCATCCGGCAGGGTCAGGCTCCAGCCATCCAGGGCCTTCTGGAAGAGGAACTCCTCCAGGGCGCGCTCGTCCTTGAGGTATTTCTCAGTCTTGCCCTTCTTGACCTTGTAGAGCGGTGGCTGGGCGATGTAGAGGTGGCCGCGCGCCACCAGCTCGGGCATCTGCCGGTAGAAGAAGGTCAGCAGCAGGGTGCGGATGTGGGCGCCGTCCACGTCGGCGTCGGTCATGAGCACGATCTTGTGGTAGCGGAGGTTCTCGACCTTGAACTCGTCCTTGCCGATGCCGGTGCCCAGGGCCTGGATCAGGATCCGCAGCTCCACCGCGCTGATGATGCGGTCGAAGCGGGCCTTCTCCACGTTGAGGATCTTGCCCTTGAGGGGCAGGATGGCCTGGGTGGCGCGGTGGCGGCCTTGTTTGGCGCTGCCGCCGGCGGAGTCGCCCTCCACCAGGAAGATCTCGCTGAGGGCCGGATCCTTCTCCTGGCAGTCAGCCAGCTTGCCCGGCAGGCCGCCGCCGTCCAAGGCGCCCTTGCGGCGGGTCAGCTCGCGGGCCTTGCGTGCCGCCTCGCGGGCGCGGGCGGCCTCGATGGCCTTCTCCAGGATGGCCTTGGCCTCCCGGGGGTTCTCCTCGAAGAAGGCGGAGAGCTTCTCGTAGACGATGGTCTGGACAATCCCCTTGACCTCGCTGGAGACGAGCTTGTCCTTGGTCTGGCTGGAAAACTTGGGATCAGGAACCTTGGCGCTTATGACCGCCGTCAGGCCTTCCCGGACATCCTCGCCCGAGAGGCTCACCTTGGCGCTCTTTAGCAGGTTGTTCTTCTCCGCGTAGGTGTTGATGACCCGCGTCATCGCGGCCCTGAAGCCCTCCAGGTGGGCGCCGCCGTCCCGGTTGCGGATGTTGTTCGTGAAGCAGTAGAGGGTCTCCTGGTAGGTGTCGTTCCATTGGAGGGCCACCTCCACGGTGGTGTCCTGCTTCTCGTCCTTGATGAAGATCGGGGGCTTGTGCAGGGGCACCTTGTTGCGGTTCAGGTGCTCCACGAAGGCACTGATGCCGCCGGCATTCATGAAGTCGTGGGTGTCGCCCGTCCGCTCGTCGGTGATGCGGATGTGCACGCCCTGATTCAGGTAGCTCAGCTCGCGCAGGCGCTGGCTGAGGACCTCGAAGCTGAAGTCGAGCACATTGTTGAACACTTCGGGATCGGGCATGAAGCGCACCCGCGTGCCGCGCCGGGCGGTGGCTCCGACGACCCTCAGCGGGGCGTCAGCCTTGCCCTGGGAGAAGGTCATCGTGTGTTCCTGGCCGTCCTTCCAGACCGTCAGGATGAGCTTGGAAGACAGGGCGTTGACACAGGACACACCCACGCCGTGGAGGCCGCCGGAGACCTTGTAGGCGTTCTTGCCCTCGGTGCTGGTGTTGTCGAACTTTCCGCCCGCGTGCAGCACGGTCATGATCACTTCGGCGGCGCTGCGGCCCTCTTCCTTGTGGAGATCCACGGGGATGCCGCGGCCGTTGTCGTCCACACTGCAGCTGCCGTCGCCGTGGAGGATCACATCCACCCGCGTGCAGAACCCCGCCAGGGCCTCGTCGATGGCATTGTCCACGACCTCGTAGACCATCTGGTGCAGACCGCTGCCGTCATCCGTGTCCCCGATGTACATGCCCGGCCGCTTGCGGACCGCCTCGAGGTCTCTCAGAACCGTGATGTTGTCGGCAGTGTAGCTATCGGTTTCCAGGGGGGTGTGCACTCGGGCGCTGTGAACTTCTTCAGACATCAAGACTCGCTTTATCGTTGTTTGGTGGACTGCAGGTTGTTCGGTCTGGTCGGCGCCGATCAGGCGGACGCGCTGTTGGCAAAGCGGACGGGCATCAGGACGTAGCGGAAGCTGAAGTCCTCGAGGCTAGGTGACATGAAGACGCCCTGTCCTACCTCGTCCTTGAACTGGTAGACCACTTCCTCGCCGGGGAGCCGCTCCAGCAGCTCCGTGAGGTAGTCGATGTTGAAGGCCAGCTCGAAGGGATTCTCTTCCCCGGTGAAGGGGAGGGTCGCCTGGTTCACACCCTCGTCCGGGTGCTGGAAGACTGTGCGCAGGCTGGGGAATTCGTAGAACAGGCGGACGTTCTTGTTGTAGTCGTCCTTCTTCAGCCCCACGAACCGCAGGGTGCGCAGGAAGACCTCGCGGTCCATGATCACGCGCTTGGGCAGCTCTGCCGGCAGCACCTTCTCATAGGCGGGGTAGTTCCCCGTCACCAGGCGGGTGCTGAACTTGAGGCCGGGCTGGTCGAGGAACAGCGTGGTGCCATCCCAGCAAAGCTCCACTTCGCCCTCGTCACCCAGCAGGGTCGGGATCAGGTCCAGGGCCCGCTTGGGCACGATGAGACGGACGTCTTCCTTCAGGCGGGTGTCACAGGGCACCTCGGCCACGGCGAGGCGGAACCCGTCCGTGGAGACGACGCGCACGTGATTCTTGGAGAGGTGCACCAGGACCGCGGAGAGCGTCGGCTTGGTGGCATCCCGGCTCACGGCGATGGAGCCGAGCTGGATGGCGCGCTTGAAGCGCAGCACGGGGATCTTCACAACAGGAAGATCCTTGCCGGGAGCGGGCAGCTCGGGGAAGCCTTCACCAGGCTGGATGTTGTGCTCGGAGTTCATGCCCTTCGCCCGCAGCCAGAGACGACCGCCGGCATCGGGGCATTCGAGACTGAGGATGCCCTCAGGGAAGACACGAACGGTTTCAATGAACTTCTTGCCGGGAACAGCCATCGTCCACTGGCCCTGGCCCTCGCCGGGAACGGTGGCCTCGAAGGCCAGCTCCATGTCCGTGGCCTTGAGGACGACTTCCTTGGGACGCACGTCCACGAGGATGTGCTGGAGGATCGGAAGGGTGACCCGGCGATCCAGGGCGTGCTTCAGCAGACCCAGGGTTCGGTCCAGACGGTCTTTAGAAACCTGTAAATTAAGATTCATATATCACCCTTGATGATGCTGAAGACCGGGGCAGCCTGTGGAAAGTCGCGTCAAAGCCCTATCCTACCGGAGTTTCCTCGCCTGGGACAGGCTGTGGAAACCCCCTGGTACGTGGTGCAAGCCGACCTTTCTGGATCCAGGAAGCCGTCCTTCGGGGGCGGCCGTGGAGTCCGCAGGGACCGACCCTGTGGAAAAGTAAATAAAGCCTTTGTAATCAGTGAATGCTATTCAAGAGGGCCTGGACCATCCTGTGGAATTCGGGATCACGCTTCATGCGCTCCCGTACCGAGTCGATGGCATTCATCACGGTCGAGTGGTGCATGTTGAAGGAGCGCCCAATGTCCGCAAAGGGCAGCGACGCGATCTCCCGGGCCAGATACATGGCGACCTGGCGTGGCAGCAGGATGGCCTGCTGTCGCGAGCGCTTCTTCATCAGGTCCGCGAAGGACACGTTGAAGGTCTCCGCGGTCATGCGGAAGATGCGCTCGGGGGGGATCGGCGCGGAGGCCTCCTCGCCGCTCTGTCCCTGGAACGCCGCGTGGGCTACCTCGAGGCTGGGCGGGACGCCGATGAGGCTGGCCTGGAAGATCACCCGGGTCAGGAAGCCCTCCAGGTCGCGGACGCTGCCCTTCGCCTTGTGGGCGATAAAGGTCAGGACGTCCTCGGGGATGGGTGGGACGCTCGAGAAGTCAGAATCTTCCAGCTTCTTGCGCAGGATGGCGATGCGGGTCTCGAAATCCGGTGGCTGGATGTCGGCCGTCAGTCCCCACTTGAACCGGGTGATAAGCCGCTCGTGGCAGCCCTCCAGGCGCTGGGGGGGCTTGTCGGACGTAATGACGATCTGCTTCCCATGCTGGAGCAGGTGTTCCAGCACGTGGAAGATCTCTTCTTGGGTCCGCTCCATCTTCCCGAGGGTCTGCACATCGTCCAGCAGGAGCACGTCGTTCTGCTGGTATTTCTTGCGCATGGGCTCGGTGTTCTTGGCGCGGATCGCGACCGTGAGCTCGTTGAAGAAGTTGTCGACCTTGACGTAGGCCACGCGGAGCTTGGGGTCCCGCTCCAGCAGGCCCTTGCCGATGCCCACCATCAAGTGCGTCTTGCCCAGGCCCGCGCCGCCGTAGATGAACAGGGGGTTCATGCTCAGTGGCGTGGCGGCCCTGCCGTAGCTGTCCACCACAGCCTTGGCCGCTGCGAAGGCGAGCTGGCTGCCGGGACCCACGACGAAGCGGTCGAGCGTGTAGCGGTTGAACAGGTAGGGGAAGGCGGCTGGGGGATCCACGGGCCCCGCCGCCACCGCAGCCTGGGCACGCCGGGCGGGCTTGGGCTCGGCCACGGGGGTGCCGTTCACGCGGAACTCCAGGCGCAGGTCTCCCAGGCCGCCCATGGCCAGCGCGTCGCTGAACTCTTCAGGGAGCTGCTGCTCGATCCAGAGCTTGGCCGCGGCGCTGGGAACCTGGATCCACAGCGTGCCGCCCTTCACTTCCAGCGGGGCGCAGGGCGCGATCCACTCCTTGAAGCTGGCCTCCGGCAGCTGCTTGGACAGGCCTTGCCGCAGGGTGTCCCAGAGAATTGTGGGGTCGGTGGATCGCATGAGTAGCACCGGAGGAAGGCGAACACAGGCGCGCACAGTCGTCGGAGGGCGCATCGTGCGCACCGGCCTCACTGGGCTCGCAGAGGGAAACATCAATCTAGCATCCCGGCCGAGGATGCGCCGTTGGAAATGCCCTTGAGTTGTACGGACCTCGCTGGTATTGTTGAAGGTTCGTCCTCCTCCCCGGGAGGGGACCCCCGAGGTGGAACCATGAAGCGCACCTTTCAGCCCAACAACCGCCGCCGCGCCAAGACCCACGGGTTCCTGAGCCGGATGAAGACCAAGAATGGCCGTCTGGTGCTCAAGCGCCGCCGCGCCAAGGGCCGTCACGTCCTGGCGCTCTAGTCTCCGCCCAGGCCTTGGCCCGTGATCTTCAAGGACCGATTCCGCACGGTCCGCCACAAGGACCACGCGGTTCCCGCACCCCCGCCCCGGCCCCTGCTGGGGCAGTCTTCGTTCCTGGACATCCGGGCCTGGCAGCACGCAGAGGGGGACCAGCCGCTGCTGCTGGTGACCTCGCCGCGGAAGACCGGGGGCGCGGTCCAGCGGAACCGGTTCCGCCGGCAGGTGCGCATGGCCTTCCTGGCCAGCGCCGAGTCGCTGGGAGGCGAACCCTGGGTGATCTGGGTGCGACCCAGCCGCTCGGCACCAGCCCTCAATTCCCTCCGCTTCCAGGACATTGAAAGCCAGCTTCGGCTGGCCCTGCGTCGTCTTTCCCCCCGGGAAACCCCATGAAAAATCGCAACGTCATCATCTTCGTCATCGGCAGCATGATCCTGCTGGGCGGTCAGTTCTGGCTGTCCTCGCGCTATGCCAAGCCAGTCCCCAAGGCTGAGGCTGCCGAGGCCTCGCCGGCTCCTGCCAAGGCGGAACCGGTCTCCCCTGCTATCGTCCCCACCGCCACCAAGTCGGCGGAAGGTGTGAAGCTCGCCGACGCGGCGGCCACCTACACCCTGTCCAACAACGAGCTGACCCTCACCTGGCAGGTGTCCACCGGCGCCCTCAAGCAGGTGGTCTGGCGGCAGGACGGCACGAAGTTCTTCCCGGCCAGTTTTCCCGGGCTGGGAGCCACCCGTGGCGTCGGCTTCGAGGCCGTCCGGCAGGAGGAGAGGGGCACCAAGGGCACGGCTGTGATCTTCGAGAACGCCGCCGGAGAGCGCCTGGGCTACCTGGTTCCACCCCTCGGCCATGTCCTTAGGGTGGAAGGGGCTTCTCCCAGTGGTGCCGCGGCCCTGTTGATTCCGAACCCCGCCACCGAGGAGCCCGTCAAGCACCTGGGCCGCGTGTTCACCCTCAGCGACAAGGGCGTCGAGGCGGTCACCTGGGCCGACATGCAGCACGACCCGTTCTTCAGCTTCCTGGGATCCAAGCGCAAGCTGCTGCCGCCCACCGCGGAGCGCCTGGGTCTGGACGCCGGGCTTGAGAAGGACGAAAAGAACCAGCGCAACCACTACTTCGCCGCCCTCTGGAAGCTGCCGCGTCCGGCGGCCCGGGACAACGCCGTGGGCTACACCCTGTTGCCCGATCAGGGCCGCCTGGAGGCCTCTCTGTACCTGGGCCCCAAGCAGGATGAGCCCCTCCTGGCCTTCGAGAAGCCCTACACCCAGGTCATCGACTACGGCTTCTTCGGCGCCGTGGCCCACCTGCTGTTCTGGATCCTCAAGAAGATCCACGCCCTGGTGGGCAACTGGGGCTGGTCCATCGTGCTGTTCACTCTGGTCATCCGCCTCACGACCTGGCACCTGAACACCAAGCAGACCATCTCCATGCTGCGCATGAAGGACTTCGAGCCCCACCAGAAGAGCATCCAGGCGAAGTACGAGAAGTTCGGCAGCGACATGACCAAGAAGGCCGAGATGCAGAAGGAGCTCATGGAGCTCTACAAGAAGAACGGCCACAACCCCATGGGCGGCTGCCTGCCCATGCTGCTGCAGATGCCCATCTTCCTGGCCCTCTGGTCCATGCTCAACGCCGTCTTCGAGCTGCGCCACGCACCCTTCTTCGGCTGGATCGTCGACCTCTCCTCCCGGGATCCCTACTTCATCTACCCGGTGCTGATGGGTGGCTCCATGTTCGCCCAGCAATACATGACTCCCGCCGTGGGCGACCCCGCCCAGCGCAAGATGATGCTCGTGCTGATGCCCGCCATGATGACCTTCATGTTCGCCCAGAGCCCTGCGGGCCTCACGATCTACTACTTTGTCTTCAACATGATCGGCCTGGGCCAGACCTGGTGGATCATGCGGTCCTACCAGCCCCAGTCCATCACGCTGTAGGAGTTCGCCATGCGCAAGAGCGGCGCCAGCCTGGAGTCCATGCCCGAGCTCATCGCCCGCTGGGTGGGCCACCTCGGATTCACCGTCGAGGCCAAGTTCGCCCCCTCGGGGGACGAGGAGGCCTTCCCCAATCGCGTGGCGCTCTCGGGACCCGACGCCTCCCACCTAGCCGCCAACCGGGGCGTGGCCCTGGATGCCTTGCAGTTCCTGGTCCACGAGGCCCAGGGCGAGCGCGAGGACTCGAAGCTGGCCTACCTGGATGTGAAGGGCGCCCGCCTCTTCCGCATGCAGGAGGTCATGGCCATGGGCCTCTATGCCGCCGAGAAGGCCCGGGAGCTGGGCACCCACACGCTGGGCGCCCTGAGCGCCCGGGAGCGCCGCTGGGTGCACCTGGTGGTCAGCCGCGAGGAGGGCCTGGGCACCGAGAGCGAAGGGGTGGGCACCTTCAAGCCCGTGAGGGTCTTCCGGAAGTAGACTGGGCAGGTGACCGCCGCTCCGGATCCCATCTGCGCCCCCGCCACGCCGCTGTTTCCTGCGGCCGTGGCGGTGGTGCGCCTCTCTGGGCCGGGCCTTCCGAAGGTCCTTGCGCCCCTGCTGGAGCTGCCGCAGCCACGTCGGGCCGAGCTCCGCACGCTTGGCTGGGGTGGCTTTCAGGAGAAGGCCCTGGTGCTGTTCTTCCCGGGCCCCGCCAGCTACACCGGCGAGGACGTGGTCGAGCTCCAGGTCCACGGCAACCCTCTGCTGGTGCGTCGGCTGCTGGCGCACCTCGGCACCCTGGGGGTGCGGCTGGCCGAGCCCGGTGAGTTTACCCGGCGGGCCCTACTGAACGGCAAGCAGGGGCTACTGGAGGCCGAGGCCCTGAGGGATCTGGTGGCGGCGGAGACGGACACCCAGGTGCGCCTCGCCCAGGCCCGGGCGGGGGCCCAGCCGGAGTGGCTCCGGGAGGCCCGGAGCTGCCTGGCGCCCTGGGTGGCCCGGGCCGAGGCGGTGGTGGACTACGGCGAGGAAGAAGGCATCGCACTGGATCTAAATGACTTGGCCTCTAGTCTTGAGCCACTGCGGGCGAGGTTCCACGTGGAACAGGCCCGCAGCAGGGCCGCCCAGCACCTGCGCGAGGGTCTCCGTCTGGCCCTGGTAGGCCGGCCCAATGCGGGCAAGAGCACCCTGTTCAACGCCCTGGCCGGGGAGGATCGGGCCATCGTCACCGACATCCCGGGTACCACCCGGGATGTGCTGGAAGTCCGCTGCGAGTGGCGGGGCCTGCCGCTGCGCCTGTTCGACACGGCGGGTGTGCGGGAGACCGAGGATCCCCTGGAGCGTCTGGGGGTCGCCCGGGTGCGCCCCGTGCTGGAGACCGCGGACCTGATCCTCCACCTGATCCCCGCCCAGGATGAGGCTCCTGATGAGGCCCTGACGCTGGCCCTCGGCCCCTTCCTGGGCAAGGTGGCCGAGGTCCGGACCTTCGGGGACCAGGCGGCGACGGCCGGACCCGCCATCTCGGCCCTGCTGGGGGACCTGGACGCCCTGGAGGCGATCCTGAAGGCGCGCCTGCTGGGGGGCCTGGCTCCGGAGGCCTGCTTCGGGGCCCTGGCCACGGACCGGCAGGGCGCGCTGCTGGATGACCTGGTCCGGCAGCTGGACCTGCTGCTGGCGCTGACCCCCGGAGACCCCCCCGAGCTGGCGGCCTCGCTCCTCCAGGGCGCCTGGGGATTGCTCGCGCGCCTCACCGGCGAGGACCGGGCCGAGACGGCCCTCGACGCCTTGTTCAGCGGTTTTTGTCTGGGCAAGTAGCCCCCTCTGGGAACCCCCGTCCCGCTTCGGCGCACCTGCCTGCGACCCTCGATGCCATTCGTTCTGGAGCCACCCATGCAGCGATCTCTCATCCTTCTGTTGCTCTCGGCCCTCGGGCTGCGGGCTGATGGCGTGGCGGACCTGCGGGCAGCCCTGAGCCGGCTGCAGGGCACCACGACCCTCAAGGGGACCCTGGAGGTGAAGCGCTGGAACCGGAACGGCGAGGGCAAGGAGGCCATCGAGCGATCCGGCCACGCCTCGGCCTGGGTTGAGGATGGGCCCCAGGGGTTGCGGATGTTCTGGGACCGGAACCTGCTGGGTCAGGTGGGCCAGGAGGTGCGGGCGACCCGGAAGGATCCGAACGCGAAAAACCCCGCCACCACGGGGCTGGGGGCTCTCTCTCCCAAGCTGGTGACGGAACAGATCAATGCCGCGGAAGTCGTGGCCGGACAGCTTGAGCATGCCAACTTCCAGACCGAATCCCGTGAGATCTGGCAGGGTCGGCCCGCCCGGGTGTTGACGTTTGGATTGACAGTAAAGGGGCTTAGCGATCGAGATCGAAAATACGTGAAGGATTTCACCGGTACAGCCCAGATCTGGATCGATGAGGACGGCACACCCCTCGCCTCCACCACCAAGGTGAGCCTGAAGGGGCGGGCCTTCCTGGTGGTCTCCTTCAACCAGGAGCAGGAGGAGTCCTCGGCCTACCAGAAGGTGGGGGACCGGCTGGTCTGCGTGCGCACAGAGCTGACCTCCGCCGGCAGCGGGGCTGGCGAGAAGGGGAAGACCCACAACGTGACCACCTTCGCCATCCAGTAGGAGGGTTGGCCCCGGCTACACTGGCCCTGCGGGGGAGGCATGTTCGAGGCAGTGATCGGGTTGGAGGTCCACGTCCAGTTGAGCACGCGGACCAAGATGTTCTGCGGTTGTGCCAACCACTATGGCGCCCCGCCGAACACCCAGACCTGCCCGGTGTGCCTAGGCCTGCCCGGGGCCCTGCCCGCGCTGAACCGGGAAGCGGTCCGCATGGCCCTGGCCCTGGGCCTGTCGGTGGACGCCCGGATCCAACCCCACAGCACCTTCTACCGGAAGCAGTATTTCTATCCGGACCTGCCCAAGGGCTACCAGATCACCCAGGGCCCCGTGGCGATCGTCGAGGAAGGCTGCCTGGAAATCCCTGGGGACGCCGCCGTCCGCGGGGGCGAGGGCCTCGTGCCGATCCGCCTGGAGCGGGCCCACCTGGAGGAGGATGCAGGGAAGAGCCACCACGACCTCGATGGGCAGAATAGCCACGTGGACCTGAACCGCGCCGGCGTGCCCCTGCTGGAGATCGTCGGCGCCCCGGACCTGCGCAGCGCCCAGGAGGCTTCGGACTACCTCAAGGCTCTGCACCGTCTGGTGGTGGCTCTGGGGATCTGTGACGGCAACATGGAGGAGGGCAGCTTCCGTTGTGACGCCAACGTCAGCCTCCGACGGGTGGGGGAGCCCTTCGGCACCCGGGTCGAGGTCAAGAACCTGAACTCCTTCCGCTTCGTCCGCCAGGCCCTGGAGCACGAGATCGACCGCCAGGCGGCCCTGCTGGCGCGGGGCGAGTCGGTGGCGATGGAGACCCGGGGCTGGGACGCGGGGGTCGGCGAGACCCGGGGCCAGCGCACCAAGGAAGCCGCCATGGACTACCGCTACTTCCCGGAGCCGGACCTGCCGGTCCTGACCGTGGATCCCGCCGAGATCGAGGCGGTACGGGCCACCCTGCCCGAGCGGCCCGACCGGCAGGTCCGCCGCTGGCAGGAGGCCTACGGGCTGGGCGCCGGGGAGACCCAGACCCTGGCCCAGAGCCCTGCCTTCGCGGCCTACTTCGAAGCCCTGGCTCAGGCGAGCGGCAGCGGCAAGGGCGCCGCCGCCTGGCTGCTGGGCGAGGTCAGCCGAATCCTGAACGAGCGCGGAATCGGCATCGAGGCCTTCCCGGTGACCCCCGAAGCTCTGGCCGGCCTCGTTCGGCTGGTGGAGAGCCGCGCGGTGTCCTTTGGCGCGGCCAAGGAGCAGGTCTTCCCGGCCCTGCTGGCCGGCGAGGGCAGCGCCGAGTCCATCGTGGCCCGGAAGGGCTTGGCCCAGGTCAGCGACCGCGGGGCCATCGAGCTCCTGGTGGCCCAGGTGCTGGCGGAAAACCCCGGCCCCGTGGCCCAGATCAAGGCCGGCAAGGCCAGCCTGAAGGGGTTCCTGGTGGGTCAGGTCCTCAAGGCGGGTCGGGGTCAGCTCGACGCCAAGGCTGTGAACGAGATCCTGGCGGAAGCCCTGGCCAAGGACTAGCCGCCGCCCCATGCTGGCTCCATGAGCAACGAGATCCCCTCCGCCCTGCAGGCCTATCATCCTGGCGTGGTCCACATCTGCCAGAAGTGTGGCTGCTCGGTGGTGGACGCCGTGGAGACCCCGGGCGAGCCCTTCCACTGCCTGGACTGCCGACATCTGGTCCCGCCCCCGGAGGACGAGCTGACCCGGGCGGCCCTGGAAGACCGCGGCCCCTATGACATGCCCGATGACAAGCCCACCTTCTGGCGCGTCATTGCCATCATCGTCTTCGCTGTGGTGGCCCTGGGCATCGTGTTCTGGAAGCGGTAGCGGGCGTCCTGGCCCATGACCAGAAGCCGCACCGGCCCTATGCTGGAGGTTCGGAGCCGAGCATGTCCAAATCCTGGGGACCCACCACCACCGCCATCCATGCCGGGAAGCACTTCAACACCACCCGGGCCGTGACCACGCCGATCTTCCAGACCTCGGTCTTCCAGCTCATGGAGAACCAGGAGGGGGCCACCTTCTCGGCCAGCATCGAGCCCCCGGCCTTCTACACCCGCTGGGGCAACCCCAATAGCAGTGAGGTGGAGGCGGTGCTGGCGCAGCTCGAGGGCGCCGAGCGGGCCCTGGTGACGGCGTCGGGCATGGCCGCCTTCGCCCTGGTCTTCGAGGCCTTCCTGAAGCACGGGGACCACCTGGTGGCTCCCTGTGCCATCTACCTGGGCACCGAGCAGCTCATCCGCCGCTGGGAGGCCGAGCGCGGGCTGCAGGTGACCTGGGTGCAGGACACCCTGGACCTCGGGGAGTGGGAGGCGGCCCTTCGCCCCGAGACCCGGATGCTCTGGGTGGAGACCCCCTCCAACCCCACCCTGGCCCTGACGGACCTGGCGGGGGTGGCGGCCCTGGGCCAGCAGCACGGCATCCGCACTGTGGCTGACAACACCTTCCCGAGCCCCATCCACACCCGGCCCCTGGCCTTCGGGTTCGACCTGAGTGTCGCCTCCGCGACAAAGTACCTTGCGGGCCACTCGGACGTGGTGGCTGGCGTCATCGCCGGGCGGGACGCCGACATCGTGGCCTGCTGGCACCTGACCAAGCTCCTGGGGCCGACGTTGGACCCCATGGCCGCCTGGCTGCTGCACCGGGGCCTGAAGACCCTCCCCCTGCGCATGCGTCGGGCTTCGGACAACGCCCAGGCCCTGGCCCAGTGGCTGCTCTGGCAACCCCAGGTGGCGCGGGTGGACTACCCCGGCCTGCCCACCCATCCGGGCCACGAGGTCGCCGCCCGGCAGATGGAAAAGGGCTTCGGCGCCATGATCGGCGTCGAGCTGCGGGCGGGGCTCCTGGCGGGCCAGCGGTTCTGCGAGGCGCTGGAGGTCATCACCCGGGGCGTGAGCTTGGGCGGCGTCGAGAGCCTTATCCAGCACCCGGCCAGCATGAGCCACCTGCGGACCGCGCCCGAGGTGAAGGCCCGCCTGGGCATCACCGATGGCCTCCTGCGCTTCTCGGTGGGCATCGAGGACGAGCCTGACCTGGTCGCCGACCTCGAAAAGGGCTTCGAGGCCGCCGCGGAGGCCCGGTGAAGCTCACCCTCAACGGCGAGGTCCGCGAGGCCCCGGCGCTGACCACCCTGGCGGCGTTGGCGACCTGGCTGGAGCTGCCCGCCTATGGCAGCGCCATCGAGCTGAACGGCGAGGTCATCCGCCGTGCGGACCACGCCGCCACCCCCCTGCGGGAGGGGGATCGCCTGGAGGTGGTGCGGCTGGTGGGCGGCGGCTGAACCCGATTCCTGGCCATCGAGCAGCCTCGGCGTGAAAGGGCCGTTGCTAGAAACGAGGGACGAGGGCAGATGCAAAATTTACTAGAAAAACAAAACTGATTATCCACAGATTCCACAGACAGCAAAAGCCTTAGTTGGGGATCCATGGGCCCGTGCGGTGTGTGGGTCGGCGCACAATCTGTGTCATCTGTGCAATCTGTGGATCCGCTTCTGGGCTTGAAGCGCTGGGATGGGTCATCGCCCATCAGCGGTTCTGCTTCAGGTCTTGATTCATTGCAGGGGCCGGTAGGGCTCAGCGCCAGACTTCCCATGCCCCGCCGGGCCAGCGGGCAGCAGCGGCCTGGGTCCAGCTTTTCGGGAAGGCCAGGTCGAGGGGCGGGCCTCCGGTGGGTTGATTCGACTGGAACCGGTGGAACTCGTCGGCGAGTCCCTGCGCCAGGAAGGCCTGCACCAGAGAGCCGCCCCCTTCCACCAGGAGCCGACCCACGCCTCGCGCAGCCAGTTCATGCAGGAGATGGCGCAGGCTGCAGCCCTGGCCCTCGGGGGGCAGGCTGAGGTCCTCGACGCCCCGGAGGGGAACCCGATCCCCCGTGACGGCGCGGAAGGCCGGCTGGCCTGCCACGGGCGCCCAGACCCGGGCGGTGGCGGGCAGCCGTCCCTGGGGATCCAGCACGACTCGGGCGAAGGTGCGGTGGGGGGCACTGGGGCCGGGCCAGCGGTCCGTGAGCTGCGGGTCATCCACGCTGATGGTGCCGCGGCCCACCAGGATGGCTTCAGAAGCACGCCGGAGGGCGTGGGCTAGGTGCTGCACCTCGGGGGGCGTCACCTGGGTCGTCTGGCCCGCGGGTCCCAGGGACCCATCGGAGCCCAGGGCCAGCTTGAGGGCGACCCAGGGCAGGCCGGTGCGGATGAGCTTGAAGAAGGGGGCATGGAAGCGGGCGCAGGCCTCGCCCAGCACGTCCTCCTCGACCTCGAGGCCCTGGGCGCGCAGGATCGCGAGGCCGCCGCCGTCCACCCGGGGGTTGGGGTCGCGCACCCCCACCACCACCCGCGCCACGCCGGCCTGGAGCAGAGCCTGGGTGCAGGGGCCCGTGCGGCCCTGGTGGCAGCAGGGCTCCAGGGTCACGTAGGCCGTGGCGCCCCGGGGGTCCAGGCCCCGGGCTTCCGCGTCCCGCAGGGCCATGATCTCGCCGTGGGGATCCCCGGCCCGGGTGTGGACACCCGCGCCCAGGACTCGGCCCTCCCGCACGAGGACGCAGCCCACGGGCGGGTTGGGGCTGGCCAGGCCCACGCCCTTGAGGCCCTCCTGGAGGGCCAGGGCCATGAAGTGATCGTCTCCAGTCAGCCCGGCGGGGTCCGGCCAGGGACCGCCCGTGGCCAGGGCCCAGGCGACTTCCGGCGTCAGGACCAGCTCAGCCATCGAGCAGGCCGTCCACGAAGGCCTCCGCCTCGAAGGGGATGAGGTCATCCACCCCCTCCCCCACGCCCACGAAAGCGATGGGCAGCTTCAGGCGATCCAGGATGGGCACGACCACGCCGCCCTTGGCGCTGCCATCCAGCTTGGTGAGGACCAGGTCCGTGACGCCGGCGACCCGGGCGAAGGTCTCCGCCTGGTGCAGGCCGTTCTGGCCCGTGGTGGCGTCCAGAACCAGGAGCACCCGGTGGGGCGCATCCGGGATCACCTTCTGGAGGCTGCGGTGGATCTTGTCGAGCTCCTTCATCAGGTGGTCCTTCGTGTGCAGCCGGCCCGCGGTGTCGATGAGCACCCAGGAGGTGCCCTTGGCGAGGGCGCTGGTGGCGCCGTCGAAGGCGATGGCCGCGGGATCGCCGCCCATCTGGTTGCGGATCACGGGCACCCCGGCCCGCTGGCCCCAGAGCTCCAGCTGGTCGATGGCGGCGGCGCGGAAGGTGTCGCCGGCCACCACCAGCACGCTCTCGCCCCGGGTCTTCAGGAGGGCGGCCAGCTTGCCCAGGGTGGTGGTCTTGCCGACGCCGTTGACGCCCACCAGCAGCACCACCTGGGTGCCCTGGGCGACGAAGGGCCGGGCGGGCCGCTGCCGCAGGATCCGCAGCAGCTCGTCCTTCAGGATCGCCTTGGCGTCGATCTCGGTGCCACTCTTGAGCTCGCGGCGCAGCCGGGCCATGAGCTGCTCCACGGCGGTCACGCCCAGGTCGGCCTGGAGCAGCAGGTCCTCCAACTCCTCCAGCTGGGCCGCGTCCAGCCGACGCAGGCCCAGCAGGCGACCCAGGGGCGCCAGCACCAGCTCCTGGGTGCGCTTGAGCCCCTGCTTGAACTTGCTGAAGAGACCACCCAGAAGACCCACGCCCACCTCGCGAGCCCCCAGTCTACCGAAGCCTTGCGGGAATCCGCAGGAGGGGCCGCAAACCTGGGCTATTGAGGCGGGGCGTCACCCTCGGGTGTTCCACGTGGAACAGGCCCGGGGGTGTTCCCGGAAGCGCAAACCCTTTGGATGTATCTCCTAGCGATTTGGAGGTGAAGCCATGGGTGGGATCAGCACCGGCGTGACGCCGCCGATGTTGCCCCAGGTCCGCAGGCCCCAGGAGCGCTCATCCCAGCCTCCGTGCGTGGCGGCGAGGGCGCCCAGCACCAGCAGGCCATCCACCACGGGGTTCACCAGGTGGCGCAGGGGGGCGCCGGGCTGAAGGGCGGCGGGGTCCACCGCATAGGATCTTGGTCCTGGGTGGGGGGGCAGCTTCAGGGGCCGGGGCTTGCCCAGCTCGCCCACCTCGCAGGTGAACTCCCGGGGAGGCGCCAGCGCCTGCAGGGGCAGAGGGGGGCCGAAGGCCAGCGGTGGCAACTCAAGGAGCAGCACAAGCGGGGCGATCAGCATGGGGCGCCTCCAGCAGTAACATCGGCTCGAAGGCGCCCCAGGGCAAGGTTCAGCGTGAGTTGGCCTTGGCTTTTTTCGGGATTTCAGGCAGCGTCCAGCCCACCAGGGCCTGCTCGAAGACCTCCTCCACGTGCTTCACGGGGTGGAAGCGGAGCTGCTCGCGCAGCTCAGGGTCGATCTCCTCCAGATCCTTCTGGTTGGCGAAGGGAATGAGGATGTCGTGG
>CAIPAY010000120.1 GCA_903863195.1 uncultured Holophagaceae bacterium
CAATCCGCCGTGAGCCATGCCATGGCCAAGCTGGAGGACCTGGCTGGGGTGCCCCTCCTGACCCGCCGGGGCCGGGAGCTGGGCCTCACGGAGGAGGGCCGCCGCCTCCACCAGACCTGTGAGCAGGTCTTCGCGCTCCTGGACGGGGCCGTCGACGACCTGCGCCGCCACCAGAGCCTGGCCCAGGGCCGCCTGCGCATCGGCACCACCGTGGAGTTCGGCAGCAGCATCCTCATGAAGCACATGCAGCCCTTCCTGGCCGCCCACCCGGACCTGGACCTGGACTTCACCCTCAGCCAGGACCTGCTCGCCCCCCTGCTCCGCGACGACCTGGACCTCATCATCGACTGCCAGGAGCATCCCCTGCCCGCCCTCAAGAAGCTGCCCCTCTTTCGCGAGACCTACGTGGTGGCCTGCGCCCCAGCCTTCCAGGAGCTGCACCGGTTGCAGGAGCCCCAGGACCTGGGCCGCGTGCCCGTGCTCTCCCTGGACAAGGCCGGGGCCTGGTGGAACCGCTTCCTGCTGGCCACCCACGGCCAGGACCAGCCCCAGCTGGATCGCATCCTGGCCGTGGACCACATCCGCGCCATGATCCACGCCGCCGTCGCCGGCATGGGCGTCCTCCTGGTGCCCCGCTACAGCGTCCTGGAAGAATTGGAGCGCGGCGACCTGCTGGCCCTCTTCCCCGGCATCCGGCCTGCGGAGGACCGCTTTTCCGTGTATCAGAAGAAGGTGCGGGCACCCCAGGCGAAGCTGCGGCTGCTGACCCGGTACCTTCAGGGGTTGAGTCCTTCAGAGTTTGGGTCGTAGGCTTGGCTCCAAATCGCTGCGCGATTTGGAAGGGGCGGAAATCAAGCTTGGTTCCTCGGTGACCTGCCCCGTCAGTTACGGGCGACTGGGGCCCTGCCAGCGCTTCTGGAGCATCTCTTTGAACACGCTCAGGCCCCCGTGACGGTCCACGGTCCCCGGCGTCAATTAGGAATGTGCCTGCAAAGTAGCATTTCAAGTGAGGCAATGCGATGCACAGGGATAATTGTCGCTGGGCAGTCCACGGGGTTGATGCGCTTGAA
The DNA here is from genome assembly GCA_903863195.1 of uncultured Holophagaceae bacterium. Taxonomy (GTDB): domain Bacteria; phylum Acidobacteriota; class Holophagae; order Holophagales; family Holophagaceae; genus Geothrix. Next base: position 1,071 of record CAIPAY010000120.1, read on the forward strand.
CTCCTCCCAGTGGGAGTTGGTGAGGCTGCCGTCAGCGAGCAGACCCGATTTCTCCGCGAGGTAGAAATGCACGCCCAGGACCTTGGTCTCCTCGCCATTGCACAGGATCTCCACGAGCAGAGCATAGTCCGTGGCGATCTGGGCCTGTTGCACCCAAGTGCCGAAAGCCTTAGCGCTTTCTTCGGCCATTTTGGCCTGGTTGCGGTGCCATTGCACCGCGATTGGCACACCCGGATGACCGAAGCTCGCCTCGGCCAGCTGTTGGGCATTCAGCCAGGAGACCACCTCACGGCCAAGGCGGAAGTCGCCCTGGGTCACTTTCCCCCGAAGGGCCACATGGACGGGATAGACCGTGATCGTGGGTTTCTGGGGCCGCGCCTGGAACCTTCTCTGGGCTTCGGGAGTCACGTACCGCCAGCAACCCAGGAGCGGGATCAGCAGCAGCATCGAGCAAACGCAGAGAAGTGAGCGCTTCACGGCGGCCTCCTTGGCTGAAGGTCCATTCATGATACGACCGCATCGGTAGCTCTGGTCCTGCGGGCAGGGTGCACTGCCGTCCTTGGGCTTGGCTCCCGGTTCCAAATCACTACG
>CAIPAY010000121.1 GCA_903863195.1 uncultured Holophagaceae bacterium
CGGCAGCGCCGGGCCTCTCTGCGTACGGGAAGCGGCTTCAGGCGGCGACGCACCGGCTGCGGTGCATCACTTCGGCTTCGAACTCGGCCTCGAGAGCCTGGACTTGGCGCAGCACGGCGAGGCCGCGGGGGGAGACGCTCATCTGGCGCTCCAGCTGGTTGAACACTTCGTGCAGGCGCTCAGCCGTGGTCCAGAAGGCCGGGTTGTGCGATCGAACGGCGGTGTCCATGTGCATGGCTGCTCCGTGGGCTACTCGATCATCATCACCAGGTGTCATGACCTAGGCTAGTGATAGGCATCACAAGAAATGTCACGAGTTACGCAGAGTTTTGTCATAGACGACGTGACAATTCGAAAAGCTCTTGAATAACAAGACCTTCAGGTCCGCGATGGCCTCGCCGGGGGCTTCGGAGGGGCGGCCACCAAGGACCGGGTGGCCAGCAGGTGGCCGATGGCCACGGCCGCCGCATCCGCCGCATCGGCCGCCAGGGGCTCCTTCAGGTTGAGGAGGGTCATCACCATCTTCCCCACCTGGGTCTTGTCCGCCCAGCCGTAGCCGCTGACGGCCTTCTTCACCTGCATGGGGTTGTAGTCCCCCACGGGCAGGCCGTGCAGGGCCGCCGTCAGCAGGATGCCGCCGCGGATCTGGCCCAGCTTCAGGGCAGTGGCGGCATTCTTCTCCACGAAGGGCGACTCCACAGCCATGAACCCCGGGGCGTGGGCCGCGATGGCCTCGGCCAGGCGCAGGTGGATGCCGTGGATGCGCTGGTCGAAGTCCGCGCCCCGGGGACTCCGGATCACGCCGGCCTCCACCAGGGTCAGGCGGGAGCCGCAGCGCTCCACCACGGCCCAGCCGCAGGCCAGGGACCCCGGGTCCACCCCGAGGCAGCGGGCGGGGGTCGGGGGTACGATCACCGGCTCTTCCGCTTGCCGGTGCCACGCACGGAGCCCTTGGGCGGCTTGGGACTGGCCTCTCGGGTCTTGCTGCCGCCGCCAGCCTTCCGGCCGGTGATCTGGGCCTTCTTGGGCGGGCGGCCCTTGGGGGCGGCCTCCCGCCGGCCCCGCTCCCGGGCGCTGCCGCGTTCCTGGCCGCCGCGGCGCTTGGGCGGCTCCAGGTCGCCTTCCTTCAGCAGGGCGGGGGCGGCCAGGGTCGGCACGAAAAGGAAGGGCTTGCCATGGGCATCCTGGGACTTGGCTTCCAGCACCCAGGCGCTGATGCGGCGCAGGTCCTCGTCCACGGCGGTGATCTCCACCTGCACGGCGTCGCCGATGGTGAGCACCACGGCCCCGCGCTGGCCCGTGGCCTTGGTGCGGTGCTCGTCCACCCAGAAGTCCCCGCCCAGGGCCGCTAGGGGCACGCCGACCTCCACGAAGGGCGACTCCAGCGTGATGAATACCACCTTGGCGGAGTAGCCCTGGATGCGGCCCTGGAACCGCTGCCCGATGCGGGGCTTCATGAGCAGGCAGGCCTTCCACTTGGCGTTCTCGCGCTCGGCCTCGGTGGCCTTCTGCTCCGAGTCGCTGGCGCCCTTGGCCAGCACCGCGAGGTGGCTGTGCAGCCCCTCGGGCAGCGGCCGGCCCTGGAGCACCTGCCGCAGCACGCGGTGCACGATCAGGTCGGGGTAGCGGCGGATGGGGCTGGTGAAGTGCAGGTAGTCCTGCAGGGCCAGGCCCGAGTGGCCGATGTTGTCCACGCTGTATTCGGCCTTCTTCAGGCTGCGCAGCAGCAGCACGTTGATCATGGCCTCCAGGGGGCCGCCCCGGATCTTGTCGAGCATGGCGTTGAGGTGCTCGGGCGTGGGCACCTCCTTGGGCTTGAGCAGGCCGAAGGTGCGGGCCACTTCCGCAAAGACTTCGAGCTTCAGCGGATCGGGCTCGTCGTGGATGCGGTAGATGGAGGGGATCTTCTTGCGGGTGAAGTAGCTCGCCACAGCCTCGTTGGCCAGCAGCATGAACTCCTCGATCATGCGGTGGGCGTCGTGGCGGGGGTAGCGGCGGGCGTCCACGGGGCGGCCCTCTTCGTCGAAGATGAACTCCGCCTCCTCGGTATCCAGGTTCATGGCGCCCCGGCCCAGGCGCAGCTGGGTCAGGCGGCGGGAGACCACCAGGGCCTCCTCCAGCAGGGCGCAGAGGGGCTCGCCCAGCTCCGCCCGCTTGCGGGGGGAGAGGTCCAGGCAGGCCTCCTTGACCTCGTCATAGGTGAGGCGCTTGGCGCTGCGGATGACGCTCTCGGTGAGGCGGGTCTCCACCACATCCAGGTCCGGCGAGAGGGTCATCCAGGCGGTCATGGTGAGCCGGTCCACGCCCTCCCGCAGGCTGCACAGGTCGCCGCTGAGGCGCTCCGGGATCATGGGGATGGCCTCGTCCGGGAAATACACCGAGGTGCCCCGCAGGCGCGCTTCCTCGTCCAGGGGACCGCCGTCGGCGACGTAGTGGCTCACGTCCGCGATGTGGACGCCCAGCAGCCAGCCGCCGCCTTCCGAGGGCGGCAAGATCTCCAGGCTGATGGCGTCATCGAAGTCCTTGGCGGTGGGGGGATCCACGGTGCAGGTGAGGGTCTCCCGCAGGTCCTCCCGCTTCTGTACCCAGGCCTCCGGGATCGACGTCGGGAAGGGGGCCAGCTCCTGCATCACCGCGTCCGGGAAGGTGGTGCGCAGGTTGAACAGGGCCGCCGTGAGCCGGTTCTCGATCTTCAGGTCGGTCTTCTTTCCCAGCCGCGCCACCACGGTACCCCGCAGCTGCTTGGCCTCCGGGTCCGGGTCCAGGCGCACGCTGACCAGCTCGCCATCCTCGGCTAGGTCGGTGGGGGGCACGGTGATGATCTGGGACAGCCGCGGCTCCAGGGGCACCACGCGCCAGCCCCAGGGCTGCTGCTGCAGGGTGCCGGGCAGAGGCACTTCCCCCCGGGCCTTGATCTCGGTCACCCGGGCCTTGGGCCGGCCATCCCAGCCCTCGCCGGTGACCTCGGCCACGACCCGGTCGCCGTGGATGGCGCCGTGGGCGTCCCGCCAGTCCACCAGCACGTCGCGGCCGGGGCCCTTGGGCGCCCCAGTGACCCTCAGGAAGCCGCCGGCCCCCTCGGGGTGGCCCAGGAAGGTGGCTTCGAAGGTCTCATAGAGGCGCAGGCCCGGGGTCGAGGGCTTCGCTGGCCGCGGCGGCTCCCGGCGGTCGGGAGGGCGCGAGGGCGCGCGGTTGGGGATGCGGGGGGCGGAGCGACGGGCCATGCCCTGAGGTTACAACCTGCCCGGCAGGGATCAGCCCTTCTTTCCCTTCTTGGCGGGCTTGGCGGGGGCGGCCACGGCCTTGCCGTGCAGGATGTCGAGCTGGTGCTGGACCTTCTTGCTCTCGGGATCAAGCACGGCCAGCCGGTAGAGCCAGCGGGCCCGGCCCGCCTTGTCTCCCTGGGCCTCCAGGTAGGCGGGGGTCGAGATGACCGCCTCCACCCACTTGAGCACCTCGCCGTTGCCTGCCTTGTACTCGGCCACCTGATCGGCCTCGCCCTTGAGCTTCTCCTGCATGACCTTGACCAGGGGGTCGTAGGCCACGCTCTCGCGCTTGCTGACGTCCAGGTAGGTCTGGAAGAACGTCACCCACTTGGCGCTGTCCACGAGCTCCTTCTCCACGCTGAGGGCCAGGTCCAGCTCCTGGCGCTCGCCGGGATCGAGGTTGGTCTTGGCTTTCAGCTCTTTGATGCGGGCGTCGTTCTCCTCCAGCACCTGCTTGGCCCGGACGCCCGCCTGCTTGTAGTAGGCGACCATGTTGGCGAAGGGATCCTTCAGGCCCGCATAGCACTCGGCGGCCAGCCCCTGGGCGGCCTTGGCGTAGTCGAGGGCCTTCTCCCAGGCTCCGGCCGAGTCCGCGGCTTCCGTGGCCAGCCGGTAGGCCTCGGCCGAGTCCAGGAACGTCGAGCAGCTCTGGATCAGGGTGGTGTTGTCGGTCTTGTTGAAGGTCGGGCGGGCGGCGGGCAGCAGCGCTTCGGCCCGCGTCTTGGCTTCGGGGTAGTCGAAGCTGGCCAGCAGCTTCTCGACCTCGGGCCGCTCCGCCTTCACCTTGTCGCCCAGCGAGGGGGCCGACGCCTGGGCCAGCAGGGCCACCGTGAGGAGCGGGAAGGTCAGGAAGGCAGGTAGGCGCATGGCATCAACCGCAAAGGAAAGGGGATAGCCCCAGGGAGAAACGACCATTGTCCCGGGATCGGCCTGCGTTGACTAGTAATCCTAGAACAGGGGGCAGAAGAGGCTAGACCACGGCCAGGGTCAGTGATCCCCTTCATCCCCTTCATCCCCTTCATCCCTGTTTCAAGGCTTTTTTTAACAGGGATGCAGGGGATGAAGGGGATGACAAGCAGCCCGTCCATTTTCGATCGATGTTAGAGAAAGGCGGCGTCACCCCGTTGTTTCAGACAGCCCCCGGATCTCAGCCTTGATGTGGTCCATCTCCTGGCGCTCGATCCTCCGCGCGGGGACGCCGCCCCAGGTCTCCCCCGCCCCCACCCGGCTGCCCGGCAGCAGCACGCTCTGGGGCAGGATGGTGGCGTCGTCGCCCACCACCACGTCGCCCATGACGCAGCAGCCCAGGCCCAGGGTGGCCCGGTTGCCGATGGTGACCGGTGCGATGGCGAAGTTCCCGCCGCCCCCGTAGTGGGCGAAGATGCGCACGCTGCCCCCCAGGGCGGCGTCATCCCCCACGGTGATCAGCTGGGGATCGCTGATGTATTCCGTGTTGATGAAGGCGTGGCGGCCGATCTTCATGCCCATGGCCTTGAGGAACCAGATGCCGAAGGGGGTCAGGGTCACGAAGGGCAGGAAGGTGAAGCGCACCAGGTAGAAGAGACCGTTGTGCAGGAACCAGGGCAGGGCGGCCAGGGTGTAGTAGCCGCCCTTGAAGGGCTTCACCCGGGTCGGTAGCACCCAGTTGTAGACGGGCACCACCACCAGCAGGACTAGGCCGAACACGAAGAAGCCCAGCGCCAAGGCGAAGCCAGCGACGATCCAGGACAGGATGCCCGGCAGGTGGAGGGACCAGGCGTGGACGCGGGTCCAGAGCCAGATGGCCGGGGCCAGGGCCAGGCCCAGGGCCGTGGAGGCCAGCGTGTACATGAGCAGCACCGCCACGCCGTAGGCGGCCCGGGAGAAGCGGCGCAGCAGCCGATCCAGCCAGTTGGTGGGCGGCGGATTCTTCGACTGGTCCTTGGCGAAGGGTTTCATGCCTCCAGCCTACCCAAACCCGCGGGTAGCATGGAGGGATGGATCTGGTTCTGCTCCGCCTCTCGGCCCTCGGGGACATCCTCCGGGTGCTGCCGGCCTGGGCCAACCTGCGGGCGGCCTTCCCGGGGTCCCGCTTCCGCGCGGTGGTGGAGGACCGCCACGCCTTCCTGCTGGAGCCGCTCCCCTGGCTGCAGCCGGTGCTGGTGCGGCGCAAGCGCCTGTCGAACCCCCTGACGGCCCTGCCGGAGCTGCGCCGGGTGGCGGCCCTCGTGCGCGATGCGGAGGTGAGCCTGGACTTCCACGGCATCCTCAAGGCCGCCCTGATCCCCAAGCTGGCGGACCTGCCCGAGCGCTGGGGCGATGGGGTCACCAAGGAGTTCGCCGGGAAGCTGCAGACCCACCCGCTGCTCTTCCGGCACCAGACCCGCTACGACCAGGCCTTGGGCCTGGCGGAAGCCTTCGGCCGCAGCCGGGGCCAGGCTGGGCTGGGTCGCTTCGAGCCCGTGCTGAGCACCGTGGAACTGCCGGACCCGGGGGCCATCTGGGCGCCTGGCGCGCGGCCCCGGGTCGTGCTGGTGCCCGGTGCCTCCCGCCGGGGTGCCATCAAGCGCTGGCCCCTGCGGCACTGCCTCAGCCTGGCGGCCCTGCTCAAGGACCGCTGCGAGCTGCGCTGGAGCCTCGGCCCCGAGGAAGAGGACCTGCGCGCCTGGCTGCCGGAAGCCTCGGGCGTCGAGGCTCTGCCGCGCCTGGGCTTCTGGCAGCTGGCCGCGGCCCTGCGCCAGGCCCATGCCGTGGTGGCCCCGGACACGGGCCTGCTGCACCTGGCCGTGGTCCTGGGCGTGCCCGCCCTGGGTCTCTACGGATCGAGCGACCCCGTGGTGGCGGGCCTCCCCGAGGGCGCCGGCCGCGTCCTGAGAACCGGCATCGCCTGCTCCCCCTGCCGCGAGCGAGCCTGCCAGCGAAGGCAGTGCCTCGAAGAGCTGAGCCCGGGGGCTGTGGCTGAGGCGTTGATGGGGTTGCTGGCCGCGAGGTGAACCGGGCGTTGCGCTAGGGTTTCGCGAAAAGACGAGATGGAAGCGGAGAAAGGCAACAGGGCGGGGCTCTTTTGCCTTTATCACCGTTCCTCACCGTTCCTCACCGTTCCTCACCGTTCCTCACCGGTTAAAAAATCCCTGACACTGAAAGCCGAACGGCCCATCCCCTTCATCCCCTGTATCCCTGTAATAACTGCTTTTTTGACAGGGATACAAGGGATGAAGGGGAGAACGGAAAAAGCCTTTGGGGGCTTTGGGCCGTGCGTTCGCAGGATGGCCTGGGGCCGACAGCCTGTTTAGAACTCACCACAGGCGACCGGGATGTGGCACCCAAGCCGGGCCCTCGGGGACAGAGACCTTGCCCTGTTCGTGTGGATCAAGGTTCCCTCGAATTCCTGGGAAGTGACTCGAGGACCAGGGTGCCAGTGGCGCAGGATGAGATGGAATTCCCAGGCCCACTATCGCTGGCATTGCCAAAACAATATTCAAAAGTGCTTTTGAAACAGGGATGCAGGGGATGAAGGGGATAAGGCAAAGATCAATCCGTGTGTGGTAGGTCCCCCCGCCTAGCCCCGCCGCCACCCGGTGGTGCCGTCTTTGCGGTCTTCGAGGACGATGCCCAGCTCTTTGAGGCGGTCTCTTACTCGGTCGGCTTCGGGCCAGTTCTTGGCGGCCTTGGCGGCGCGGCGGGCCTCGATGAGGGCCTCGACTTCGGCGTCGAGGGTGGCCTCGGCCTCGTGGGGCCAGGCGGCGAAGATGGCATCCGCTTCGTCCAGGAAGGCCAGCACCGCGTCCCGCTCCTCGCGGGTGAGGGCCACGTGGTCATCCTGGGCGTTGAGGTCGCTGATGAGCGTGAAGAGCTCGGCCAGGGCCTCGGGGGTGTTGAGGTCGTCCGCCAGGGCCTTCCAGAAGGCGTTCCGCGCCTGCTCCAGCCGGGTCAGCGGCTCCAGACCCTCCTTCCAGGGTCCGGCTCCGGGCTGGCCCTCGCCCTCCATGCGCTTGCGGAAGACGCGGATGCGCCTCAGTGAGTTCTCCGCGGCCCGCAGGCCCTCGAAGCTGAAGTTCAGCACCTTTCGGTAGTGGTTGCTCTGGATGGTGTAGCGCAGGGCGAGGGGGTCCACGCCCTTTTCCACCAGGTCACGCAGCGTAAAGAAGTTGCCGGCGCTCTTGGCCATCTTCTGGCCTTCCACCATGAGGAACTCGCCGTGGACCCAGTGGTTCACCCAGCGGTGGCCGAGGCAGCCGTCGCTCTGGGCGATCTCGTTCTCGTGGTGGGGGAAGATCAGGTCCACCCCGCCGCTGTGGATGTCCACGCGGTCGCCCAGCAGCTCCATGCCCATGGCCGAGCACTCGATGTGCCAGCCGGGTCGGCCGGGACCCCAGGGGCTGTCCCACCAGGGCTCACCGGGCTTGGCGGCCTTCCACAGCACGAAGTCAGTGACCGAGTCCCGCTCGTATTCGTCGGCGTCCACGGAGGCCCCGGCCTGCATGCCTTCCCGGTCCAGGTGGGCAAGGCAGCCGTACTCAGGCAGGCCCGAGATACGGTAGTAGACGCTGCCGTCCCGCTCGTAGGCGAGGTGCTTGGCCTCCAGCTCCCGCACCAGCCGGATCATCCCGGGAATGTATTCCGTGGCCTTCGGCAGGTGGTCCGCCTTCTGGATCTGCAGGGTCTCCAGATCCTCCAGAAAGATGGCCGTGAAGCGCTCAGTGAGGGTCCGCATGGCCTCGTGCCGAGCGGCGTTGGAGGCCTCCGCGGGCAGCCCACCCTGGGAGTCGCGGATGATCTTGTCCTCCACGTCGGTGATGTTCATGCAGTGGGTGACCGTGTAGCCCGCGGCCCGGAAGGACCGCTTTAACAAGTCTTGGAAAAGAAATGTGCGTAAATTTCCTATGTGTGCATAGTTGTAGACAGTGGGACCACAGGTGTAGAAGGATATGTAACCCTCCTTCACCGGGAGCACGGGCTCGACCCGCCGCGTCAGGGTGTTGAACAGGGAGAGGACTCGTCGGCTCTTCGTCATGGTTCTAGGAAACCACCTTTTCCCCCGCTTTCCAAAGCCCTCCGGTGCCACATGGGCCTCTTCACCGCAAACAAGCAGGATCCGGCCCTCGCAGAGCGCGATGAGCGCCTGCAGCGGATGGAGCAGGAAACCCGGGCGGTAAAGGCCCAGGTGGAGGACCTCCAGGAGCTCGTGCGGCACCTGGACCAGGACCGGGATCTGCTGCTGGGCGCCCTGGCCTGCCTGCGCCCCGGGGAGGATCCCGAGGTTCTGGCCCAGACCCTGCTGGACCTCTGCTTCAAGCCCATGGAGCTGGCCTGCTTCTACGTGGCGCTGGCGGACTGGGACCAGGACGAGCTGCGCTTCGTGCTCTACCAGGAAGGGGGGCGGACCCGCAGCCACCCCCCCCGGCGCCTGTCCGAAGGGCGCGGGCTCTCCGAGAAGGTGCTGGCCGGTCGCCAGTCCATCTACATCCGGACCCTGGAGGCCGGCCGGGCCGCCGGGAGTCTCCTGACCGCCGCGGAGGAGGCCACGGGCCTCATCCCCCACTCCTGGTATGGCGTTCCGCTTGGTTGGGGACCGCGTCCTGCGGGGCTGGTGAGCTTCCAGAGCTTCCACACGGATGCCTTCAGCGAGAGCCGCCGCCGGGTCATGGATGCCCTGGGCGCCCTGATCTCCACCTGCATGGGTGCCCGTCAGGCGCCCTGAACCAGGGCCAGCAGGTCGTCGGGCAGGACCCGGGCGCGGTTGTCGGTGCCCGCGACCAGGTGGACGCTCTCGCCCTCGGCCAGCAGGGTGCCGGCCCGCTCGATGCGGTAGGCGAACACGACACGCCGCCGACCGGTCTCCTTCAGCCAGGTGTGCACCTGCACCAGCTCGTCATAGCGCGCCGGGGACCGGAAGCGCACGCGGATCTCGTTGACCACCAGGCGCACGCCCCGGGCTTCCCACTCGGCGTAGCTCTGCCCCAGCCCGCGCAAGAAGTCGCTGCGGCCCAGCTCCATCCAGACCGGGTAGGTGGCGTGGTGCACGATGCCCATGGCATCAGTCTCGGCGTAGCGCACTCGGAGTTCAGTCAGGGATTCCATGGTGTCCTCGGTCGCGCGCCTATTCCGCAATTCTTCTCGTGCTGGAGTCCTGGATGAAGCACCCGAAAAATGCACGGAAACAGGGATAAAAGCGGATGAAGGGGATCATAGCAGCCTGCCTCGACCCCATGCCCACGGGCTGTTTTCGGCCTGGGCAGAGAAGAAAACAACTCTCGCCGAGGATGCGGAGAGGGCGGAGGTTTGCAGAGAACACCGGGTAATCCGAAGTCCTCAGCGCCCCTCCGCTCACCTCGTCTTTTCTCTGCGAGAGTGGTTGCTTTTCCCTGGGCGCACGGAGAACACACACAGGGGTAGGGTTGACGTGTCTTGGCTCTTCCCCTGAAATGCCGGATGGACCCAAAAAAAGCCCCGCGGGTGCGGGGCTTGGGGTGCACGGACCGGGCTCCCGGCTACTCGACGGTGACGCGGATGTGATCGCCCTTGTCCGTGGTGATTTCCAGCAGCAGGTCGCCCGGCTTCGAGTCGGCGAGCAGCTTCTGGAGTTGGTCGGGCTTCAGGCCCTTGCGGGACTTGCCATGGACCTTGATCTCGCCGTCGCCGGCCATGTCCAGCACGCCGCTGGCCAGGCTGATGGGCATGCGCATGTGGACCTCGGTGGGGCCGTCCACGCCCTTCTGCCTGGCGTGCTGGAGCATCGTCTTGGAGATGATGTCGACCTTGAGGAACTTGGCGGTCTGGGCGGCGAGCGGGAAGCTGAGGGTGGCCACCAGGGCCAGGGGAAGCATGAGGGCGCGCATGGGAACTCCTGGTTGGAAAAGGGCTGCGGCACTGGCCGGGTCGAATGGGATTACGGAGCGGGAGGACCAGGGATTAGTCCCCCCGGTTATCCTGAGGGCTGGAACGAATCACCCTCCGGTCCCATCCAACTCCCTGCGGCCTGTCCGCGTCTCTGGAGCCTCCGCATGAAGATCCTAGCCTCTCTGTTGCTCGTTGCCGCCTCGCTGTCCGCCCAGGGCGCAGTGAAGTGGGAGCATGACTACTCCTCCGCCCTGAAGCGGGCCAAGGCCGAGAAGAAGCTCATCTTCATGGACCTCTGGACCGAGTGGTGCGGCCCCTGCCTGCATCTCCAGAAGAACGTCTTCCCCACGGCCGAGGCCCAGGCGGCCCTGGCCAAGTACGTGCCCTACTCCGCCCTGGTGGAGAAGCGGGACCGCACGCCGGTGCCCGAAGGCACCAAGCTGGCCGAGCAGTTCCGGCTGAACGCCTACCCGACCATGATCATCCTCGATGCCGAGGGCAAGGAAGTCCGCCGCCAGGTGGGCGCCTTCCGCAGCGGCGCCGAGTTCGCCGGGTGGTTGAAGCAGTAGCGTTTAGCCGTCGGCTGTCAGCTCTCAGCTCTCGGTCAAGAAGGGCCGGGCTGGGGTTGGTGGGCCTTGCCGGGGTGGGTCGAGCTCCATCTCTCGCTGACAGCTGACAGCTGATAGCCGACAGCTGGCACTGACAGCCGAGAGCCCCCTCACACATCCTTCACGCCGCCCGAAGTCTTCGGTGGCTTGGGCAGGCGCTGTTTGAGGCCCTCCAGTTCGTCCTGCTGGGCGCCCATGCTCGGGCGCGGCGGGGGCGGCGGGGGCGGCTTCCGGGGGTTCGGCGGAGGGGGCGGGGTGGCGTCCTGGACCAGGGTCTGCAGGTCATGGATGGCCTCGGGCTGGCCCGGCTGCTCCAGCAGCAGGCGCTCCAGCAGGAGCCGGGCCTCTTCGGGGCGCCGGGCCTCGAGGTGGGCCCGGGCCGCCAGCAGCAGCGCGGGCGTGCGCCAGGCGGGCAGCGGCCGGGGGCTGCCCTGACCGACCAGCGGGGTCAGGGCCTTGAGGGCGTCCTCGGGGAAGCCCGTGCGCAGGTCGATCTGCGCGGCCAGCAGCAGGTGGCTGGGCCGGGCATCCGCCGGGCGCCAGCGGCGGGCGCCGGCCAGGTCGCCGCCCTCGATGGCCCGCTGGGCCAGCCAGGCGCGGACGCTGGGCGGGGTCCAGGCCGGGAGGCCGCGGTCCTGAGCCCGCAGCCCCGGGGCCGCGCAGGCCAGCACGAAGAGTAGGATGGGCCGCCAGCGGGCCATGGGCTTGCCCGCGAAGGCCAGCCATAGCGCCAGACCCGCCAGGGCCACCCATGCCCCCACTTCTGGGTGGGCCGGCTGGAGGCTGCGCCGGGCGGGCAGGGGCGCGTGACCGGCGGCCAGGGCCAGGAGGCCCGCGGCGGCGGCTTCCCCGTCCTTGAACACCTGGCCGCCCGTGGCCTGGGCGAGGCGCGCCAGGTAGTCCGGGTGCGCGATGCTGACGGCGGGCTCCTGGCTCGTGGCCTCGGCCCCGGCCCGGGGCGGCACGGCATGGGAGTGCCCATCCCCGAAGGCCAGCACATAGAGGGGCAGCCGGGCCTGCTTGAGGGGCTCCACGGCCCGCTGCAGGGCCGCCTCGGGCTCCTCCCAGGTCTCTTCGCCATCGCTGAGCAGCAGCAGCACGGCGGGTGCGTCGCGGTCCACCTGGGCCGCCACCTGGGGCAGGCCCCGGCCCAGGCTGGTGCCGGGAGAGCCTACGGCGCCGGGGGTCACCACCCGCAGGGCCTCCCGCAGCAGGGTGCGGTCCTCCCCCGGGGGCAGCACCGGGATGGCGTCTCCGCTGAGCAGGTCGAGGCTCCAGCGGAGGCCGGTCTCCGGGCGGGACCAGAGCCGGTCCAGGGCCGCCACCGCGGCGTCCCACCGGCTGCGGCCGTCCACATCGGTCACCGCCATGGAGCGGCTGGCATCCAGCACCACGTGCACGGTGAGGCGCGGGTATTCGGGCAGACCCCAGCGGGGTTCCGCCAGGCCGAGGCCGAGGCCCGCCGCGAGGAGCGCCAGGCCCAGGCCCTGCCAGAGGGGCCGCTGGCCCACCACCTGGACGCCCAGGCCCGGCCGCAGGTGGGCGCGCAGGGCCAGACCCAGGATGACCAGGATCAGGAAGGCCGCGGGCAGCAGCACCAAGGGCTGGGAGAAGGGCAGGCTCATGCGCCCTCCACCCAGGCGGGCCGGCGGCGGCCGCGCTTGAAGGCGAGGTCGGCGGCCAGGGGCAGGGCCAGCAGGGCCGCGGCCAGCAGGCACCAGCCGGCCAGGGGCTGGCCTTCCGTGGGCGGGTCTACGGGCAGGAGGGTCTTCTCCAGCTGGTCCACGGCGGCGAGGCTGCGGGCGAGCCCCCCGGGATCCTCGGCGCTGAAGGCCTCGCCGCCGGTGAGGCCCGCGACCTCCTTCAGCGTGGCGTGGTCCACTTCGACGTGCAGCCGCGCAAAGCCGCCGCCCTCGAGGGGCACGAGGCTCTCACCGGCGGCGCCCAGGGCCACGGCGTGGATGCGAATGCCGTTGCGGCGGGCCTCCTCGGCGGCTTCCGCGGGCGTCACCCGGCCCCGGTTCTGGACGCCGTCCGTGATGAGCAGGATCACGCGGCTGCGGGCGGGACTGTCCTCCAGGCGCCGCACGGCGGTCATCAGCGCCGAGCCGATGGCGGTGCCGTCGTCGCGGCTGTCGAGGTCCAGGCGGGCCAGCATCCGGAGCAGCCGCAAGTGGTCATTGGTGAGCGGGCTCAGGGTGACCGGGTGCGCGCTGAACAGGATGAGGGCGAAGCGGTCGTCCGGGCGGCGCAGGACGAACTGGGCCAGCAGACGCCGGGCCGCGTGCCAGCGGTCCTCGTCGGGCCGGTCCAGGATCTTCATGCTGCTGCTGCCGTCCAGCACCACGGCGAAGTCCACCACGGGGGCGGTGCCCCGCAGGGGGGTGCGCCACTCGGGACCGGCGGCGGCGAGGCCCAGGGCCAGGGCCAGCAGCACCGGCAGCCAGTGGGAGGTGTACCGGGCCAGGCGGCTGGAGGGCCGCGAGGCGGGGATGCCCCAGCGGTAGACCACCCGCCAGGCCCAGATCAGCAGGGGCACCGCTGCCAGCAGCAGCAGGGGATGACGCAGGGCGATCATCGGCCGCTCTTCCCGCGCGGCCGTTCCTCGCGGAGGGCGGCGATCAGTTCCTCTGAAGCGGGGAAGGGCGGCTCCGCCTGGCCGAAGCGGGCGGCGTCCAGGCTGCGGGACCACTGCTCCCAGACGGCGAGCTGCTGGGCCTGGAACTCGGCGGTCCCCCAGGCCCGGGCGGCCTCGCCGAAGCGCGCGGCCAGCAGGTTCCGGCCCTGGCCGTGAGCCGCGTCCAGGGTGACCCGATCGCAGCTCGCGGGGGGCCACTGGTGGCGAAACGCATGAACCGCGTGGTGCAGCTGCCGGGCACCCGAGCCGCGGCGCCAGCGCTGTCCGGCCCAGCCGAGCAGGCCCAGGGGGGGCAGCAGCAGCAGGCTGGCCCAGGCCCAGGGGAAGGGGATCGCCGGCAGCTGGTCCTCGTTGCCCCCGCCGAAGCCCACCCAGGGGCCGCCGTAGGGGATGCTGCGCGGCACCGGCAGGCGCAGCTCCGGGGCGCGCTGGCCGTTGCCGAGGTCCAGGGCCGGGATCACCGCAAGGCCCGGGCTGAGCGCCTGCACCTGGAACCGCCAGCCGCGCCCGTCCGGCAGGGGCTCCATGGCCCGCAGACGCAGCGGCCCCAGGCGGTCCTCCACCGTGGGCCGCGGCAGGGCGGGCTTCAGGGGATCGGCTTCAGCCAGCTCCAGCACCCGCAGCTCACCCAGCTTGAGCGCCGCCGGAGCCCTCCAGACCGGCGCAGCGCGCACGGACATCCCCACGACCAGCGCCAGCCCAATCTCTTTCCATCTCGGATTCCGCGAGCGGAATCCGAGCCCGCACGGCCGACCGTGGGAACCCACCCGATCGTGGTTCACGCGCCCCCCGCCCGCAGCCACGCGTTCAGCTTCACCACGGGGTCGGTCTGGACCTCCCAGCGCTGGCGCTCCACGGCGGCGCTGAAGCCGGGATCGGGCCAGGTCATGGCCCCGCGATCCTCCGGGTTGTCGGGCTGGAACCACACCACCCGGTGGCGGGTGGCCAGGGGCTTGAGCAGCGGGGCGAGGCCCTGCAGCCCGGCGCCGTTGCTGAAGAGCCACAGGCGGTGGCCCCTGCCGTGCTCGCCCCAGTGTCCCAGGGCCTCCCGCCAGGCGGCCTCCGTGGGGATGCAGGGCCCCCGCTCGGCCAGCAGCTCCAGGAGGCGCAGGCCGTGGGTGCGGCCCCGCTTGGGGGCGAGGCGCAGGGCCGGGGTGCGGGCATCGCCGGGCACCACCAGGCCCAGGCGGTCACCGCTGGCCTGCAGGGTGGCGAAGGCCGCGCCGCACAGCTCCAGGGCCCAGCGCAGCGGCGAGACCGGATCGCCCAGGAACATCGACGGCGAGGGATCCACCACCAGCCACAGCACCAGGTCTCGGCTGCTCTCGAAGCGCTTCATGATGGGCTCGCCGGTGCGGGCGGTCAGGGGCCAGTTGATGTAGCGCGGGTCATCCCCGGGCTCGTAGGGGCGGTTCTCTACGAAGGTGAGGCCCGCGCCCTTGAACCGCGAAGGGTGCTGTCCTTCCGTGCCGCCCGTCAGGCGCCCGCGCAGCCGCAGCGGCAGGCGCCGCAGACGGGCGAGGAAGCGGGCGGGCAGGGGCATGGCCCCAGTATGGATCAGTTGCGCGGCGCGGACGGAGACCCGCTGCTACCACCGCACGCGGACCCGGTAGGTCAGGGTGGCGCTGCCTTCGGCGGGCACGGTGACCCGGAACTTCGCGGTGCCGGCGGCCTCCTTGGTGTGGGGGTGGCTCTCCTGGAGCACTTCCCAGTCGCCGGGCAAGGGCTCCAGCAGGCTCACGGTGACGGCTTCCTTCTTGGCGTTCTTCAGCTCCACCTGGAAGGCGGACTCGTGCACGGAGCCGAACTTGCCCTGGCGACCGAGGCTCTTGTAGTCCGTCTGCTTGCGCCGGGCGGTGACATCGAAGGCGTCGCCCAGCTTCAGGCGGACCAGCTCGTTCTTGGGGGTGTGATCCAGGCTGTCCTCGCCCACGAACTGGGCGCGGCCTTCGCTGTCGCGCTTGTAGACGCGTAGGATGCCCTTGGGCAGGGGCATGCCCAGGCGGCTCGACTCCTTGTTGTCGAACTCGAGGAAGACGCCGACCTTCTGCTTCTCGCCCAGGTCGCCGTAGCTACCGGAGTAGTAGTAGTTCTGGCCCTGGAGCAGGTAGTCCTTGCGCACGGGCACCGAGCTGGCGGTGAGCAGGGCCACCTGCTTGGTCTGGTTCACGGCCAGGGTGGTGGGTCGGTCCAGGGTGTAGAGGTGGTACTCGAAGAGGCTCTCCTCGGCCATCTTCGGCGCCGCGGCGGCCAGCATGGGCCGGGCCATGTCGGAACGTTCCATCATCCGTTCCGGGCGCTGCCGGGCCCGGTTCACATCGCCCGCCACCAACTGCAGGGTCGCGTTGGGATAGGCGGCGCCGCTCTGGTTGGTGAGGGTCACCCAGCCGCTGAGGTCCAGGGTCTTCTCGTCCGGAGCCAGGTTCGCCACGTAATCGGCGCGCCAGGAGAGGCCGCCCGTGAGGTAGCTCAGCTCCAGCTGCTGGGCCTTCTCCACACCGCTGTGGAGGCTGATGACCAGGGTGGGGCGGGCTCGCAGGTTGCCTGGCACCTTGGGGAAGATGATGCGCCCCGGGAAGCTGGTCTCGATGCGGTCCGCGAACTGCAGGACGGTGCCGGCGTTGGTAGCCAGGACGGTGGCTTCTTCGCGGACCTCCTTCGCACCGGAGCCATCGGCCGCCGGGAGGCTCCGCACCACCGCCACCTGCTCGCCCACGTACTTCTCCAGCAGCTTCTGGGGCGTGAGCAGGTCGAAGTCGAAGTTCTGCTCGGCCACCCAGAAGTCGCGGGGCGCCGTGAGGTTGCGCAGGGAGGCGGTCTCGGGCCGGATCTGGGCGGAGACCTCCTGGAAGGCCAGCTTCGCCGTGCCCTTCGGCAGCCGCACTTCCCGGGTGTCCTTCACCAGGGCCAGGTTGTCGTTGTAGATGGTCACCGCCAGGGCCTTCTGGTCCTTCAGGGTGGTGGCGGTCTCCTGGGCGAGCAGGAGCGAGGGGATGGCGGCGAGGAGCAGGGTGGGGCGCAAGGTGCCTCCGGTGGGGTGGGCCGAGAAGGGGGAGTCGCAAGCCCGATGAGAAACCGGGTCCGCTGCCTGGAGATGCCTCGAGGGCACCCATCCTTTCAGAAAATCTTCTCGACCCGCTGGCTGCAGGCTAAGCCCGTCGCCCCGTCAGCGCCAGGGTCAGGTGTGGCGCTCGCCGAAGAAGGCCGTGCCGATGCGGATCTGGTCCGAGCCGGCGGCGATGGCCGCCTCGAGGTCGCCGCTCATGCCCATGCTCAGGCGCAGGGGCTGACCCAGGTCCTGCTGCAGGCGCTCCCGCAGGTCTGCCAGCTGCCCGAAGGCGGCTGCCTCGTCGGGCGGCGGGATGGCCATGAGGCCCTTGAGCGGCAGCCGAGGGTCGCCTCCCAGGGCTTCGATCAGGGCCGGCAGGTCGGCCTGGCCGCAGCCGCCCAGCTTGGTGGCCTCGTCCCAGAGGTCCACCTGGAGCCAGACCGGGCAGGTCACCTCGAGCTCGGCGGCCAGGCGGCGGAGGCGCTCGGCGAGTTCCGGCCGGTCGAGGCTCTGGATCTCGCGGAAGCGCTGGAGGGCGGGCCTGGCCTTATTGCGCTGCAGGGGCCCCAGCAGCACGAAGGTGAGGTCCGGAGCGGCCAGAGCCTTCTCGACCCCTTCCTGGACGTAGTTCTCGCCGAAGCGCGGAAAGCCCAGGCTGGCGGCTTCGCGGATGAGCGTCAGGGGCTGCCGCTTGGAGACCGGGAGCAGCTCGACCTTGTCCGGATCGCGATGGGCGAGCTCGCAGGCCCGCTGGATGCGGGTCTGCAGCGTGGCGATCCGGTCCTGCAGGCTCACGGCAGGAAGAGGGTCCGCTGGCAGGACTCGCAGGCGACGAGGGTCTTGCCCTCCTTCAGCTCCGCCATGAGCGGGCCGCGCAGCTTGACCCGGCAGCCGGTGCAGGCGCCGCCCTCCACGGGGACGACCACTCGGCCCTGCCGGGCGGCGGCCATGCGGTGGAAGCGGGCGACGTCGAGGGGCGGCAGCTTGGCTTCCAGCTTGGCCTGCTTGGTCTGCAGCAGCTTCCGGCCTTCCACCTGGTTGGCGTGCTCGTCCAGGAAGACCGCATGGAGCTCGTCAAACTGGGTCTGGGCGGCGGACCGCTCGGCTTCCAGCCCGGCCAGGGCTTTCTCTAGGACCTGCACCGTGGCCTCCAGGGCCTTGAGGGGGCGGGCAATGCTGGCCTTGACGCGCTCCTTCTCGTCCAGCTCGCGGATGGCGGAGGCGTAGTGGACCTTCTGGCTCGTGGCCTTCACGGCCTCGCGGGACCGGTCCTCTTCCTTCTGGGCCAGCGCCAGGTCCTTGCTTTTCGACTCGATCTGAAGCCGGGCCGTCTCCAGCGCCTTGGTCTTCTCGGCGATGAACTTGGTGGCGGTCTTGACCCTGCCGTCCAGCACGGCCAGATCGGGGGGAAGAGCTGACAACTCGCGCTGGATGGTGCCCAGATCTCTCAGAGTGGCTTGGAGGTCGCGGAGGGTTGCCAGTGTTTCCATGATTTGAGGCTACACCCTCTGGGTCATGACGCGCCCCTTTAGGAAGTTATTGCAGATAAGAAGAAAATCTTCTTCAAATTACTAAGATATTGGAGCTCTTCGGGAAATTGGCCTTGACCCTCTTCCCCTGGGATGCCAGAATTAGCACTCACTGTTGGTGAGTGCTAACAGCTCCACCCGTCCCATTTCTCTTCAACCTCAGGAGGTTCCATGGCCATCCAGCCCCTTTCCGACCGCGTTGTGCTGAAGCGCGTCGACCCCGCCGAAACCGTCAAGGGCGGCATCATCATCCCCGACACCGCCAAGGAGAAGCCCATGGAGGCTGAAGTGGTGGCCGTCGGCGAAGGCAAGATCAACGACAACGGCACCCGCAATCCGATGTCCGTCAAGGCCGGCCAGAAGGTGCTGATCGGCAAGTACAGCGGCACGGAAGTGAAGATCGACGGCATCGACCACGTCATCGTCCGCGAGGACGAGATCCTGGCGATCATGGCCTAAAAGCATTCACCACGAAGACGGGAAGACCACGAAGAAAGACCTTTTCGTGAGCCTTCGCGGTCCTCGTGGTCTTCGTGGTTAATCCCTTTCCCGACATCTAGGAGATACACATGGCCAAGTCCATCATCTATGCCGAAGACGCCCGCCAGGCCATACTGCGCGGCGTGAACAAGCTCGCCGACGCGGTGCAGGTCACCCTCGGACCCAAGGGCCGCAACGTCCTCATCGAGAAGAAGTTCGGCTCCCCCCTCATGACCAAGGACGGCGTCACCGTCGCCAAGGAGATCGAGCTCAAGGACCGTCACGAGAACCTGGGCGCCCAGCTGGTGCGCGAAGTGGCCTCGAAGACTTCCGACATCGCCGGTGACGGCACCACCACCGCCACGGTCCTGGCCCGCGCCATCTACCGCGAGGGCATCAAGGCCGTCGTGAGCGGCGCCAACACCATGGAGATCAAGAAGGGCATCGACCTCGCCGTCGAGACGGTCGTCAAGGCCATCGACGAGATCAAGAAGCCTGTCGAGGGCAACGCCATTGCCCAGGTCGGCACCATCTCCGCCAACGGCGACGAAGAGATCGGCCGCATCATTGCCGAGGCCATGGGCAAGGTGGGCAAGGACGGCGTCATCACGGTCGAGGAGGCCAAGGGCCGCGAGACCGAGCTGACCGTGGTCGAGGGCATGCAGTTCGACCGGGGCTACCTCAGCCCCTACTTCGTCACCAACCCCGACCAGATGAAGGTCGAGCTCGAGAACCCCTACATCCTCGCCTACGAGAAGAAGGTCTCGAACATGCGTGACCTCCTGCCCCTCCTGGAGCAGGTCGTCAACAGCCGCCGCCCCCTGCTGATCATCGCCGAGGACGTGGACGGCGAAGCGCTGGCCACCCTCGTGGTGAACAAGATCCGCGGCACCCTGAACGTGGCCGCCGTCAAGGCTCCCGGCTTCGGTGACCGCCGCAAGGCTATGCTCGAGGACATTGCCGTCCTGACTGGCGGCAAGGCCATCAGCGAGGACCTCGGCCTCAAGCTCGAGAACCTCACCCTGGCCGACCTCGGCAGCGCCAAGAAGATCGTCATCGACAAGGAGAACACCACCATCGTCGAGGGCGCCGGCAGCACGGAAGCCATCCAGGGCCGCGTCAAGCAGATCCGCTCCCAGGTCGAGGTCTCCACCAGCGACTACGACAAGGAAAAGCTCCAGGAGCGTCTGGCCAAGCTCGTCGGCGGAGTCGCCGTCATCAAGGTGGGCGCGGCCTCTGAAACCGAGCTCAAGGAGAAGAAGGCCCGCGTGGAAGACGCCATGCACGCCACCAAGGCCGCCGTCGAGGACGGCATCGTGGCCGGCGGCGGCGTCGCGCTGCTCCGCTCCATGCTCAAGCTCGCCGAGCTGAAGGTCACTGGCGACCAGGCCACGGGCGTCGACATCGTCCGCAAGTCCCTGGAGGAGCCCCTCCGCCAGATCGCCAACAACGCCGGCGTCGAAGGCTCCGTGGTGGTCAACACCGTCCGCGAGTCCAAGGGCAACCACGGCTACAACGCCGCCACCAACGTCTACGGCGACATGATGGCCTTCGGTGTGGTCGATCCCGCCAAGGTGACCAAGTCCGCGCTCCGCAATGCCGCCTCCGTGGCCTCCATGATGCTGACCACCGAAGCCATCATCACCGAGATCCCCGAGCCCAAGGCCCCTGCTGGCCCTGGCGGCCCCGGTGGCATGGGCGGCATGGAAGACATGTATTAGCTAGCTGTCGGCTCTCAGCCATCAGCTGTCAGCCGGTGGTTGAAAGTTGCCAGAGTGTCAAGCGCCCCGCCTCGGCGGGGCGCTTTCTTTGTCCAGGTCCTGGGCGTCGTGAGGGTTCCTTTGCCGGGGTGGTTGTGATCAATACCCGCTCTCCGGGCCAGATAATCAGGCCAACGCGGCCCCAGGGGGCTGCGGGCCCAACCCCAGGACCTTCCCGCACGGATGAAGAACTGCCGCAAACAGGGCGATTGCAAAAAGTCCTGGGTCGCCTTGGTGGAGCAGCGCGGGAAAGACAGATTCCCTGGTGATCTTTTGAGAGACCTGAATCGGCGCGAGCCCTACGTTAATCGCGGCACCAGAGTCATTTTTTAATTGCTACCAAAGGGTTGACTATGCGGAATGCAGGGCGCATGCTACCAGCCAAATACCCCGGGAATTCCTCTCGAGGGTGATTGATTGACAGGAGAACCCATGGGTATGGGCCTTCTCTTTGATGCCACACGCTGCGTTGGTTGCGGCGCATGCAGCTCCGCCTGTAAGGAGCAGAACAAGCTCCCGGGGCCGGTGGAGGAGGTGCTCACGGCGTATACCTGGACGACGGTCCAGCCCCGGGAGGGGCTGAACGTCCGGCGCATGTGCATGCACTGCGAGGTGCCGACCTGCGCCTCGGTCTGTCCTGTGGCCGCCCTGACCAAGACCCCCGAAGGCCCCGTGGTCTATGACGCCGAGCGCTGCATGGGCTGCCGATACTGCATGATGGCCTGCCCCTTCGAGATTCCGAAGTACCAGTGGGATCGGCCTGTCCCCATCGTCGGCAAGTGCATCCTCTGCGCTGGCCGCCTCAAGGAAGGCAAGCAGACCGCCTGCGCCGAAGCCTGCGCCTATGAGGCCACCGTCTTCGGCAAGAAGGAGGACCTCGTCTGGGAAGCCCGGACCCGCCTCCGCCAGAAGCCCGGCGAATACGTCAACCACATCTACGGCCTCACGGAAGCAGGCGGCACGTCGGTGATGGCGATCTCCAGTGTGCCCTTCGACAAGCTGGGCCTGAAGACCAAGCTGCCGGGCGAGCCGCCGGCCATGCGCACCTGGCAGGTGCTGTCCAACATCCCCGACTTCGTTGCGGTGTGGGGCGTCCTGCTCTATGGCGTTCACTGGATCACCGCGCGGCGCGAGGACGTCGCGCACGCGGAAGCCAAGGACAACGGACGGGAGAACCGGTCATGACTGACACCGCCACGCTCGCTTCCCGCCGCTTCCGTCCGGGCTTCTGGACCTTTGTTGCCGGCATCCTCTTCCTGGCCTTTCTGACAGTCACCGTGATCCGGTTCACCAAGGGGCTGGGCGCGGTCACCAACCTCAGCGACAAGTTCCCCTGGGGCATCTGGATCGGCTTCGATCTGCTCTGCGGCGTGGGCCTGGCCGCCGGTGCCTTCACGCTGACGGCGGTGGTCCACCTCTTCAACCTCAAGAAGTTCGAGCCTATTGTCCGCCCGACCATCCTGACGGGCTTCCTCGGCTACTCCTTCGTGATCGTGGCGCTGCTGCTGGACCTCGGGCAGCCCTGGCGCATCTGGCACGCCATCATCTACTGGAATCCCCACTCCGTCATGTTCGAGGTGGCGTGGTGCGTGATGCTCTACACCACGGTGCTCGCCGTGGAGTTCGCCCCCGTGGTCCTGGAGCGCTTCGGGTTCAATGCCCCGGCCCGGTTCATCCACCGCCTCATCACCCCCCTGGTCATCCTGGGCGTCATGCTCTCCACCCTGCACCAGTCTTCCCTGGGCACCCTCTACCTGATCGTGCCCAGCAAGCTGCACCCCCTGTGGTATTCCCCCATGCTGCCGGTCCAGTTCTACATCTCGGCCATCGGCGCCGGCATCGGCATGGTGGTCCTGGAGTCCTACCTCAGCAAGCGCGCCTTCCACCGCCATCTGGAGATGGACCTGCTTGAGCCGCTGGCCCGGGGCATGGTCGTCGCGTTGGGCATCTACGGTCTTATGCGCCTCCAGGCCATTCAGCGGAACCACGCCTTCGGCTCCATCCTCGAGTTCGGCTATGAGGGGCGGATGTTCCTACTGGAGTTCACCCTGGGCGTGATCCTGCCCGTGGCGCTGATGTCCTTCCGCCGCCTCCGCTCGGATCCGAACTGGCTGGTGGCCGGCGCCTTCATGGCAGTGCTCGGCTTCGTGATGAACCGGCTGAATGTCAGCATCACCGGCATGGAGGCCGCTTCCGGCACCCGCTACATACCCTCGGCCATGGAGGTCATCGTCTCCGTGGGCCTGGTGGCCACAGGCATGGCGGTCTTCGCCTTCGCGGTGCGGAACTTCAGCATCTTCCCCGGGGGCCCCATTGGGGCAGGCCCGGATCCGAAACCGCGAGCCTGAGCCATGCGCAGCCGCATCGGTACCCGTCTGATCCTCGGCGCCGGCCTCGCGACGGCGCTGGCGATCGGCGGCATGGCCTTGGCGGTGCTGCGGACCCACTCCGCCCAGCTCATGGCCGAGCGCACCCGCAGCGCCGATCAGCTGAGCGAGACCATCAAGAGCGCCACCCACTTCGACATGCTGGAGAACCGCCGGGACAACCTGCACCGCCAGATCCAGGCAGTGGGGGGACTCTCGGAGCAGGGCATCCGCAAGGTGCGCGTGTTCAACAAGGAGGGGCGAGTCATGTTCTCCTCCTCGGCCGAGGAGATCGGGACCAGCCTCGATATCCGCGGGGAGGCCTGCTACGTCTGCCATGCGGAGGGCAAGCCCCTCGAGCACCTGGACATCCAGGCCCGGGCCCGGACCTTCCGCGCCCAGGACGGCACCAAGCTGCTGGGCGTGATCAACCCCATCCCCAACTCGCCTTCCTGCTCCACCGCCGACTGCCATGCCCACAGCGCCAAGCAGCGCCTGCTGGGCGTGCTCGACGTGAACATCTCCCTCACCCAGGTGGACCAGGAGATCGCCCGCAGCCGCAACGTCATCATCGGCTCGGCCATCCTGGCGATCCTCGCGGGCAGCCTCATGCTCTGGTGGCTCAATCGCCGCCTGGTGGTGCGGCCGGTGGCGGCCCTCGTGGCCGGGACCGAGCGGGTCACCGCGGGGGACCTGAACACCTCCATCCCCTACCTCGGACGGCATGAGCTGGGGCATCTGGCCAAGTCGTTCAACGAGATGACCAAGAACCTCTCGGACACGCAGCGGCAGCTGGCCCAAGCCGACAAGCTCGCCTCCGTGGGTCGCCTGGCGGCCGGGGTGGCCCATGAGATCAACAACCCGCTCACGGGCGTGCTCAGCTATGCCTCCCTGCTCCGCAAGCGCCTGGATCAGGATGCCGAGGCCTGCGAGGACCTGGATGTCATCGTCCGGGAGACGGTCCGCTGCCGGGGGATCATCCGTGGCCTGCTGGACTTCGCCCGGCCCACGGCGCCGGCGCGGAAGCTCATCGACCTGAACGAGGTCATCCGCCGGTCCGTCTCGGTGGTCATGACGCAGCTGAGCATGAACAAGGTGGACCTCTCCCTGCACCTGACCCCGGACTTGCCGGAGGTCATGGCAGACGCGAACCAGATCCAGCAGGTGGTGGTGAACCTCATCCTGAACGCGGCCGATGCCATCGGCCCCGAGGGCGGCACCATCCGCGCCACCACGCGTCCGGGCGCCGAGGACACCATCGAGGTGCTCCTGGAGGACAGCGGGAAGGGCATCTCCCCCGAGGACCTGCCCCGCATCTTCGAACCCTTCTTCACCACCAAGGGAAACCATGGCACGGGCCTGGGCCTGGCGGTCAGCTGGGGCATTGTCGAGGCCCACGGCGGATCTCTGACAGTCCAGAGTGAGCCCGGCAAGGGCACTTGTTTTACTCTAGTCCTGCCCCTGTCTGCCGAAACCCGGGGCGGAGAGCCCTCTCTTACCACCCTCACCTAGGAGGTCTTCATGGCCGCAATTCTGATCATTTTCATGTTCGTGGCCTTCGTGGGCATCGACTTCCTGGTGCGCACCAGCCTCCACAAGATGCGGGATGCCAAGGAGCGCGAGGCCCGGGAGAAGGTGCTCAATACGTCCGTCAAGCTGGACTTCACCCACGAAGCCAAGAGCCTGAAGCGGGTCGAAGTGCCGAACCCCAAGGCCCGCATCCTCGCCGTGGACGACGAGGGCGTGGTGCTCGACTCCTTCCGCCGCATCCTGGTGCTGGAAGGCTTCAGCGTGGACACCGTGGAGCACGGCCCCGAGGCCCTGGGCCTGGTGCAGCGCAACGACTACGACTTCGTCTTCACCGACCTCAAGATGCCGGACATGGATGGTGTCGAAGTGGTGAAGGCTGTGAAGCACCTGCGGCCTGACGTGGACGTGGTCGTCGTCACCGGCTACGGCAGCATCGAGACCGCCGTCCAGACACTGCAGCACGGCGCCTGCGAATACGTCCAGAAGCCCTTCACCGCCGATGAGCTGGGCGAGTTCGCCAAGAACCTGCTGATCAAGCGCCAGGCCCGCATCGCTCTGGCCCAGCGGCCCAGCGTCCGCGTGGTGACCCCGGAGATGGCCGAAGTCATTCCCGCCTCAGAGTTCTGTGTGCCCGGCGGCGCCTTCCTCTCTCCCGGCCACGCCTGGGTTCGCCTCGAGAACGAAGGCCAGATCCGGATCGGCATCGATGACTTCATGCGTAAGGCCCTTGGCGAAGTGAAGGAAGTGATCCTGCCGGAGCGCGGCAAGATCGTCCGCAAGGGCGACGTCCTCTTCACGCTCAAGAGCAAGCTGGGCTCGGTCAATGTGGCCTCGCCGATGTCCGGCAAGGTGGAGCATGACAACGCCGGCCTGAAGTCCGATCCGGGCGAGCTCATCGCGAGCCCCTACGACCGCGGCTGGGTGTGCCTCATGACCCCCAGCGACCTCGCCACGGAGCTGGGTTCCCTGAAGATCGGCAAGCCCGTCATCGACTGGTACCAGGACGAGATCGCCCTCCTGCGGGGCGAGAACGGCCCTCTGGCCAACGGCAACCTGGACTGGACCGCCTTCCAGCAGAAGTTCCTGAACCTCAACGCCTAGACCGCGAGGCGACGCCAGCTCCGAAGGGTTCGAAGCTCAGGCTTCGAACCCTTCGCCTGCGTGATAGCTGGAGCGCACCAGGGGGGCGGACTCCACCCGCTGGAAGCCCATCTCCAGGCCCTTCCGGCGGTACATCTCGAACTCCGCCGGCTCCACATAGCGCTCCAGAGGCAGGTGCAGCTCGGAAGGCGGCAGGTACTGGCCGAGGGTGGCGATGTCCACCCGGCTCTCCCGCCAGTCCGCCATGAGCTCCAGCACCTGCTCCGGGGTCTCGCCCAGGCCCACCATGATGCCGCTCTTCACCCGCATGGCCGGGGCGTTCTCGTCGCGCCAGTCCGCGGTGCGCTGCAGGACCTCCTGGCTCTGGGCGTAGTCCGCGTCGGGCCGCACCCGCCGGTAGAGGTGGGGCACCGTCTCGACGTTGTGGTTCAGCACGTCCGGCCGGGCCTCCAGCACCGTGAGCAGGGCCGTGGCGCTGCCGCCGAAGTCCGGGATGAGCACCTCCACGCCGCACCGGGGCGACAGGGACCGGATCCACCGGATGGTCTCCGCGAAGTGCACGGACCCCCCGTCGTGCAGGTCGTCGCGGTTCACGGAGGTCACCACGGCGAACTTCAGCGTCAGACGGGCCACGGCCTCGGCCACTCGCTGGGGTTCCCCGCCGTCCAGCTCACCGGGGCGACCCTTGCCCACATTGCAGAAGCCGCAGTGCCGGGTGCAGATCGCTCCCATGAGCATGAAGGTCGCGGTGCGATGCACCCCCCAACACTCGTGAAGGTTGGGGCAGCGGGCCTCCTCGCAGACCGTGACCAGCTTCTGCTCCCGTACCAGGCTCTCGACCTCGGCCACCCCCTCCGGGGCCGGGAGGCGGATCTTGAGCCAATCGGGGCGGGCGCCGGGGAGGACTGGTGGTCTGACCATAGCCGTCCATTGTGCCTGGGGGTCAGGTTGCGGTCACGCCTGCAGGTTCGGCGGGCCCCCAGGTGTGACAGATTTCCCTTTTCAGCCGCCGGGGAGGCCCCGGGTAGAATGGGGACATGTCAGACGCCCCCCAGGAAGTCCCCGCGATCCCCGCCGAGCCGACGCCCGCCGTCGCGGCCCCGACGGCGTTCGAGCCCCCGAAAGGGTTCGAGACCAAGTTCCGAGGCCTGGCGCTGCATCTGGCCACCTTTGACGGGCCCCTGGACCTGCTGCTCTACCTCATCCAGGAGCAGAAGCTGGACCTGCTGAACCTGCCCATGGCCGAGGTCACCCAGCAGTATATGGAATACCTCCACCTTATGGAGGAACTCAACCTGGAGATCGCCGCAGAATACGTGGCCATGGCAGCCCAGCTGCTGCAGATCAAGTCCCGCCTGATGCTGCCCCGGCCGCCCGAGGCCTGCGGCGAGGAGGATCCCCGCGAGTCCCTGGTGCAGCGGCTGCTGGACTATCAGCAGGTGAAGGCAGCGGCCCAGGTGCTCTCTGCGCGCGAGTCCGACTGGCAGAAGATTGCCTTCGCGCCGGGCATCGACTTGGAGGACCACAAGCGGGTGGAGGAAGAGCCGATCAAGGCCACCCTCTTCGACCTGCTCGGCGCCTACCGGGAGGCCCTGAAGAACCTGTTGCCCCCGCCCCCGGTGGAGGTGCGCACCCAGCCCAAGACGCTGGAGCAGCGCGTGGCCGAGGTGCTCCGCGACCTCCAGGACGGGTTCTGGAAGCCCTTCCAGGGACTGCTGAGCCAGGCCCGCACCCGGGAAGAGCTGGTCCTCACATTCCTGGCACTGCTCGAACTGGTCCGCACGGGCCGCATCGCCCTGGTGCAGGGCGAGGCCTTCGGCGAGATCCGGGTCAAGGCCGCCGAGGCCGCGTGACTGACGCCGCCGATTCCCTGCGCAGCACCCACCGGCGGGCCTACGGTCTGGGCCTGGCGCTCTGCTGCGGAACCCCCGGCGTGATCTCGGTCCTGCTCCTGGCGGGCGTGATCCCTCCGGGCACCGAGCCGCCGGAGGGGATCCACCAGCAGATCGGCTACCTCTTCACTGGCCTGGTCTTCTTGTCCGCGGCCTGGGTGCTCTGGCGCAGCGGGCAGGCGCTGCGGGAGTTCCGGGGAGTGGCCGCAGCCCAGCGCCCCCTGGTGCTGCTCCGGGAGTGTCTCCTCTATGCGGCGGTGCTCGACCTGAGCAGCCTCTGCGGCCTGGTCTACTGGACCCAGGTGGGCAGCCAGGCCGGCCGCCACGCCTGGAGCTTCATCCTGCTCACCCCGGCTCTCTTCCTGGCCCTGGTCCCTCGCGAAGCCCGCTGGCGGAAGGCCTTGGAAGGATGAGGCCCCGAGGTATGCTTGGGCTTCCCGTGCCTAGGAGTATCCATGCGTGATCCAGAGCAGCCCGATCCCGCGCTGGATGCCACCGTGCGCCTGAGGATCGGGGAGCCGCTGGCGCCCTCCGCTGAGGCTACCCAGCAGCTGACCGCCGGTGAGCCTGTGAACCCTGCCAGCACCCAGCGGCTGGTGCTGCCCATGGAGGCAACACAGCCGCTGATGGCTGGGGAGCCCGCAGCCCCAACCACCCAACAGCTGAAGGTCGGAGCGCCCGAGGCTCCCGCAGGCACGCAGCGGATGGTGATACCGGTCGAGCCGACCGTGAAGGGGCTTCTGCCACACCGCGAGACAGATCCCGGGCAGACCTCGGACCGCACCCTCCTGAACCCGGGCATCCCTCCGGTGCTGGCGCAGGCCTCGACACTGGCGGTTCCGCTCCCGCCCCCGCCGACGCCTGCTCCTAGATCCTGGAAGCTTCCGGCCGCCCTCGTCGGGCTGGTCGTCCTGGGAGTGGTCGTCTACCTGGTCCTCTCCCGGCTGCCCGTGCCTCCGCCCTCCGCGTCGACGCCGTCGCCTCGACCCGCGGTGGTGGTGCCCCATGCCGGAGAAGCGCTCCCGGCCTCGGTCCAGGGCTACGTCGACAAGGCCCAGGCCGGAGATGTCAATGCCATGCGGATGCTGGGCGCCATGTATTACAACGGTCTGAATGTGCCCCGGGATCCGGTCAAGGGTCTCGCCTGGTACCGGAAGGCCGCGGAGCAGGGAAGCATGGCTGCCCGGGCCGAGCTCGACAAGCTGGAGCAGTCCGGGAAGTAGCGCCTAGGTGGTCGTCCGCCAGGCGAGGACCTTGGCCGTGGCGGCCGGACCCACGGCGGCGACCAGGACCGCTTCTCCGGCCTCGCGCACCTGGGTGACGCTGCCGAAGGCCAGCAGCAGCTTCTTGGCCGTGGCGGGGCCGACGCCTGGAATCTGGGTCAGCTCCGTCTTCAGGGTGCGCTTGGCGCGCAGGGCCCGGTGGTAGCTGATGGCAAAGCGGTGGGCCTCGTCCCGGATGCGCTGGAGCAGCTGCAGCACCGGCGAGGACTTGGGGATCTTGAGCGGCGTGGTGGCGCCGGGCCGGAAGACCAGCTCTTCCTTCTTCGCGAGGCTGGCCAGCTCCAGCTGTTCCAGGCCCAGCTCCTTCAGCGCGGCCTCGGCGGCGTGCAGCTGGCCCAGGCCACCGTCGATGAGGACCAGATCCGGGAAGTCCTGGCCTTCCTCAGCCATGCGCTTGTAGCGGCGGGTCACCGCCTCCTGCATGTTGGCGAAGTCGTCGTTCTGCTCATTGGTCATCTTGAAGCGGCGGTAGCGGGCCTTGTCGGGGCGGCCGTCGCTGAACACCACACAGCTGGCCACGACCTCGCGGCCCTGGCCATGGCTGATGTCGAAGCACTCCAGGCGGCGGGGCAGGTGGCTGAGGCCCAGGAAGGCCTGGAGTCCCTCCAGCACGGCCTCGTTGAGGCGGGCCGGCTCGAACTTGCGCTCCAGCGCCAGGCGGGCATTCTCCTGGGCCATGCTCAGCAGATCCACCTTCTCGCCCTTCTGCGGCACGTGGAGGCGCACCTTGGTGCCCCGTAGCCCTGAGAGCCACTCGCGCAGCAGCTCCGACTCCTCGGGCTCCACCTCGGCGAGGATCCGGGCGGGGGGGGTATCGGCGCTGTAGACCCGCTGCAGCACGCCCGCCAGCACCCTGGCGTCGAAGGTCTCGACGTCGTCCAGCAGGTATTCCTGGCGGCCCACCATGCGGCCTTCCCGCATGAGCAGCCGGTGCACGCAGCCTTGGCCATCCAGGACGGCGCTGCCGAAGATGTCCGTGTCGTCGAGGTCGGCGCTGGCGGCCTTCTGCCGCGTGAACCAGGCGTCCACCTGCTGCAGGGCATCCCGGTGCTGCGCGGCCTGTTCGAAGGCGGCGGCCTCGGCGGCCTTCCACATGGCGGCCTCCAGCCGGGCCTTCAGCTCCTCGCGCTTGCCCTCCAGGAACAGCCGGGCCTCCCGGGCCTGCTCGCGGTAGGCCTCCTGGCTGACCGCGGCGATGCAGGGCGCGGTGCAGCGGTGCAGCTGATACTTCAGGCAGGCCCGGCCCCGCTTGCCGTCGATCTCGATGTCGCAGTCGCGGATCTGGAAGAAGCGGGTGACCAGCTCCGCTGTGCGGTAGGCGGTGCTGGCGGGAAAGAAGGGCCCGAAGTAGAGGCTGCCGTCCTTGCGAAGCTTGCGGGTGACGTAGACCTTGGGAAAGGCCTCCCTCCAGGTGAGCTTCACGTAGGGGTAGCTCTTGTCATCCCGCAGCAGGATGTTGAAGGGCGGGAAGTGCTCCTTGATGAGGTTGTTCTCGAGGACCAGGGCTTCCAGCTCGGTCTCGCAGACGATGAGCTCGATGTCCCAGATCCGGGCCACCAGCCGGCGCGTCTTGGCGTCCAGGGACTTGTTCTGGAAGTAGGACTTCACGCGGTTCCGCAGCACCTTGGCCTTGCCCACGTAGAGCAGGTTCCCGCCCTCGTCCCGGTAGAGGTAGCAGCCGGGCCGCTGGGGCAGGTCCCCCAGCTTCCGCTTCAGGAAGGGGGACTTCTCCAGGTTGGTGCGGATCACGGCCATGGCTTGATCTCAGGACGGCGGGCCGGGCTGCTTGTCCTTCTTCAGGTAGATGAAGGCGAAGACCGCCGCCGGGCCTAGCAGCATGAGGGCGAGCACGAGACTGTCAGGCATGGATCACACCATCATCGAAGGCGGGGCAGGAGCGCCAGGAGCAGAAGGGGGAGGAGCAGCAGCCCCATGATGAGCCAACTGGATCCGTGGGCGAAATTAAGCGTCCAGCCCAGGCCCAGAGGCTTGGGCACCCAGATCGCGGGGTCGTCCGGATTCACATAGAAGAGCCCCCACCGGTAGTGCCGGGTGTCGATCGGACCCAGGCCATTCCCCTTCAGGTCGCGGATCATGAGTCCCACACCCACGGCAAGGCAGAGGAGGAACATACCGAGGAGCCCCCACAGACCCACCATCCCGACCCGGAGGATGGCCACGGGCGCCAGCATCAGGAACTCCATCCCGGCGGACATCAGTCCCCGCAGGGGCGCCATGGCCGTGCCCTTGCGACCATCCGGATCCTGCGCAGTGCCGGTGAAGGCGTTGCCCGACAGCAGCAGCAGCGCCCAGGCGAGGGCCGGGACCCCGAAGACCAGGGCGGGGAGGGCACGCAGGGGTGTCCAGCCGTTGGCGCGGCCATGGCTGTCGAAGTGGCTCGGCAGGGGATCCGGCAGACCCTTGAGGAGTGTTGGCAGGAGGAACAGCAGCAGCACCGCCACCCCCAAGGGGAGCAGATCCCAGCGGGAGAACCAGCGGGTGCGCGGGGGCTCGATCGGCAGCATGCCCCCAGGGTAACCAATCTGAGATCCCGGATGCCCAAGCCGCCTCACCCAGGCTGGAGAGACAGGCCTTGACCGCTTGCATAAAATGGTAATCACACCGAATTTTCCTGGGAGTTCTCCTTTGAAGAACAAACCGAATTCACCAGGGCCCCAGGCGGAGGTCTGGGGCGGTGCCGTGCTCGGAGTGGCGGAGGGGTTGGCGGCCCACGGCATCCCCTGGCAGAGCGTCCTGGAGCTGCTGGGGGAAGCGGGCATCGGCCTGCCGAGGGCCGAGGCCTGGGTTCCGCTCGCGGCCAATCTGGCCTTCCACGCGGCCGTGGAGCGGGCCCATGGCCGCCCTGCCCTGAGGGTCATGGGACGGGCGATACCGGACACCGCCCGCTTCGCGCCGGACATGGACACCCTCGACCGGGCGCTCAGAGTGCTGGAAGTCGCCTATCAGGTGAACCACCGGGGCAAGGGCCTTGGCGGCTACTACTGCACCTTCGAGCGGCCGGAGCACGCCGAGGTGGTCTGCGAGAACCCCTATCCCTGCGACATGGACTGGGGCATCCTCGAGCGCCTGGCGGAGCAGTATGGCGGGTCCGGCGCCATGGTCAGCCATCGGCCGGGCGCGGACTGCCGCCGTCTGGGCGCCAAGGCCTGCGTGTTTGATCTACGCTGGTAGGATGCTGCGCCTCGAGTCCTTCCCCGTCGGCCCCCTGGGCTGCAACTGCACCCTGCTCTGGGAGCCCGCCACGGGGCTCGGGGTGGCGGTGGACCCCGGCGGTGATGGCGCCAAGATCCGCAAGCGGGTCGAGACGCTGGGCTTCAAGGTCACGGCCCTGCTCCACACCCATGCCCACTTCGACCACGTGGGCGCCACGCGGGAGTTGCAGGATCTCTGGCAGTGTCCAGCGCACCTGCACGGCGACGATGGGTTCCTCATCGAGGCCCTGCCCCAGCAGACCGGGCGGTTCGGCATGCCCACCATCCCCCAGCCGGACATGGTGGACCTTGGCGCGGGCGACCATTACCTGGACCTGACAACGCTCCACACGCCGGGCCATACGCCGGGTTCCTGCTGCTTCCATGGCGCCTTCGAGCAGGGCCAGGTGCTGCTGGCGGGAGACACGCTCTTCCGCGGCGGCGTGGGCCGCACAGACCTCTGGGGCGGCAGCTGGGACCTGCTGGAGCAGAGCATCCGCCGGGAGCTCTACGTGCTGGACGGCGGGACCCTCGTGATCCCCGGGCACGGGCCCGCCACCACCATTGGGGAAGAGGCCCGGTCGAATCCCTACGTCAAGGCCTGAAGCCCGTGCAGAAAGCCCAGACAGGCGTAGACTGAGGCCGTCTTTCTCTGGAGGTCCTCCATGGACACCTTGATCACTTCCCTTGGCTGCTTCGGCCCTGCGGCCCTTTTCGTGGTGATCTACCTGTTCTCCTGCCTCAAGGTGGTGAACGAGTACGAGCGGCTGGTGGTCTTCACGCTGGGCAAGGTGGAGGACAAGCCCAAGGGCCCGGGCCTCTGCTTCGTCTGGCGACCCTTCCAGACCGCCATGACCGTGAGCCTCCGCACCGGCGTGCTGGAGGTGCCGAGCCAGGACGTCATCACCCGCGACAACGTCAGCCTGAAGGTCAGCGCCGTGGTCTATTCCCGGGTGCTGGATCCGAAGCAGGCCATCATTGGCGTGGAGAACTACTACTACGCCACCAGCCAGATCGCCCAGACCACCCTGCGCTCCATCCTGGGCGAGGTCAGCCTCGACGAGCTCTTGGCGGACCGGGAGAAGCTCAGCGCCCGCCTGCGGGAGATCATCGACCGCTCCACGGAGCCCTGGGGCGTGGAAGTGAGCAGCGTGGAGCTCAAGAGCGTCGACCTGCCCGAGCAGATCCAGCGCGCCATGGGCAAGCAGGCTGAGGCCGAGCGCGAGAAGCGGGCCAAGGTCATCGCGGCCGAGGGCGAGCTGCTGGCTTCCGAGCAGCTGCTGGAAGCCGCCAACAAGATCAGCCAGAACCCCACGGCCATCCAGATGCGCTACCTGCAGACCCTCACGGAGATCGCCGTGGAGAAGAACAGCACCATCGTCTTCCCGCTGCCCATGGAGCTCATGAAGGCCTTCGAGAAGTTCACCCAGAAGTAGGCTTCCAGCCCCGCCAGGCGTGGGCTTCGGCCTTCGCCTGGGCCGCGGCCGCGCCGTTGCCCCGGCCGTAGCCCTCGACATCCACCGCATCCGCCAGGGCGGCAAGGGCCTCCCGGCGATCGGGGCGCAGCTCACCCAGGCGCAGTAGCCAGGTCCGCGCCGTCTCGCCTGCCTGGGGTGCGGCAAAACGCCGGGTGCGGGCCAGCAAGGGAGCCAGGGCCCGGATGCGCCCGGGTCCTTCGGGGACCGGCCGCCAGAGGGGGCGGGTCCGCCAGAGCAGCCAGGCAAGGGCCGCGAGGCCCAGGGCTCCGAGCAGGAGCCGGGAGGGTGGCCGCCAGCGCCACTCCCAGCTCTGGGCGCGGCCCTGGAGCCAGGCCAGGCCGGTATGCTGGTCCTGGTCGGAGAAGCGCACCACGTAGCGCTCCCAGCGGTAGCGGAAGGCGTCCAGCCAGCGCTCCAGGGCGCCGAAGCTCCGGGCCTCCCCTGCGGCGGCAGCGGCACCCGCCGGGGTCGGATCGGCCGTGAACCACCGGCCCTCGTGCCAGTATTCCACCCAGCTGTGGGCCTCGTTCTGGCTCACGCGGAAGTAGCCCCCCTCCGGGATCCAGGGTCCCAGCCGGTAGCCGTTCACCACGCGGGCCGGGACCCCCCGGGCGCGCAACATCAGCGCCAGGGCGGAGGCGAAGTATTCGCAGTGCCCAGCCTGGGTGCGCTCCAGGAAGGCCTCGAGGGGGTTGGCGGCCTCCCCGGCTGGGTTCTCCAGGGTGTAGTGGAACTGTCCCAGGGCCGCCACCAGCGTCTGGACCAGCTGCGGCGCGGGCAGGATGCCCGGGGCGTAGCGCAGGCTGGCGCGGCGGGCGGCGTCCTGCTCCGGCTCCAGGGTGGTCAGCAGCTCCAGGCGACGCGGGGTCAGGCGGGGTTCCGCAACCCCCGGGTCCCGGGGATGCCAGGTCACGGTGACCGGGGCGGTGCGGGTCCGCGGGTAGCGCCACCGGAGGCTGGCACCGGGACCCGGCACCAGGGGCAGCTCGGCAGGTTCCAGGGAAGCCAGACCGGCCGGCAGGGCCAGGATCCCGTGGGAGCTTGGGGTGTAGAGGACCTCGGCCCGGTGCAGCGCGGCACCGGTGGCCCGGGCGCGGGGCAGGGCCGGCGTCAGCGCCGCGGGCTCCCAGCGGGGGCCTCGGACCACCTCCAGGGTGATGCCCCGCAGCAGCGCCAGCCCCTGGGCCCAGCCCGGGTCCCGGGGGGGATCCACGCCCTCGGGCGGGACAATGCGCATGGCCACCTCGGGGTTGGGCTCGAGGGGGCCCCCGCCGGACAGGTCCAGGCGCTCGCTGAGGCCCGCCTGGCCGAAGCCCGTGGCCGCCCCCGCCAGCAGCGCCGGCCGCAGGCCCAGGCTCAGCCGCGGCAGGATCACGAAGAACCCCGCGCCGAAGAGGGCGGCGGCACCCACCCAGAGGGGCACCCGGGCCAGCGGCGGACGGGGCGGGGGGCCGGGGCGCAGGGCCGCCGAGGGCTCCCAGGCCTGCTGCAGCAGGGCCAGGGTGGCGGCGCAGGCCCAGGCCAGCGTCCCGAAGAGAAAGAGGAGGTCCGTGCCGGCGATGGCCGTGCTCAGGAACAGCAGGAAGCCGATGAGCAGCAGCTGGCGCCGCTGGGGCAGCTCCCGGGGCAGGGCCAGACGCGCACCGCCCAGGACGAAGAGGGTCTGGATGGCCACGGGAAAGATTCCGTGACCCCGGGTCAGGTCCCCGAGAAAGAACAGCAGGGCGCCGACCTCCACCCAGCGGCGCTGCCGGTCGAGGTCCCAGCGCAGCGCCTGCGCCGCCGCCGCGGCCGCCAGCGGCAGGACCATCAGCGCCAGCTCCCCGTTCTCGTAGATCCCGGTGGCCACCGTGGCTCCCAGGGCCACCCAGAGCGGCAGGTGGTCGCTCCAGGGGGCCCACCGGAGCCTCAGGCCCACACCCAGCTCCCCAGCACCACGGGGCGGGCGGCCCCGGTGACCTCGGGCAGGTTCCCGGGCAGGCCCAGGGCGCTGGCGGCGCCCAGCAGGGCCCAGCTCACCGCTTCCCGCGCCCCGGAGGGAAAGGCGGTGTCATCTTCCAGGGGCAGGGGCAGCCGCTCTGCCAGCTCCTGGCGCACCCGCTGGTGGCGGGCGCCGCCCCCGCTGACCAGCCCTCTCAGGCCTGGAGGCCAGGGGGCCACGCGGGTGGCTTCCTGGGCCACGGCAGCGGCGGTGAAGGCCGCCAGGGTGGCCAGCCGGTCCGCCAGGGGCAGGGCCTCCAGGGCCGGGGCCTCGGCACTCAGCCAGGCCTCTCCGAAGACCTCGCGGCCCGTGGACTTGGGCGGGGCGGCCGGGAAGTAGGGGTGCAGGAGCCACCGCGCCAGCAGCGGGCCGTCCACCTGGCCCGTGGCGGTGGCGCCCTCGGGATCGAAGGGGAGGCCCAGCCAGCGCTGGGCGGCCAGATCCAGCAGGGACATTCCGGGCCCCGTGTCCCAGGCGCGGGTCCGCTGGCCGTCCCAGAGGGCCAGGTTCGCGATGCCGCCGAGGTTCAGAGCCAGCCAGGGGCCCGCGCCGTGGAGCCAGCGCTCCGGCAGGGGGACCAGGGGGGCGCCCTGGCCGCCCAGGGCCAGGTCCCGCCGGCGGAGGTCCCACACCACGGGGCAGGCGAGCGCCTCGGCCAGCACGTAGGGGTCCGCCAGCTGCAGGCTTGCGCCCTGGCCCGGATGGTGCTGGACGGTCTGGCCGTGCAGGGCGGCCAGGTCCGGCCGGAGGTCCAGCCGGGCGCATAGGTCGTAGGCGGCGCGCGCGTGGTGGTTGCCGAGGCGCCGCTGTAGGATGCAGAGCGCGGCGGGATCCAGGGCGTTCGAGGCGGCCGCCAGCACCTGCTGCCGCACGGGCTCGGGGTAGGCGGCGCTGTGGTGGCCCAGGAGGGCACGGAAGGGCTGACCCGCCTCGAAGCCGCCGGGCTCCACCTCGATGGCCACGGCGTCCACGCCGTCGGCGCTGGTACCCGACATCAGGCCCAGCACGCGCCAGGGACGGTCCTCCGGGAGAGGGACGCGGGTTCTCATGCTGCTGATGATGCCAGCAAGTACCAGGAGCCGTGGATCCGGATACCCTTGGGGCGTCGGGGGTATCCATGACCACCATCATCGTCCTCATCATCATCGGCTTCGTCCTCTACCTCGTGCTTCGGGGTCGGCAGGACCAGCCCGAGCAGCTGGGCGCCTCGCGCCGGGCGCTGCCCACTGGCCCGCTGGAGCCCCACACCTTCGCCTGTCCCTATCCCAAGTGCCCGACCTGCGGCGCTTCCGGCGACAAGATGAAGCAGGAGTGGGACGGGCTCCGTTCCGTCAAGTGGTCCTGCGGCTACTGCAGCGCCGTGGCTGGCGTGCAGTCCCTCAAGGACGAAGAGCTACCCCCCTCGGCCCGCCGGCAGCTGGGACTGGACGCCCCGGCCCAGGGCTCCATGCCCATGCAACAGGGCGGCTACGGGCAGGGCGGCGGCATGGGCGGGCTGCTGACGGGCATGATGCTGGGCAGCATGATGGGCGGCGAGCGCCACCACGAGCACCATGGGCAGGACAATGACGGCTTTGGCGGCGACAGCTCTGGCGGCTCCTCCAGCGACTGGGGCGAGTCCGGGGGCGGCGACTCGGGCGGCGGTGACTGGGGTGACTCTGGCGGCGGCGACTCCGGCGGCGGCGACTGGTCCTGACTCGACGCGAGGCTGGGTTCGACGCTTCCCTGCGCCAGGCTGCGACGGCTACGAGAATCCACTTAAGCGACGATAAATGATGATCGAATCGTCGTTTATCCGTGTGGACATTTGTCTTGATTCGTCAGTCTTTCTGCCCATGATGGACGCAATCGCCTTTTGATTGCGGCCATCCGATGGTGGCCTTTCTTTTTAGGAGCGGCCATGTCGAGCCGTCGCTTGCGCTATCTCTCTCTGGTCCTCGCAGCCGGAGCCGTCCTCTCGGCTCAGACCACGGGCGGTGTGCAGGGTCGGGTGCTGGATCCGAAAGGGCGGCCCGTGGCCGGTGCGCGGATCACGCTGACGGGCGCAGGCCTGCAGGGTGGGCGCAACACCACCACGGATGAGTCCGGCGCCTACCGGTTCGGCCTCATCCCGCCTGGTGTCTGTTCCCTCACCGCGGTGAAGGAGGGCCTGAACACCGCCAAGGCGCAGGTCCAGATCGGCCTGGACCGCGTTGCCACCGTGGACCTCACCCTCAACGCCGTGGCGACCGCCACCGTGGAAGTGCTCGAGACGAGCGAGTCCATGGACCTCAAGGCCACCACCGTGGGCGCCAACTTCACCAGCGAGGCGATCCTGAAGCTTCCCACCTCCCGGGACTTCGCCAACATCGCGCTGCTGTCCCCGGGCGTCACGCAGGACAGCGCCGGGTTCAAGGTCTACGGCTCCTCGGGCGCCGAGAACAACTTCATGGTGGACGGCATCAACACCACCAACGTGGAGTTCGGAACCCAGGGCAAGAAGATCCCCCAGGAGTTCGTGCAGGAATTCCAGGTTAAGACGGGCGGCTACGAAGCCGAATACGGCAAGGCCACCGGCGGCATCATCAACGTCATCACCAAGTCCGGCGGCAACGAGTTCACCGGGGATGTCTTCGCCTACACGGAAGGCAACATCTTCAAGAGCGGCAACCAGCACGCGAACGACGCCAACCTCAAGCAGAAGCCCCTGCTCCTCGAGAACAAGACCACGGAGTTCGGGTTCGATGTCGGCGGCCCCATCATCAAGGACAAGCTCTGGTTCTTCGCGGCCTACGACCGGCGCAGCGCCAGCCAGATCAATCAGGTGCGCGTGCCGGGGCCGGACCTGGGGCTCCAGGCCCCCACGGACTCCTCGCGGGATCTCTACGCGGTGAAGCTAACCTGGCACCTGGCCGAAAACCAGAGCCTCATTGCCTCCATCCTGGGGGATCCCCAGAAGGTGACGGGCGCCGTGAAGGACCCCCAGGGGGCGGCCTCCACCTGGGAAGGCACCAACAAGGTGGGCGGCACCGACCTCAGCCTACGCTATGAGCTGACGGGCCCGGCGTGGTTCCTCCAGCTCCAGGGCAGCCAGCACAACGAGAAGAACTCCATCCTCGCCGGCGCCGCGGGAGCGAGCCTCGTCCAGACCATCGACAATACCACCCAGCAGGCCACGGGCGGGTTCGGCCGCTTCGACGACAAGGACTTCACGCGCACGAACCTGACCGGATCCTTCACTTACTACGCCGGCACCCACGAGCTGAAGGCCGGCTTTGATCTTCAGACCGACAAGGCCACCATCAGCCGCGGCTATTCCGGCGGACAGCAGGTGACGGACTACGGCGACGGCAGCTACTCCCACTACTACTGGACCGTGGCCGGGGCGGACGTGAACAACGCGCCCAGCATCATCTTCCACGCCTCGCCCAAGCACGAGAGCGCGGGCTACTTCCTGCAGGACAAGTGGTCCCTCCGCCCTAGCCTTACGCTCAACCTCGGGGTGCGGCTCGACACCACCAACATCAAGGACCAGCACGGGGCGACCAAGATCTCCCTCAAGGACCAGTGGGCCCCGCGGCTCGGGCTGGTCTGGGACTGGGCGGGCAAGGGCCAGGACAAGGTCTATGTCAGCTTCTCACGCTTCTACGAGCAGGTGCCCCTCGACCTGGTCATCCGCTCCTTCAGCGACGAGAGCAATCCCACCATCTTCAACTTCAGCCGCACTAGCCTCACGCCCAATCCGGCCGCGGGCACCAGTGCCATCGTGGGCTCCTACATCGAGCCGGTGGACCCGGACCTGAAGGGCCAGTACTCCGACGAGTTCATCCTGGGCGCGGAGACCACCGTGGCTCCCAACCTGGTGCTCGGCGCCAAGTACATCCGCCGCTACATGGGGCGGGCCATCGAGGACTCCCTCGACGTGAACAGCACCTCCGGGGACTACTTCATCATGAACCCCGGGTTCAGCGTGACGGGCAAGCAGTATCCTCGCGCCTACCGCGACTACCAGGGCGTGGAGGTGAGCGCCCAGAAGAAGTTCTCGGACCACTACACCGTGCAGGCCTCCTACCTGTGGAGCCGGCTCGAGGGCAACTACGAGGGCGCCTATCAGGGCGTAGGCGGCGCCGATGGCTCGGGTCAGCTGGATCCGAACATCAACTCCGCCTTCGACGAGCCCGCCTTCATGGTCAACAGCTACGGCAAGCTGAGCGGGGACCGCACCCACCAGCTGAAGTTCAACGGCTACTACGAGTGGGACTCCGGCATCACGGTGGGCGCCGCCTTCACTTTCGCCTCCGGAACGCCGGTGAACCGCCTGGGCTACGCCGATCAGGTGCTGCCCTTCCCCTACACCCGCTACGAGCTGTTCCTCATGCCCCGCGGGACCGCGGGGCGCACTCCGGACAGCGCCCGCCTGGACGTGAACGTGGGCTACGCCTTCAAGGTGGCTGGCAAGAAGAGCGTCCGCCTGATGCTGGACGTCACCAACCTGCTGAACAGCCAGGTCGAGACAGCCTTGGACCAGCGCTACAACTTCAGCGGCCTTGATGTGGGCCTGACCAACCCCTACTACAAGGCACCCGTGGCTTTCCAGGCTCCCCGCTCCGTCCGCCTGGGGCTCCGCTTCAGCTTCTGAGCCAGCTCCTCCCTGCACCCGTGGCGGCCCCGTTCGGGGCCGTCGCCGGGTCTACAGCACCTTCGGCACCACGAACATGCCCCTGTCCTGCTGCGGGGCGTTGGCCAGGGCCTCGGCCTGGGTGAAGGAGCAGCCGGGCTCGTCCGCCCGGCGGGGCAGGGGCCGGTCCAGGCCCGTGAGCATGGGCTCGATGGCCTCCAGCGGCAGCTCATCCAGGCTGGCGGCGTGGCTCAGCATCCGCGCCATGGCCTCGCGCATGGGCTCCACCTCGTCCTCACGCAAGCTCAAGTGCGCCAGCTGCGCACACCGCAGCACATCCTCACGCGTGACTTCCACATCGGCTCCTTAGCAACCACAGAAAACAAGAAAAAACAAATTAACCACAAAGAACACAAAGGGCACAAAGAAAAGCAGATGATGCCAATACTCCAATTGTGTTCTTTGTGTTCTTTGTGTTCTTTGTGTTCTTTGTGTTCTTTGTGTTCTTTGTGTTCTTTGTGGTTAAAAAATCTTTTTCAGTTATTGCGGTTCCCAAATAAATTTGCGGATCTCAAATCGGGGAGATCCGAAGTTGATCAATAGTCCATGTTCGAAACGCGAGGCTTTGAGGTAACCGAGGATCTGGGCTTCATGCTCGGGAGCCAGGCTCTTTGCGGTTTTCAGCTCCACGATCAGGACGTCCTCCACGACCAGATCGGCCAGGTAGTCGCCGATCAGAGTGCCATCTTCATCGAACACCTTGAGGGACTGCTGCTGGATCACCTTCAGTCCGGCCTTGCGCAGCCGGTGGGCCAGGGCATTCTCATAGACCTTTTCCAGGTGGCCGTGGCCCAGGTAGGCATGGACCTGGAAGGCTGTCTGCCGAACCTGGTCGCACAGCACCTTGATGTCGGACATGCCACCTCCCTGTGGTGGGGTTAGACGAGCTTCAGGTCGGCGTCGGCGTTCTGGGACCAGGGGTCGGGATCGGGTTCCAGCAGGGCACCGGCGGCGGCGATCATGGCGCCGTTGTCCGTGCAGAGGCGGGGCTCGGGGATGGCGAGCGCCAGGCCATGCCGGGCCGCGAGCAGGGCGGCCTCGGCGCGGAGCCGGGAGTTGCAGGCCACGCCGCCGCTGAGCACCAGGCTGCGGGCGTCGTGTTCCTCGGCCAGGGCGGGGATGGGCTTCAGCAGCCAGGTGGCGATGGCCTCCTGCAGGCTGCGGCAGAGGCCCTGGACCTCGGGATCCGCCGCGCCCGCGGTGGCCAGGCGGGGGTTCCGCTCCACCCGCAGCTTCACGCCGGTCTTGAGGCCCGAGAAGCTCCAGGAGGCCTTGCCGTCGCGGAACTTCGGCGGCGTGAAGGGCTCGGCGGCCCGGCCCACGGTCTGGGCGCAGGCGTCCACCACGGGACCCCCGGGGTAGCCCAGGTTCAGCATGCGGGCGGTCTTGTCGAAGGCCTCGCCGGCGGCGTCGTCCCGGGTCTTCTGCAGCAGCTGGAGGGAGGTCCAGTCCTCGGCCCGGTAGAGGTGGGTGTGGCCCCCGGAGACCAGCAGCACCAGGGCCGGGAAGGGCAGGTCCGGGGATGCGAAGCGGGCCGCGTTCAGGTGGCCCAGCAGGTGGTGGACGCCCACCCAGGGGAGCCCGTGCCGCCAGGCCGCGGCCTTGCTGGCGCTGAAGGTGGCCAGGAGGCTCCCGACCAGGCCCGGCCCCCGGGTGACCGCGATGCGGTCGAGGTCCGCCCAGCCGACGCCCGCCTGGGCCAGGGCGCCCGCCATGACCGCGCGCACCTGCAGCAGGTGCTCCCGGGCCGCCAGCTCGGGCACCACGCCGCCGAAGGGGCCGTGGATGGCGTCCTGGCTCTCCCGCATGAGGGAGCGGAGCCGCGGGCCCGCGGCAGTCTCCTCCACCACCGCGGCGGAGCAGTCGTCGCAGGAGGATTCAAGGCCCAGGACCAGCATCCGCCAAGTGTATCCTGGGGGTCAGTCGCTGACGGAGTCCTGAGATGCGCCGCTTCCTGGCCGCCCTGCTGATGTGTGGCGCCGTGATGGGTCAGACCACCATCGTCATGTCCAAGCCCCCCAAGGCGCCCGGGACCATTGTGCAGCTGGCCAAGAAGCTGAAGCGCAGCCAGGGCGCGGCGTGGCTCCTCCTGGATGCGCCCAAGGCCGACTGGGTGGCTGGCTTCAGAGGCCTGCTCGGCCAGGACGAGGACCTCATGGTGCTGGGACTCCCGCTGGAATCCTATGGGCCGAAGACGCCGCTGGCCGCCGAGCTGCGGACCCAGCAGGGCTGGGGCCCGGAGGCCGCGTGGGCCCTGCTGGGGCCTGGGGCCCGGGTGCTGGGCAGCGGCAAGACCCTGCCCACGGCCCGGCAGCTGCTGGACCTGGCAGAGGGCAACGGCATCCGGGGGGAGCTGAGGGACCTGGAGAGCTTCGTCGCCAGGCACCCGGGCCACGTGCAGGCCTACCGGCAGCTCCTGGTGAGTCACTTCGGCCTGGCTGGCCGGCGCACCCATCGACTGGTCAAGCCCACCATGAAGAAGGATGCGGAAGGTAACCCGCTGCCCCCCGAGTATCCGCAGCCTCTGACGGAAGCCGATGACGAGCGGGTGTGGGGCCGGGCCGCAGCCCTGCTGCTTCCCTATGTCCAGAGTGGGGACTGGCGGCTGGCCAACGGCGGCCTCATTGTCGCCTTTCAGGAGGCGGGCCAGGCCTCTCCCCTGCTGCGGGCGGCAGCCTTGAAGTGCCTGCCCACGGTGGAGGAGGCCCTGCGCCAGGACCCGGGACACTACACCAACTGGAGCATCTGGCAGGTCCTGGCCGAGGCAGCTGGGGGCCGTCCCCTGCGGCCCCTCCTGGACTCCCTCGTGCTGCTCCCGGGGGACCGATGGGGCATCCCGGATTCGGTGTTCACCACCTATGCCCGGAACGCCCGGGCCCGGGAAGACTGGACCGGCATCCTCGATGTCCTGGGACCGCGCTGGGACCAGAAGAAGGACCAGGAGCTGGAGATCCTCTTCATCGGCGACGATGGGGCGCGTCAGGACGGACTCAAGAGCACCTGGGACTCCCTGCTGAAGCCCATCGTGGAGGCCCAGCTGCGCCTGGGCCGCACCCTGGATGCGGATCAGGTCATCCGGGATGCCATGGTCTGGATGCCCTCCAAGGGCCTGCCGGGCTGGGCCGCGGCCCTGGCCCAGGCCTGCGGGCAGCCCTCCCTGGCGACCCAGTGGGCCGCCCTGACCGTGCCCAAGGGGTGAGCATGCGCTGCGCCTTTGTCGCCCTCCTGCTCGCCCTGCCTGCGGCCCTGGCGGCCCAGGGCCGGCCCGGCGGCCCACCGGGCTCCATGGGCATGCGGGGCTCCGCTTCCCCGGCGGACGCCTTCGAGCGCCAGCTGAAGCAGAACCGCCTGGGCCTGTGGCTGGTGCTGGAGGACGAGGGTGCCACCTGGGGGGCTCCGGCCCGGGCGGCCCTGCAGGACGACGCCCTGCTCGCGCT
Source organism: uncultured Holophagaceae bacterium (assembly GCA_903863195.1). GTDB lineage: Bacteria > Acidobacteriota > Holophagae > Holophagales > Holophagaceae > Geothrix. Next base: position 43,087 of record CAIPAY010000121.1, read on the forward strand.
GAACCTGCCGCTGCTGCTGGTGGGCGGCAAGAAGCCCGACGCCGTGTCGACCTACGTCCGGGAGCGCTATGGCTGGCTGCGTGGCGGGCACTGGGCCCTGGTCGATGCCGACGGGCGCGTGCTGGCGGAGGGGGCCACCTCGCCCGATGCCGCGAAGCTGGCCGCGGCGGCGGAGCGTGCGGGCCTGAAGACCCGGGCCCAGGAACTGACCGAGTTCCTCACCCGGAACGCGGACCACCTGGAGGCCCAGGCGGCGTTGCTCCGCGAGCGCACCCTCGTCGCCTGCCGCCGCACCCAGCGGGCGCTGGGCCCCGAGATCCTGAAGAAGACCGCCGAGGAGGCGGCCGGAAAGCCCGGCGAGCCCCTGCTGCTGAGCACCGAGCAGGACGCGAAGATCTGGTCCGAGACCGCGCGGCTGCTGGACCGCCTGTTCCAGGGCGCCTGGATCGAAGTCGCCTCGGACCTGCCCTGGGCCCTCACCGGGGCCGAGGCCACCCACTCGCCCACCATGCGGGCCCTCTGGGCGCAGCGCCTGCCCCTGGTCGAGGACGCCCTGCGCCGCCAGCCCAACGCCTGGGACCTCTGGCGGATCTGGATTCTGGGCGCGGACATCTCCGGTGGGCGGGCCCTCTCGCCGCTGCTGGCCAGCCTGGAGCCCCTCCCGGGCACCGCACCCGAGGACTGGCCCCCGGCGGCCGTGCTTGAGGCCTTCGTGCGGGATGCCAAGAAGCGGGGCGACTGGCGCGCCATCCTGGAGGCCATGGAGCCCCGCTGGGACGAGTGGCGCCGGGATGCCCGGCGGGCGGCCATGGGGCAGGGGCCCGGCGAGCGCATCTGGTCCCGGATTCTGCAGCCGCTGGTGGAGTCCCTCATCAGCCTGGGGGACGCGGGCGCCGCGGACCAGGTGGTGCAGCAGGCCCTGGAGACGCTGCGCTGGGAAGGGGTGGCGGCCCAGGCCCGGGACCTGGCCCAGCGGCTCAACCGCAGCGACCTCGCCGTGCGGTGGGGCGCCCTGTCCCAGGCCCCGCCCCGATGAGCGGAACCCCTCCCAGCCTGGTGCCGACGCGGGTCCAGCTGAACCGGCCCCTGCCGCCGCTCACCTACCTGGCGCCGGAGGACCTCCCCGCCGGCGTGCGGGTGCGGGTGAAGCTGCGCAACAGCCTGGCCTTCGGGCTGGCCATGGGGCCGGATCCGTCCCCGCCCGCCGCGAAGCTGCGGCCCATCGAGCTGGTGCTGGATCCCTTCCCCCTGCTGCCGCCCAAGCTGCGGGAACTGCACACCTTCGCCGCCCGCTACTACGGCTGCCTGGAGGCCAACCTGCTGCCCCTCAGCCTGCCCCAGGCGCTGCTCCCGAACTGGGAGGCCGATGAGGATGGCCAGCGGCTGTCCTTCCACCGGGACCGCGGGGCCTGGGGCGTCCTGGCCGACCTCGGGGAGGCCTGGCACCGGGACCCCGCGCTGCTGCCGACGCTGCTTCACCGCGCGCTCCGGCGCGGGGCCGGCTTCACGGAAGTGCGCCTCACCGGGGCTCCCCATCCCCCCCGGGTGACCCCGGCCCAGGCCAAGCTGCTGCTGGCCCTGGAGGAGGCCGGGGGGTCGCTCATGGAGCCGGAGCTGCTCGAGGCCGCTGGCGTCGGGGCCTCGGTGCTGAACACCCTGGAGAAGCGGGGCCTGGTCACGCGGATGAAGCGGGTGGACCTGCTGGCCCAGCGCCGGGAGGCGGGCACGGATCGCACCGTGGTCCTGAACGACGAGCAGCAGACGGCCCTGGATGCTGTCGCCCTGGGAGCCTTCGGCGTCCACCTGCTGCAGGGGGTCACCGGGTCCGGCAAGACCGAGGTCTACCTGGCCCTGGCCGAGCGGGTGCTGGCCGCGGGCCGCCGTGTGCTGTGGCTGGTGCCGGAGATCGGCCTCACGGGCAGCCTCCTGGATCGGCTGGAGGCCCGCTTCCCGGGCCGGGTCGCCGTGGGTCACGCGGGGCTCAACGCGGGTGAGAAGCACGGCGATGTGGTGCGCCTGCTGTTCAACGGGGCAGACCTCTTCGTGGGGGTGCGGAACGCGGTGCTGGCGCCCCTGCGCGACATCGGGCTCATCGTTGTGGATGAGGAGCAGGAGGGCTCCTACAAGTCCGAGGAGCACCCCCGCGTCAACGCCCGGGACCTGGCCATCAAGCGCGCCCAGCTGGAGGACTGCCCCATCGTGCTGGGCAGCGCCACGCCCAGCCTGGAGAGCTGGCAGGCCGCTCAGACCGGGCGCTACCGGCTGCTGCGCCTCACCCAGCGGCCCGCGGGCGTTACGCTGCCCACGGTGGAGATCGTGGACCTGCGCGACGCCTACCGGCAGGCCCGGCGGAAGGTGATCTTCGCGCCGCCCCTGCTGCAGGCGCTCACGGAGACCGTGGCCCGGGGCGAGCAGTCGCTGCTGCTGCTGAACCGCCGCGGCTACGAGAACTTCTGGATGTGCCGCGCCTGCGGCAAGAACCTCGGCTGCCCGCACTGCGCCATCTCCCTGACCTACCACCGGGGCGACTTCCGCCTGCGCTGCCACCTCTGCGGCCACGAGACCGTGCCGCCCGAGGCCTGTCCCGACTGCGGCGCCGAGCACCTGCGGGGCGTGGGCGAGGGCACGGAGCAGGTGGAGGAGCACCTGCGGCAGCTGTTCCCCGCGGCCCGGATCCTGCGCCTGGACCGCGACACCACCCGGCGGCGCGGCTCCCTCGAAGCTGGCCTGCTGGCCGCCGAGGCCGGCGAGGTGGACATCCTGGTGGGCACCCAGATGCTGGCCAAGGGGCACACCTTTCCCCGCCTCACCCTGGTGGGCGTGATCAACGCGGACCAGGGCCTCAAGGTGGCGGACTTCCGGGCCTCAGAGCGCACCTTCCAGCTGCTCACCCAGGTGGCGGGCCGGGCCGGGCGGGCCGAGCTGCAGGGCCGGGTGATCCTCCAGACCTACTCGCCGGACCATCCCGCCATCAGCTTCGCCCTGGCTCAGGACTTCGAGGGCTTCGCCGCCTCGGAGCTGCCCTTCCGGCAGGGGCTGGGCTATCCCCCCTTCACGGCGCTCTCGCTCTACCGCGCCGAGGCAGACACGCCCCAGGAAGCCCGGGATGCCCTGGAGACCTTCCGCCAGCGGCTGACGGTGCCTGGGCTGCGCATCCTCGGCCCCCTGGAGGCCCCCGTGCCCCGGGTGAAGGACCGCTGGCGCATGCACCTGCTGCTCAAGGGCAGCCGCGGCGCCTTGGGCGAGGTGCTCGCCCGCCATCCCCTCGAACCTACCGGCCTGATCCACGTGGACCGGGATCCGCTGCAGTTCGGATAGTGGATAAATTTTAAACACTTATCGTATTTGAACCACCTGCACCATTTGTCTAGATTTTTTATCATCCCTTTAATCAATAATTTGGCCCGATTTAACAAAATTTGTCTAGATTCTCGATGCTTGGTTCAGAGACTCGAGGTCGGCATGGGCCCATTCCACATCCCAAAACACAAGAATGGCGGGTATTCCCTCATCGAGGTGTTGGTGGTCCTGGTGATCGCCGGCATCCTGAGCGTGGTCTACGCCACGTATCGCCAGGACAACTACAGCCCCGCGGTGAGGGGCGCCATGAACAGCATCTACGGCACCCTGGTGGACGCCCGGACCATGGCCCGGGGGAGCGGCAAGCAGATTGTCTTCGGCGCGACGGGTACCGGCTCGAACGTGGTCCTGACCTACACGACTACCATGACCGGCCCGACCGTCTGGGGTTCGGTGACCCAGCAGGCGGCCACGGCCCAGTATGCCTTCGCCTCGGACCCCAGCGTGGCCCGCTTCTGCATGGTGGACCTGGACGGAACAACCGCGGCCGGCAGCGCCGCCCTCTCGAACCTCCAGACAAAGCTCCAGAGCCTCTCGGTCAACGGCACCGCGGCTTTCGGCAGCACGGCCTGGTCGCTCAGCATCTTCAACCCTGCTAACTACGGGGCATCGACGACCACGCCGTTCTGGTTCAACGGCAATGGCACCGCCAACACGGACGGCTTCGTGATGGTGGTCCCCGCGGCCAACGGCACGGCCCTCGCAAACGGGCCCGTGGGCATCATCCTCGTCAGCGCCTCCGGGAACATCTACCGCTACTACCGCTCCAACAGCGGCTCCGCTTGGGTGAGGCAATGAGCGCCGTCCGGTCCACCAACCCCAGGCCCGGTTCCCAGGCCGGCTTCAGCATGGTCGAGTTCCTCGTGGCGGCTTTCATCCTGGCCTTTGGCCTGCTGGGCCTCATGACCCTCCAGGTGGGCGCCGTGAGCCAGGCGGCCACGGGGCGGAGCCGCGTGACGGCCGCCTACGTGGCAGAGCTGGTGCTGCAGCGCGCCCAGCTGGAGGGGCAGCACTACTACCTGGCCAAGTCCACCAGCGTCACGCCGACCCTCAGCGCGGTCTTCACGGCCAGCCCCGGTACAGCGATCACGAACACCACCTTCGGATACTTCAACGTGGACGGCGTCCAGGTCCAGGACGCGGCCGGCACCGCGGTGGCGAACCTGGCCACCCTCGTCCCGGACGCGAACAAGCGGGGCCGGTACTACACCGCCTCCTGGGCCCGGCGGGGCTACCTGGGCAACGCCCCGGCCACCACTGCCCAGAGCCAGGAGTTCGTGGTCAACGTCACCTGGGTGGAGAGCGCCCAGACCCGCACCCTGAGCATGAGCCGCTTTCTCCGCTACTGACCCGCCCCATCCCCACGATCGAAGGTAAGCCACCATGGATGCACCCATGAACCACCCCCAGGACCGGCGCCACGAGGCGCAGGGCTTCTCCATGGTGGAGATGCTCATCGCCCTGCTCTTCACGGGCTTCCTCATGGCCGGCATGGCCAAGGTGTTCAAGTCCTCGGTGATGACCTACACGGCGGTGAACGAGACCATGGGCACGCAGCGCACCAACCGCTGGGCCCTGGACCAGATCTCCGATGACATCTCCCAGGCCGGCTTCGTCTTTCCGGAGCGGGCTTTGCCCAACTTCATCCTCGCCGCGACCGAGCCCCTGTTCTCCGTGACGCCGGCGGTGACTGTGGCCAACGTGACCCGCATCAGCGACACCAACCCCACGGGCACCGAGACCGAGACGGTCAGGACGGACGTCCTGCAGTTCTTCACGGACGTCCCCCTGGCCGTCAATGGCAGCTGGGCCTCCGCCACGGCCGGCAATGACGCCAACCCCGGTGGCGCGCCCACCGCGGCCCCCACCAGCGTGGTGGTCACCCTTGCCCAGGGCGCTGCCACGGACCTGCGGAATGGCGACGTCATGATCATCCTGGACAGTGGCGAGACCGGCAAGTGGGAACACCCGGTCATCGCCAGCTCCACGGGCAGCTCCAGCACGGCCACCATCGCCCTCCAGACCGACCTCGTCCAGCTGGCGAACTACACCTCCACCCCCATCAACGGGGGCATCGCCCTCTCGCACCTCGGTGGGGTGCCCGTGTTCTTCGTGCGCCCCGCACAGCTTGTGCGCTACTCCGTGCAGGCCATTGCCCTGAACCCCTCCAACGCCAGCGTGCTGCTGCCCTGCCTCATCCGCCAGCAGGCCAACTACCCGACCACCGGCACCGTGAACTGGGCCACCGCCGCCACTCAGATCGTGGCCGAGAACGTGGAGGGCTTCGTGGTGGACCTCAGCTTCGACGGCGGCACTACCTGGGCGCGGCCCACCACCGGCACCCCCACCTGGGCCGCCATGCAGGCCAATGCCAACACCCAGCTGACCACGGCGGGCCTGCCGGGAATGCAGTCCATCACGGATGCGGCCAACCCGGACTGGTATCGGAACATCAACTGCCTCATCCGGGTGGACATCACCACCCGGGCGCCCATCCGCCGGGAGGAATACAGCGCCACCGCGGGTGCCCGTGCCTATCGGACCCGCACCCAGACCCTGATGATCTCTCCCCGGAACTTCGGCTATGGCAAGTGACGCCCCTTGCCACGATGGTGACCCCATGACACCCACCCGCGCCACTCACCTCCGTCGCTCCGAGCAGGGCGGGGTCACCATCCTCACGGTTCTGGGACTGCTGGTCCTGCTGACGGTGCTCTCCTTCAACCTGGGCAAGAACTCTCTCCGGGAGCTGACCAGCACGGGCACCGTGTGGCAGGCAACCAAGGCCAGCGAAGCCGCCGAGGCGGGCCTGGACTGGTTTCTCCTCTGGACCAACAAGGACAACTGGGGCACTGCCACCTCCCAGGGCCGAAACACCCTGGTGACGGCCTTCCAGGAGCTGAACACCACCGGTACCTGGCAGACCGCCACGGGCATCAGCGTCACCTACCCCAACGACCGGAACGTCCTGCTTCGGTCCACGGAACTGGACGCCAGCTCGGACATGGTCTTGTCCAACGCCGACCCGACCTACTACCTGCAGAAGGCCACTGGAAACGTCACAGTCCAGTCCTTCGACATCGGGTTCCGCTACCTTGGGGACCCGGGGGTTGCTGTCATCTCCGGCGCCGCGGGCGGCTATGGCAACACCGCCGGCACCACCACGGGCCGCACCGGGCGCAATGCCAACCTCTACCAGGTCGTCAGCCGCGGCAAGGCCAGCGTGCCCATTGGCACCGGCACCTTCATCCGGTACACGACCATCCGGGAAATGTACATGACCGCCACGCCCTAGCCCCCGACCTCGATGCCTGAACACCCTTGCCCCTGACCGATGAGGTAGCACCATGAGCCTTCGATCCGCGCGTTTCCTTCTCTGCTCCTTCTTCCTCGCCACCGGCCTGCTCCAGGCCCAGGTGGACATCCGCCTGCAGTCCGGGCTGACCGACGTGCTGGACGTGTATACCGGTGGCAGCTCGGCCAAGGCGCCGCCCGAGATCATCACCCTCATCGACAACTCCGGCTCCATGTGCGCCGTCTACTGGAGCCGCTACTACTACGCCAATGCGGACACCTCCAGCAGCGCGGGCCAGACGGGCCAGACTTGGCACAACGATCAGTGGATCACCAATTCCGGCGACTTCCGCAACCGCCTGCTGGCCGTGGTCTACCTCTCGGGGACAGGCTCGAATACCAAGGTCTGGGTCAGCTTCCATACGGCAGGCAGCCCCCTGACGCATGATGCCCCGAGCAGCAGCTCCCCGATCTCGACCCTGCAGAACGGCGTGCTGGTCAAGCCCAACGGGGACCCGGTGCTCTACACGGATGTCAGTGACCCGAGCAGTGCCAAATTGTGGGTTCAGCGTGCAAGCCATGTGCGCATGGCCTTCACCACGGCCAGCTCCACAACCACCTACACCTACACCGGCACTGGTGGGGTGAGCTACGGGCCCTACTCCTGCAACTACCTGTCCGGCAACGGCAGGCCCAGTCCCTACGCTGCTGGCGCCTACAGCGGCGCTGCGGCGGCCCTCACGACGACGGACCAGATCCGGGTGGTGGACCTTCCCATCCCCTGGGCGGTCTTCGATCCCGTGCCCTACTACGAGGGGCAGGGCCGCACCCTCTCGCCGGCGCCAGCCTGGCCCAACAGCGGCAACGGCGGCTACAGCAACGCCGTGGCCAACAAGCACCCCCAGCACACCTACGTCTATGACCCCGTGCCGGACGGCGCCGGCCTCCCCACCTCCAAGGCCCAGTACTATGAGGTGGATGCCCTGTGGTCCAGCGGCTCCGGCACCCTGGACGGGATCATGGTGCCCTGGACCGGCGCCACCAGTGCCAAGGGCATCATCGGCCTGTTCCAGTACAACTCCGACTACCTCTGGTGGATCGCCTTCGGCAAGGACGTGCGCAACCAGACCGGCACCGGGGCTGCCATCAGTGGCATGGTGGATGCCTACTCGGCAGCAAACCCCGCTGGGACCGCAGGCACCAATGATGGCGGCTACACCGTGACGGATGCCCGGTCTGGGGGCGCGGCCTGGAACAACAAGCTGCCCGGCCTCACCCGCTTGCAGGCCATCAAGCGCTGCCTGGTGCAGACCTACGTGGACAACCAGCAGCTGGTGCAGTGGGCCATCCGGTTCCTCTACGGGGATCCCCAGTCGAACGGGGGTCCCACATCCTTCGACTCGAACAACACGGACGGCAACCCCGGCGACCGGCAGCTGCTGGTGCTGACCCAGCCCACCAGCCAGCAAAATCCCGACGTCAACATGCAGTATATCCTCACCATGATGACGAACCTGAGCACGCCGCTGACCAACGCGGTGATGAATGCCTATGCCCAGTTCGCCAATACCAGCAACGGCAACAGCCGGTTCAACCAGACGCCGCCCTCCTGCACCCAGAGCTTCCTGATCATCCTGTCCGACGGCACGCCCACGGACGAGGGCGGCAGCTATGACCCCTATGCCACGGGCGTCACCACCGGCAACGCCTATGTGAACCTGCACCCCAGCAACTTCTCGGGAAACTCGGGTGGCTCCTCCAACTTCAACAACTTCTTCACGGCGTCCGCCATCGCCGCCCACTACCCGTCCTCCAGCTCCATCTCGGGCATGCCCACGGACATCTACAACGCCGTGAACGCCAAGGTGCCCTGGGTGATCACCTCCCGGCCCAACGGCACCACCCGCCGAGTCAGCACCATGACCATCGGCGTGAGCATGGAAGGCCTCCTGACGGACACCTATGGCGCCAAGAAGTCCATGTATGCGGCGGCGCTCTACGGCTGGGAGAAGCGGGTCACCCCCTGGGACATCGCCAACAACCCGCCCACCCCCTACGACCCCACGAATCCCACCGCCAACGACAAGCTGAAGAACCCCTTCTTCTTTGACGCCACGGATCCCGACAAGCTCACGGACGCCATGACCACGGCCTTCAGCCTGGCCCGCACCGCAACCAACACCATGGGCGCGCCCGTGGCGCCCCTGGTGGGCCTCAGCGTCGGCAAGCAGACCTACCTGGGAACCTTCATCACCGCCCAGTCCAGCGTCTGGAGCGGGGACCTGCTCATGTCCGGTCTCTCCGTGAGCGGCAGCAGCATCCAGGTGCTCGACAAGAACGGCGCCGCGATCCAGTCCACCACGGGCCTCAACGCCTCCAATGCCGCCTGGTCCGCCGCCAACGCCCTGGCCACGCGAGGCTGGAAGAACCGGAACATCTTCACCCTGGCCCCCACCACCTCGGGGTCCGCCAGTTCCTTCACGAACACGAACCTTACCTGGAACGAGTCCCTCTCCAGCAGTGTCATCACGAATGCCATGCTGGGCGTGTCTGACACCGCCACCCGGCTCAGCCTGATCCGCTTCATGATGGGCGCCAGCACCGCGGCCCAGAACGATGCCGCGGCGATCAGCGGCACCACCACCAACCGGGCGGACATCATGGGGGACATCATCAACAGCACGCCCCTGATCTTGGAGTTCCCGACCGGCATGATCCCGACAGGGGGGCTCCTCGGCACCTTCTACAACACCTTCAACAGCTCCCTGTCCAATGTCCGCTTCCGCCTGATCATCGTGGGGGACAACCAGGGCCTGCTGCACGGCTTCGGCGAGGTCAGCGGCATTCCCAATGCCACCGGAACGGTTTCGGGCCGGGCCCTGGTGCAGGGGGTCATCGAAGGCGAGGTGGACGAGCTCTGGGCCTTCCTGCCGCCCGACGTCCTCAGCGGGCTCCAGGCCTGGCGCGCGGGCGATGTCCACCGCTACTTCGTGGACGGGTCGCCCACCCTCTACCTGAATGAGCAGGGCACGCCCAACGGCATCGTGGACGGCACCGACTATGCCCGGGTCATCTTCGGGCTCCGGAAGGGCGGCCGCAGCTATTATTGCCTGCAGTTCAACGGTAATAATCCCTCGAACCCCCTCGTGGCCTGGAAGGTCAGGCCCGATGAGATTGCGGCCTCGGATAGCACCTCGCCCAATGTGACGCTCAAGACCATGGGCTTCAGCTCCAGCACGCCCACCATAGCCCGGGTCACGGGCAGCGGAGGCCTGACCGACGTGTTCCTGATCGGCGGCGGCCTCAGCACCCTCGACGTGGACTCCGCCTTCTCCGCGAGCACCTCGGCCACCCCTCCAGGCTATGGGGCCAACACCAAGCTGGGCCGCTCGGTGATCGCCCTCAACGTGGCCAATGGCAACGTGGTGCAGACCTGGGACTTCAGCAACAACAGCACCCTCAAGACCGCCTTCCCCACCATGGGCTGCATCCCGGCCTCGGTTACGCCCGTGGAGGCCATCGTCAACAGCTTCGCCACCCAGCGGGTCTACTTCACCGACGCCTCCGGGGGCGCCTATGTGCTGGGCGCCAAGAGCGGCTCAGGCCTGCGGACTGACACCAACGTCCTCTCTGGCTGGTCGATCCGGCGCCTCTACACACCCCTCAATGCGGGCACGGCGGTCAGTGTCCCACCCGTGGTGTTCCCGCTTCCCTACGGCTACCCCGTGACGCGGACGACCTCGCCCACGGCCATCGTGCCCGCCATGGGCGTGGTCTTTGGCACCGGCGACCGTAACGACCCCATGGACGTGGACACCATCAACCCCGGCGGCGGCGGGACGTCATTCCGCAACCGGCTCATCATGATCCTGGACCGCCAGGATAGTGCCGACATCACCGGGACTCTGGGCAAGGTCGACAGCTTCGGCTACACCGACACGGACCTCGCCGACCTCACGGCCATCACCTCCTCGGCGGGCACGGCGGTGGATCCCTCCAATAGCAGCTACTACCTCAAGACCAAGAGCGGCTACCTGCTGAACTACGACACCGGGGTCGCCAAGTCCAGCTACGTGAACGCCTGGCAGCGATACGCCTACCAGAAGTCCGTGACCCCGGCGATCGTCCTCAACAAAGTGCTCTTCTTCACCAACTTCAAGCCGGATCTCTCCTCTTCGGCGGCCTGCACGGGCTCTGGCAACTCCAACACCTACCGCATGTGCGACGTGATCAATCCCGTCTATGGCAGCGGCAGCGTCCAGGTCAGTTCCTCAAGCTGCAGTGGCTGGTATGCCCAGTTCAATGACATCCCCAGTGAGCTGGCCAGTGTGGGCCTTGCCGGGGTGCTGCAGGCAGGCGAGGTCAAGAACGCCGGCACAGGCTCAGGCACCATCGGCACGGCGCCCATCCCGGGGTTTCCGCCTTCCAACATGCCCCGGCCCCGCAGCTGGCGCATCATCCGCTAGCCTTGCTGGCAGAACCAATCAGGGGCCCCGCGAGGGGCCCCTTTTCGTGCTGCACCCGCGGAGGTGGTACGCTGAGGTGTGCCGGAACCCTCCCCCATCGCCCGCCTTCGCCCCAAGAAGGCCTTCGGCCAGAACTTCCTGGTGAACGACGGGGCCATCCGGACCATCGTGGCCGGGGCTCTGGCTTCACGAGCTGCGCGGCTGCTGGAGATCGGGCCGGGACCGGGGGTGCTGACCGAGCGCCTGCTGGCGGACGGCCGTCCCCTCTGGGCCGTGGACCTGGATCCCGAGGCCTGCGAGCTGCTGCAGCGGCGCTTCGCGGGGCACGAGCACTTCCACCTGCTCCGTGGCGACGCGGTGCGGATCGCGCTGCCGGTGGGCGAGCCCTGGTCCGTGGTGGGCAACCTGCCCTACAACGCCGCCACGCCCATCCTGGCGCGCCTGCTCACTGAGGACATCGCCTGGGACCGCATGGTGCTGATGTTCCAGCTGGAGGTGGCCCAGAAGCTCATGGGCGAGCCGGGCACCAAGGCCTACGGCCCCCTGTCGGTGCTGGCCCAGCTCTGTGCCCGCCTGACGCGGCTGGCCAAGCTGGGGCCCGGGTCCTTCCGCCCCAGCCCCAAGGTGGACTCCGCCGTGGTGCAGTTCGAGCCCCGCCCGGACGCCCCCACCCTGGCCGAGCGCAGGCCACTGCTCACGGTGCTGCATCGCTCATTCGCCCATCGCCGCAAGACCCTCGCCAACAACTGGCAGGGGATCCTCGCGGCAGAGGCTCTCTCAAGCGCGGGGCTGGCTTCGGCCCTGCGGGCCGAAGTGATCACGCCTGCGGCGTGGCTCTTGGCAACCCGTCATCTGCTCACTCAGCACCCGGAGGTGTTCCCATCGTAATGTCCCTCGCACCCGAATTCGAAGCCTGGACCGAAGCTCCCGCCCCAGGTGAGCTCCGCCTCATCCCCATCGGCGGGCTCGGTGAGTTCGGCATGAACGCCCTGGTGGTCCACTCCGCCCGCAGCCTCTTCCTGGTGGACTGCGGCCAGCTCTTCCCCTCGGACGATCAGCCGGGCATCGACTCCATCGTGCCGGACTTCGCCTACCTGGAGCCCTTCGCGGACAAGCTGCAGGCGGTGCTGCTCACCCACGGCCACGAGGACCACATCGGGGCGCTGCCCTACTTCCTGCGGCGCTGGCCGGTGCCGGTCTACGGCACGGCCTTCACGCTGGGCCTGCTGGAGAACAAGCTCCGCGAACACGACCTGGACCTGAGCCTGCTGCGGCCCGTGCGGGACTACGGCCGCGTGAAGGTGGGCGATGGCGAGATCGAGGCCGAGTGGATCCCCGTGACCCACAGCATCCCCGACGCCTGCGCCCTGGTCCTGCACACGCCCCAGGGCGTGCTGGTGCACTCCGGCGACTTCAAGCTGGATCCCGACCCCCTGGACGGCCGCCTGACGGGCCTGGCCCGCCTGGAGGAGCTGGGCGACGCCGGCGTGCGCCTGCTCATGGCGGACTCCACCAACGTGGGCCGGCCGGGCCGGTCCCCTTCGGAATCGGTCTGCCGCGAGGGCATCGAGGCAGCGCTGGAGAAGACCGACGGGCGCCTCTTCGTGACGACCTTCAGCTCGAACATCCACCGGCTGCAGATGCTGGTGGACCTGGCCTGGGAGTTCCACCGCCGGGTGGTGGTGTTGGGGCGCAGCCTGGACCGCAACCTGCAGCTGGCACGGTCGCTCAAGCTGCTGGAGCTGCCGGACGACATCCTGGTGGACGTCAAGGACGCGCACCTCTTCGACCCCGGCGACCTGATGGTGCTCTGCACCGGCAGCCAGGGCGAGCCCATGAGCGGCCTCGCCCGGCTCCTGCGCCGCGAGGTGAAGGGACTGCCCATGCAGCCCGGCGACCGCCTGGTGGTGAGCGCCCGGGCCATCCCCGGCAACGAGGTGTCCATCTCGCGGATGCTCGACACGGCGGAGCGCCTGGGCGCGGAGACCTCCACGGATGGCATCGGCCCGGTCCATGCCTCGGGCCACGGCAGCCGGGACGAGCTGGCGGACCTCATCCGCGCCGTACGCCCCGACCAGATGGTGCCCGTCCACGGCACCTACCGGAACCTGCGCGCCCACGGGGCCCTGGCGGCCTCCCTGGGCTGGACCCCCGACCGCATCAGCCTGCTGGACGGCGGCCTCTGCCTGCGCCTCTTCACGGACGGCCGCCTGGACATGCCGGGCACGGTGCCCGTGGGCAAGTGCTTTGTGCACGAGGGTGTGGACCACATGGTGGATGCCCGCGTGGTGAAGGACCGCCTCATCCTCCAGGAAGACGGCGTGGTGTTCGTGACCCTGCTGGTCGATCCCCAGACCGGGGACCTGACGGCGGATCCCAGCATCCTCAGCCGCGGCTTCGTGATGCTCTCGGACGACGAGACCTATGCCGAGCTGCTGGCCGGGGTGGCCCGCAGGGCCTACGAGGAGGCGCCCAAGGTGATCCGGAAGGACCCCGAAGCCCTGCGTGACGCCGTGCGCCTGGCCCTGCGCCGGATCATCCGCAAGACCACCCAGTCCCGGCCCCTGGTCATCCCCGTGATCCTGGACGCGCCCGCGGGGTGAGGTAGGTTTTCGGAAAAATGAAAACCACTGAATAACACCGATGAACACCGATAAAAGCATGATAAAAGCTTGCTAAATAAGAATTTATAAAAGTAAATAATTCATTCTTTATCAGCTTTTAATCGGTGTTCATCGGTGGTAAAAATCCTTTTCCTTTTGGTTCTTCGCGCTTTGGCGGGGTGCTCGCCAAAGGCCGGCAAGGTCTAGCCAAGACTCCCCAACCTGGAGAGGCCCATCCCCTTCATCCCCTGCATCCCTGTTAATAAAGCAATAAGAAACAGGGATTAAGGGGATGAAGGGGATAGCCACCCCGATGGCGAGAAGGGTTCCCTTAGCCAGATGTCCTTGC
>CAIPAY010000122.1 GCA_903863195.1 uncultured Holophagaceae bacterium
CACAACCTCCTCAATATCGCCTACCTCATTGCCGGCAAACTCGACTTCGCTCTGCCGGCCAGGTAGTCCCTTACCCACACGATTCAGCGAGGAACCCTTTTTTGTCTTCAGAGCGCAGCCCTGATCTCGGCTTCGGTGAGGATGCGGGTGCTGTTCTTGGCGGCCCGCAGGATGCGCTCCACCCGCTCGCCGTTGGGGTCGTAGCCGTTCATCTCCAGCCAGTAGATGACGTTGCTGTGCCCGGCCATGGGGCCGATCTCGATCTCCTGGCGGCGGCCCACCAGGGCGGCGGGCACCCCGGAGTAGACCGCATCGGCCAGGTCCACGTCCCCGCGGTGGAGAGCCTTCACGATGGCGGCGGCGTGGACGCCGGTGCCGGTGCGGAAGGCGTCCCGGCCCAGCACCGGGTAGTTGGCGGGGATCTCGACCTCGCACAGCTCGGCGACGCGCCCGGCCAGGGCGGGCAGGCCCGAGAGGTCCCCCTTGGCGTGGCCCATCAGGTGCAGGTTGATCATGAGCTGGTCCAGGGCCACGTTGCCACAGCGCTCGCCGATGCCGAGGATGCTGCCGTGGAGGCGGTCCGCGCCGGCCTCGAAGGCCGCCAGGGCGTTGGCCATGCCCAGGCCCCGGTCGTTGTGGCCGTGCCAGTCGATGCGCACCGGGTGGCTCTTCACCACCTCGTCCTTGATGAACCGCAGCAGGCGGCGCACGCCGTCCGGGGTGGCGTGGCCGCAGGTGTCGGAGAGGCAGATGGCCTGGGCCCCCTCCTCCAGGGCGGCGGTGTAGAGCGCCTTCAGCACCTCGGGGCGGGCCCGGGTGGTGTCCTCGGTCACCATCATCACCGGCACCTGCTGGAGCCGACAGAAGGCCACGGCCTTGCGGGCATGATCAACCAGGTAGGCCAGGTCCCAGCCTTCCACATCCATGCGGATCGGGCTGGAGCCCAGGAAGGCGCCGGCCTCCAGGGGGATGCCCACCCGCTGCTGGACCTCGGCCACCTGCAGGAGGTCGGCCTCGAGGGTGCGCACGGCCACGTTGGGGCTGATGGGCAGGCGGTGGTCCCGGATCTCGACCATGAGGGCCTTCACGGCGGCCAGGGCCTTGGGGCCGGCGCCGGGGATGCCCAGGTTCAGCGCGTCCACGCCCAGGCGGGCCAGGCGGTGGGTCAGGTCGCGCTTCGCGGCGATGTCCGGGTCCCGCACCGAGGGGCTCTGGAGCCCGTCCCGCAGGGTCTCGTCGTTGAGCAGCGGCACCCGAGCATCGTTCGGGGCCGGGCCGTTCCAGTCGTTGATGAGGTCGTCGAGGGTCATGAGGAGATCAGCCTACGGTGACTTCGAGCCTGCGGTCCAGCAGGGTGGCCAGGAGGGCCCCCTTCTCGAGGAAGGCCTCCATCTCGGCATCGACATTCCCAGAGGCGCCGAGGGTGACCCGGAAGACCTGGTCGTCGAGCTCCGTCGTGAGGCTCTGGACGGCCTGGTGGCGCCGGCGGTCCAGGGCGTCCGCGCCGCGGAGGATGGCCGCGAGCTTGCGCACCACCTGCCGGTGCCATGGCGCCAGGGCGCGGAAGGCCTCGTGCTTCGCGTGGTGGGGCGGCTTGCCGCGGTGGAAGCGCACCACCTGGGCCAGCAGGTCCACCTCCTCGGGCCAGAAGCCGGGCAGGGCGGCGTTGCGGACCAGATACTCGCCGTGCTTGTGGTGGCTCTTGTCGGAGATGGAGAAGCCGATGTCGTGGAGCCGGGCCGCGTAGGCCAGCCACTGGCGCTCAGGATCGCCCAGCTCGAAGTGGGGCTGCAGGGCCAGAAACAGCTCATCGGCGAGGCGGGCCACCTGGCGGCTGTGGCCGGGATCCGGATCCAGGCGGGCGGCCAGCTGCTCGATGGAGGCGCGCCGCCGCTCGGCCAAGGGCGGGATGGCCGTGCCCCCATGCTTGAGGGCCTCCCAGATCATGCCTTCGCGGAGTCCCACGGGCAGGTGGCGAAGGGGCGGGGCTCCCAGCCACTCCATGAGGGACAGGGCCCAGATGGCACCTACATGCAGGACCTCCGCCCGCTTGGGATCCACGCCCAGGCGCTCGGTGCGCTCCTGGGCATCAGCGCGCCAGAGCTTCAGCGCGAAGGCCCGCAGCTGCTCGGCGCTGCAGGCCTGGAGGCCGGGGGCGGCACCCCGGACGAGATCCTCCAGGGTGCCGGAGGTGCCCAGGATCAGGGTGGGCTCCGGCAGCCCCGAAGGCAGGTCCCGGCGCGCCTTCTTGAGGATCCTCCGGGTCATGCGCCGCAGCCGCCGGAGGTCCTGGGCCGAGGGCGGGTTCGCGGTCTGGGCCGCGTCCGCCAGGCGCTGGAGCCCCCAGGGCAGGGAGATGCTGGCGGCCACCCGGCCGCCCTGCACCCAGGTCAGCTCGGTGCTGCCCCCGCCGATGTCCACCAGGGCGATGGGCTCCACGGGGAAGGGGATGGCGTGGGAGACGGCCTGGTGGATCAGGCGGGCCTCCTCCTCGCCGGAGATCACCTGGATGGGGATGCCCAGCTGCTCTGCCGCCAGCACGAAGGCCTGGGCGTTCTTTGCGTCGCGCAGGGCCGCCGTGCCGCAGGCCATGACCGTCTCGCAGCCGAAGTCCCGGATCACCTTCGCCATCTGGCCCAGGGCCTCCAGCCCGGCCTGGAAGGCCTCGGGGCCGATCTCGCCGGAGCGGGCCTGACCCAGGGCCAGGCGCACCATGGCCTTCTCCCGCGCCAGCACCCGCTGGCCGCCCATGGGATCCGCCTCCACCACCACCATGTGGAGGGAGTTCGACCCGACATCGACCGCGGCGATACGCATGGTTCGATTGTCATCACAGTCGGGTGGGGTGGCCAGCGATTGTGGCCGGAGGCACCTAATCGGCCCGGCGGAGAAGCCTGGACACAGAAAGATCGGGCTGGGACAGCACCCGGGTCCGTGTTGGAATGGGGGGCCATCCATTCATGAACAAGGAGTCGCATATGTTCCCACGCTGGTGTCTCGGCTTGACCATCGGAGCCAGCCTGCTGGCGGCGCCACCGACCTCGGTCCGGACCCAGGCCTGGGTGCTGGCCCTGGACGCGAAGGGCGCCATGGTGGGCGACCTGAAGGTCGGCGAGCTCCAGGTGAAGGTCGACGGCAAGGCGCGGCCCGTCCTCCAGTTCAAAACCCCCGCCCAGACCGCGGACGCCGCCCAGTCCTGGGTGCTGGTGTTCGAGCCCATCCGCGACATCAACATGCGGGCCCTGGCCTTCGTGGCCGCCGCGGACTTCCTCAGCAAGGTTCCGGACGGCGACCGCGTGCTCATCGTGGCCCGGGGCAAGGACTCGCTGGAGTCCCTGATGCCCGGTTTCTCCCTCCGGCGCGGGCTCTGGGCCGAGGCCCTGGCCAAGGTGCCGGACATGCTCCCCGAGAGCCTGGTGGGCTCCCCGAAGGAGACGCTCCAGGGCGCCGGCTTCAAGGCAGACTTCACTGACGCATCGGACGGCCCCAAGGGCCAGGATGCCGTGAACGCCCTGCTGGGCCGCTTCAAGACCGGCGCGCCCGGCTGGGCCAGGGGTACCAACGACCTGCGCGGCGTCAACGTGCTGGACCGGCTCAACTTCAACAACCCCACCTTCATCAGCGGGATGTCGGCGACCATCAACCGCGAGGGCAAGGCCCTGGGCTCGATCTTTGACCTGGTGGCCCCGGTCCAGGGGCAGAAGCATGTGGTGGTCTTCTCCCGCTGCGAGGCCGATGACATGGCCCACCCCAGCGTGAAGCGGGCCATGAGCCAGAAGTTCACCCGGGAGCAGGGCGACTCCGGCGGACCCGCCGAAGCGGCCCGCCTGGCCAACACCGACATGGTCATCCTCCAGACGGCGCTGAAAGAGAAGGCCGTGGCCACCGGGGTCACCCTCTACTCCGTGGCGGGACCGGGCCAGAACATCGTGGGCAACATCGGGATCATCGCGCCGTTCACGGGCGGCATGGCCTTCCCCCTGACCGCCGGGGTGGACGCCCAGTTCGGGCAGGGCATCCAGATCTTCGGCTCCCGCTACTTCGTGCAGTGGAGCGAGGACGCGGCCCCCGCCGCCGTCAGCACCCTGGAGCTCAGCACCACCCGGAAGGACGTGAAGCTCCTGGTGCAGGCGCTGCGGTAGCCCCGGAGAGCTTGACCTCTGGTAGTCGTTGCGCGGCTCCAGGCCGCCCGGCCATGCTCGAGTCCTCATTCCGAGGTGATCCCATGGCCCTGACGGTGGACGGCATTTTCTCACTCATGCCCGAGCTCTTCCTGCCTGAGAAGGCCCAGGGGCTCACGGTCTCGGTCTATTACCAGGTGACCGGCGAGGGGGGCGGCGACTACGCCTGCCTCATCGAGAACGGGGCCTTCTCGCTGAAGCGCGAGGCCAAGCCGGACGCCACCTCCGTGGTGGTGATCGGCGCCGAGGACTGGATCGCCCTGAGCGAGGGCAAGCTCGACCCCATGCAGGCCTTCATGACCGGCAAGCTGAAGGGCACCGGCGACCTGGGCCTGCTGCAGAAGTTCCCCAAGTTCTTCAAGAAGCCCCAGAAGCAGGGCGGCCCTGTCAAGGCACTCAAGGACCTGGTGTCCGCCCGGCTGGCGCTGGCCGGGGCAGGCCTCAAGGTCACTGTGGGCAGCGTGAGCTGGGGCGAGGGCGCCGAGCTGACCGGGGACGAGGCCGCGGTGCGCGGTCTGGTCTGCGGCCTCTCCGAGCCCGGCCCGGCCCTGCTCGGCGGCCAGCTGCGCTTCACCGGCGACCTGGGCCTGCTGCGGAAGGCCTGGAAGACCTGGGCCGCCGAGCCCGAGATCACCTATCCCGCGACGCCCGGCGGCAAGGCCCTGGCCACGCTGCGGAAGCGCTACAAGGGCGGCGCCAGCGGCACGCTGGAGGTCAAGGTGGACGGTGTGTCCTACCGCCTGGACTTCAGCCCGGAGGGTCTCTCCGTGCGCCCCGGCGAGGTCGAGGGCGGCTCCGCCCTGGGCATCACCGACGCGGACTTCGCGGCCCTCAACGCCGGCAAGCTCAACCTGGTCGCGGCCCTGCTCGCCGGCGCCATCACGGTGAAGGGCGACATGAGCCAGGTCGCCGCCTACACCGCCTACTTCGACGCGGATGTGAACCCCGCCCAGGGGCTTCTGGAGTCCATGCCCGCGCGGTTCAGCGCCGAGAAGGCCGGGGACCTGGAGGCCGCCGTGGGCTACCAGATCGAGGACTTGGCCTACACCATGCTCATCCGCAGCGGGGTCTGCATGGTCTTCCCGCGCCTGCTGAAGCCCTGTGATACGATGCTCAAAGCGAAGGCGGAGGACTTCATCGCCTTGAGCACCGGAACGCTGAACGCCCAGGAGGCCTTCATGACCGGCAAGATCCAGATCGAGGGAGACCCGCTGCTCATGCAGAAAGTGGCGAAGTGCTTCAAGCGGCCCGAGGCCTGAGCCAGCCCATGCCCCGATCCCACGCCGCCAAGGTGACCACCCACCCGGACAGCAGCCGGGGCGGTCATCTGGGTGTGGTGCGCATGACCCGGGCCATCCCCGACATGGCCCCGCTCAGGCTCCAGCCGGAGGGTGACCCAGCCCCCAAAGCCAACATCTGCATGGGGCGCTGTGGCCACTGCGACGTCCACCCCTGCCAGCTGCACGCGACGATCTGATCCCGACGCAGCCGCCATCCCCAGATGACCGCGTGGGATGACTCGGGACCACCCAGAACGAGAACGGCGGACGCCACCCGGCCTAGGCGGTCCAGGGCTTCAGGCCGCGCTCTGCGCGAACCCCGATGAGTCCCAGGTGTTTCTCCAGCTCGGGCAGGCCGAAGGGCTTGGCGAGCAGGGTGACCCCCGGATAGGACGCGATCAGCGACAGGGCGGTCTGATCACTCCGGCCTGTGGAGAGAATCACGGGCACCTCAGGGCACCAGGCCCGAAGGCGGGGCAGGGTCCCGGCCCCGCCCAGGCCGGGCATGTTCATGTCCAGGATGACGATGTCAGGGCGGAGTCCCGTTTCCAGCAGGTCCAGAGCCTCCTCGCCGCTCCGGGCCGTGGTCACGGCAGGGTAACCCAGGACTTCCAGGGTAAGCTGGAGGGAGCTCTGGATCAGGTCGTCATCGTCGATCAGCAGCACCTTCAGGGTCTTGTCGGGAGCCGGAGGGGCTTGGCCGCCCTCCTGGTCCCCGGTGGAGACCTCCTCCTCGCTGGCCGGGAACCGGAGCATGACGCGGGTGCCCTGACCGGGCTCGCTGTGGAGGTCCATGTATCCCCGATGGGCCTTCACCGTGTTGAAGGCCATGGACAGACCCAGCCCCGTGCCCTTGCCGGGGTCCTTCGTCGTGAAGAAGGGGTCCATGGCCCTCTCCAGCACCTCCCGGGTCATGCCGGCCCCGTTGTCCTCAACCTCCACCTCGACCCAGTCGTGACCGACATTGCGGGTATGCAGTGTGAGGGTGCCCTCCTCGGGCATGGCATCCACCGCGTTGACGCAGAGGTTCATGAAGGTGTGGGTCAGGGCGTTGGCATCCCCTCGGATGGGGTGCAGCTCGGGGTCCAGCTCCAGCTTCAGGTTGACCCTTGCCAGGGTGGTTCGCGACAGCAGGCCCGCCTGCTCCCGCAGCACCGCGTTCAGGTCGACCCTGCGGTTCTCGGCCGGGCTCTGGCGGGCGAAGCTCAGGAGGCTCTTGACCATCTTGCCGCCGCGCTCGGTGGCCTTGCAGATGGTGTCGAGGGCCTGATGGAGTGGACTGCCCTGGGGCTGGGCGCCGAGGTGGGCCGAAGCCAGCCCGAGAATGGCCCCGAGCACGTTGTTCATGTCGTGGGCGACTCCGCCCGCCAGGGTGCCGAGGCTCTCCAGCTTTTGGGATTGTTGGAGCTGGGCCTGGAGACTGGCCTTCTCCGCTTCCGCTTCCTCCTGCTCGTGGAGCATCTTCGCGAACCGGATGCTGCTGTAGCTCAGATTGGAGATCATGGCCGAGAATCGGGCATAGAACTGGCCAAGGGCATCCACGGTGCTCCGGCTCACGCGTGGCACGCGCGCCAGCGCCGCAAGATACTCGGCCTCGTCGAACCCGAACCGCTTCGCCTGGGCCGTGAAGACGGCCACATCGGGGACTTCATCCAGGAAGAAGAACTGGCCGATGAAGAGGTTCCCCACATGGCGCCCGTTCACGTGGATGGGGGCGGCCAGGTCCCACAGGTTGTTCTTGCACTTGTAGAGCCTGAACCCGCCGCGCTCCACCTGGGAGGCCAACACGGTGTCACTCTCCGTGCAGTGCCCGCAGGTCTCGGGATGGGCGCGGTGGTAGTGGGTGCAGATGTCCTGGAAGCCCAGCCCGACCAGCACCTGGCCCTGGGTATCGAGCAGGGCGCTGGTGATGCCGGTCAACCTGAAGAGGGCTTCCATGATCTCCCGAACCGCAGGCACATCGAGGATGTCCTCCAGTGGCAGGGTGTCGAGATCACCCTCGGGCAGCAGGATCGCGTCGAGCTTCATGCGGACCCGGGCCTCGCTCTCCCGGAGGGCTTCCTCCACGCGGTCGCGCTCCTTCGCCGTGGTCCTGTGTGCCGCCACCTCGACCGTCAGCCGCTGGTTGGCCTCCGCCAGCTCGTGGAAGATCAGCTCGTAGGGCCGCTCCACACCATTCTTCACGATGGCAACGTAGATGCAGGCGTAGCTGAACACCTTGAGGTAGTGGCCCACCAGGTTGGAGAGACCATAGTTGCTCACGTAGACCGTGAAGGCGGCCTCCGTGGCAATGGCCAGCAGCGTGGCGGTGAGGAGCGGGAGGTAGGTGCTGCGGCTGAACTGGGCGCGGTTGCGGACCAGGAGGCCCGCGTCCACCACGAGGATGGCGATGATCACGTATTCGCTCAGGATCTTGAACCGGGTCTGCCCCTGGCCGGCCACGAAGCAGACCGGGAAGACGCGCCAGAAGAAGATCGCAGCGAGGAGCAGGGCCGTCACCAGCACGAACCCGGTGAGCACGAGTCGCTGATCGGGGCGGCGCTCCGCGCCCAGGAAGGCGAAGGCCACCAGCAGGGCCAGGCTCTCCAGATAGCGGGCCGCGATCCAGAGCTGGTTCGCCACGAAGGGATGGCCCGGAAAGACGGGCATGCCGGCATAGCCCAGCGTGTGCATCAGGTCGAGGATGCCGAGGGCCAGGTAGGCGCTGCCGATGAAGGCGAGATAGCTGTTCGTGATGTAGTGCCGCGAGTTCCAGGCGATCACGAAGACGGAGAAGGCCACGACCACGCTGAACAGCTCGGCCAGGGTGTGGAACAGGAGGTAGCTGTGCCTGGAGGTCAGGTAGAGGCCGATGACCCCCAGGCCGCAGAGCCCCAGGGCCCATCCTCTGTCCCAGCGCGAGGTCCCCTGCGGGGGACGGAAGGGAGGGGCCATGACCCCTTCTCGAGTGTCTGGTGATCCGCCGACCGGGTTCATAGCGATTTCCTTGGCACCCTATTCGTCGGCAGCTCCGAACTCCATGAATCTTGTAAATCCCAAGGAGCGTCTTCGGCATGGCGTCTGAAAATGCAACCGCAGCAAAACAGAGACAGGTCTGCAGAGCACCTCTGAGGTGCGGAAGCACGCGGAGAAAAGAGCAGGCCTATCCCATCACCTCGGTTCCGCTTTCCTCCGCGTGCAGGCTTCCTTTCTGGGCGCTCCCTGGCGCCTCAGGCGTCTTCCCACAGCTCCCGCAGGCGCTGGTAGCCGGCGCGGCTGACGGGCAGGCGGGTGCCGTCGCGCAGCACGGCGTCGCGGTGCTCCTTGGTGTCCTGCTCCACCCGAACCAGGCGGTCGAGGTTCAGGATGTAACTGCGGTGGATGCGGATGAAACGGGCCGGATCCAGCTGGGTCTCCAGGCTGGCCAGGGTCTGCTGTTTCAGGATGCTCTTCCCCTCGGTGCGGAGCAGCACATAGTCGTCCTGGGCCTGTACCCAGTCCAGGCGGTCCAGGTGGATCACCGTGACCTTGGGGCCGTCCTTCACCACGATGCGCTCCAGGGGCCGGCCCTGGCGGGCGGTGGCAGCCAGCTCCGCAGCGGGGGGTGGCGGCACGGCGGGCTGGGCAGCGACCAGCAGGCGGGCCTTGGCCAGGGCCGCGTCGAAGCGCTCCTTCGCGAAGGGCTTGAGCAGGTAGTCCACGGCGTGGGCCTCGAAGGCCCGCAGGGCGTGCTGGTCGTAGGCCGTGACGAAGATGACCGCCGGGCGCCGGCCCTCGGCCTCCAGCAGCTCCAGCACCTCGAAGCCGTCCAGCTTGGGCATCTGGATGTCCAGGAAGATCAGGTCGGGCTGGTGCTGGGCCGCGGCCTTCAGGGCCTCGAACCCGTTGGCGCACTCCGCCGCCACCTCCACGTCCGGATGGGCCTCCAGGTGCTGGCGCACCACCGCGCGGGCCAGGTCTTCGTCGTCGATGATCAGGGCTCTCATGGCTCGGTCTCCAGGGGAAAGACGAGGGTCACGCGGTGGGTCTCCGCCAGGCTGGTGGCCTCGAACCGGGCGCGGCTGCCGAAGCGGCCCAGCAGCCGCTGGCGCACCTGGCGCAGGCCCAGTCCCAGTCCCAGTCCCTGCGGTGTCGGGGCGTCGGAATCCCGGGGGTTCTCCACCCGCAGGATGACGTGGCCCTCGACCAGCTCCGTGGTGAGGACCAGGGTGCCCCCCTCGGGCAGGGCCGCGATGCCGTGCTTGATGGCGTTCTCCACCAGGGGCTGGAGCAGCAGGGTCGGCAGCAGCGCCGGCTCGGTGGCGGGATCTACGGTCAGATCCAGGCGCAGCCGGGACCCGAAGCGGATCTGCTCGATGGCCAGGTAGGCCCGGGCCAGGTCCAGTTCCTCCCGCAGGGCCACCAGGCGGCGCTCGCCCAGGCCCAGGCTGCGGCGCAGGAACTCCGAGAGCAGGACGCACATCTCCCTGGCGCGAACCGGGTCCACAGCCGTCAGGGCCGACAGCGAGTTGAGGCTGTTGAAGAGGAAGTGGGGATTCAGCTGGGCGCGCAGGGCCTTCAGCTCGGACTCCTGGGCCAGCAGCTGCAGCTCGGCGCCCTTGCGCTCGGCCTCCAGCGCGCGGGCCTGGGCCAGCATCAGGTAGCTGAGGGCCACCGAGGCCAGGTAGAGCAGGATCCCCAGGCCCGTGATCACCGGCAGGGCGAGCTGCACCCGCTGGGGTAGGGCGCCTAGCCCGGGGAGCCAGGCCAGCACCCGGGCCAGCAGCCAGGCCAGGCCCGCCCAGAGGCCGCCCATGAGCAGGGCTGCGGTACCCCAGACGGCGCTCTGGGTGGCCAACCCATCGACGGTGTTCTGCAGGGGCATGGCCCGGCAGAGATACCAGGTGCCAAGGAAGAGCAGCGCTCCCAGGAGGCAGAGTGGCAGGGCGAGGCTCGTGGCCTCCAGCCAGTTCCAGCCCTGACTGCGGGCGATACCCGCCAGCAGCAGCGCGATGGGCACCCACCCGAGGAGATAGGTGCCCAGCCGGGCGCGGCTGACCAGGAGCGGGTGCATCAGGACTTCACCTCGGTGCCGCCGAAGAGGATGAGCCCCGTGATCACCAGGCAGGGGCGGCCCTCGGCGGGGCTGGGACCGTGGTGCGTGTTGTCGTTCAGGGCCCCGGCGATGGCCGTGGCGCGGTTGGCGATCTCCCAGCCCTCGGGCACCCGAATCTCGCCGCCGCCGAAGAGCACGAAGACATCGAGGCGGGCCTGACCGGACTCCAGGGCCGCCTGCCGGAGGTCCACCTCGTAGCCGCCGAAGATGGCCGTGAGCTCGCCGCCCCGGAAGGACTGGGTGCCCATGCGCCGCTTGAAGCCGCCGAAGATGGCTGTCCCGGTGAGAAAGTCCTCGGACCGGGCCAGCTCCGGGGAGATGCCCCGGTGCTGCTTCAGGGCCTTGGTGACGATGAAGATCCCCAGGGCCACCAGCAGCAGCGGCCCCAGGGAGATCGAGTGGTCGCCGCGGTCAAGGACGCCGATGAGCAGGACCGTGCCCAGGATGACCAGCACCCAGCCGCCGGTGGAGCGGCTGCCTTCCTGGCGCAGCTTGGCGATGCCCATGACCACCAGGACCAGGGGCCAGAGACGCAGGATGGCGTGGGCGTCGATGATCCCCAGGGTCTCCAGGGTCAGGACCAGGCCCGCCACGATGATGGCCACGCCCAGCACCAGCTTGGGGCTGAAGGGGCTCGGGGCCTTGGGATCGAGAGGGGCGTTCATGGTTTCACCTGGGGCTGGTCGGAGCCGGGTTCAGCATCCCAGGAATGGGGCGCCGGCGGGGGCTGAGGTGGGCTTGTTGAGGGGCTGTCGGCCTTGGGCCGGGGAAAGAGGGCTCGCAGGGTGACCACGATCCCGGCCCAGACCAGGCCGATGGGCCACCAGCGCTCCAGCAGGCCCCAGGGTCCGAACTGCTGTACGAAGCCGGCCGTGGCGAAGGCCAGGAGGGCGTGGCCCCGGAGGCTGAGAGGACCGTCCTGCACCAGCCGCGCGAGGCCCAGGGCGGCCAGAGCCACCGGCCACCAGGCCAGCACCTGCCAGGCCTCGAACCACTGCAGCTGCTGGCCCAGGAGGATGATGCCCAGGGCGACCACGAACAGGCCGAAGACGAGCTTGACGGTAGGGAAGGGCGGGCGGTCCGGGGTGATCATGGGCGGAACTCCTTTCGGCCGGAGACGAAGGGGAAGGTCAGCGCCAGGGACGGCACCCACAGCAGCCACCAGCCGTTTTCGATGAGCCACTTAAGCTGGTCCATGGGGATCTCCTTCCGCATGTTCAAGCTACGGGCTGGACGGCCCCACACCGGCCAAGGATCGGCGAACAGCAGTCACCCACCGGCGAAAGCCGCTTCCGGGTCCTGCGTGCAAGGGTGAAGACCAACGGCAAGCTTCACCACGAAGAAAGGGCTTGTCGTGGTTTTCTTTGTGCCCTTTGTGCCCTTTGTGCCCTTTGTGGTTATTCCTTGCTCCCTGATCCACAGAATCTGCCGGATACCCAAGTTGGCTGGTTCTTGCTTGCGCATCCACTTTGGGGCTAGTGGCCCCTTGGAAAGCCAAAAGGACGATTAACCACAAAGAGCACAAAGGGCACAAAGAAGGGACTGAAAGCGTTCTTCCTTCGTGGTTAATTTCCAGCTCCACTCATCAGTCCCACTCGATGCTGCCGCCGCGGCTGCGCTCCTGCCAGGCGTGGTCAAGGGCGGGGACCAGCTCCGGGGGACACTGGAAGCGCAGAACGGCATCGGCTCCGTCGAAGGCCTGCTCCAGGGCCTCGGCGGCGGGGAACGCGCCCAGGAGGGCGAAGGGCAGGTGGGCCTGGGGCGCGGGCACCCGGAGGGCGCCATTGCAGAGGCTGCGCGCTTCCTCCCAGGCGCCGGCCTCGTCCGCGAGAGCCAGGGCGCCCTGGACGCCTTCCGTGTAGGCCCTCACGAGGCCTCCGGTGCCCAGCTTGGTGCCGCCGTACCAGCGGATGCAGACCGCGATCAGGTCCGTGACCTGGGCTCCCTCCAGCACCGCCATCATAGGCCGGCCCGCCGTGCCCGAGGGCTCACCGTCGTCGTCGGCGCCTTGGGCGGTGACTGGCACGCCCTCGCGCCAGGCGCTGCAGTGGTGGGTGGCGTCGAAGTCCCGCTTGCGCAGCAGGGCCAGCACCGCCGCCCGCTCCGCCGCGTCCCGGGCCGGGTGCAGCTCTGTCAGGAAGACCGAGGCCTTCTCCCGGAGGCGGTGGACGGCGATCTCCTTCAGGCGGCGCATGGCTTCAGCATGGAGGGCGCCGGGGTCCGAGGCAACCGAACCGGAAGCCGTTGGCCAGGAAGAGGGCTCCAGGAACAACCGAAAAGCACTGAAACCACCGATGAGCACCGAGCGCAAGGGGCCCATTGACGGTCCCAATCAAAGCAATACAATGTATGTATGCTTCAGTTCGAATGGAATCAGCCCAAGGCCACCGCCAACCTGAAGAAGCGCGAGAGCGCCTTTCATGGAGGTGACCACCCATGAGAGCCGAATACGATTTCTCGACCATGAAGGCCCGCAGGAACCCCTACGCTTCCAAGCTTAAGAAGCCGGTCACGATGCGGCTCTCCGAGGAGGTCGTCCTCTACTTCAAGGACATGGCGATGGAGGCCGGGGTTCCCTACCAGAGCCTCATCAACCTCTACCTACGGGACTGTGTGGCTAAACACCGGAAGGTCAAGATCGCCTGGCCAGCCAAGCCATAAGGCTCTTCACGACGGAGAAACGGCCCGCCAAAGCGGGCCGTTTCTCCTCAGCCGGGACTGGCGTCCCGGAGCGGAAGTTTGCGCCTACTGCAGCGCGTTGAGGATGGCGTTGAGGGTGGGGCTGGGGCGCATGGCGGCGCTGGTCTTGGCGTGGTCGGGGTGGTAGTAGCCACCCATGTCCACGGGCTTGCCCTGGGCCGCGATGAGCTCTTCGTTGATCTTGGCCTCGCTGTCGCCCAGGTTCTTGGCGACTTTGGCGTAGCGGGCCTGCAGCTCGGCGTCCTTGGTCTGGGCGGCCAGGGCCTGGGCCCAGTAGAGCGCCAGGTAGAAGTGGCTGCCGCGGTTGTCGATCTGGCCCACCTTGCGGGCGGGGGACTTGTCGTTGTCCAGGAACTTGGCGATGGCCACGTCCAGGGTCTCGGCCAGCACGCCGGCCTTGGCGTTCTTGAAGGCGTTGGCCACGTGCTCAAGGGAGGCACAGAAGGCGGAGAACTCGCCCAGGGAATCCCACCGGAGGTAGCCCTCCTTCTGGAACTGCTGAACGTGCTTGGGGGCGGAGCCGCCCGCACCGGTCTCGAAGAGGCCGCCGCCGCCCAGCAGGGGCACGATGGACAGCATCTTGGCGCTGGTGCCCAGCTCGATGATCGGGAACAGGTCCGTGAGGTAGTCGCGCAGGACGTTGCCGGTGACGGAGATGGTGTCCTTGCCCTCTCGGATGCGGGCGACGGAGACCTTCATGGCCTCCACCGGGTGCAGGATGCGGATGTCCAGGCCCGTGGTGTCGTGCTGCTTGAGGTAGGTCTGAACCTTGGCGATGACCTGGGCGTCATGGGCCCGGCCGGTGTCCAGCCAGAAGAGGGCGGGGGCGCCGGTGATGCGGGCGCGACTGACGGCCAGCTTGACCCAGTCCTGGATCGGCGCGTCCTTGGCCTGGCACATGCGGAAGATGTCGTCGACCTCGACCTTCTGCGAGAGCAGGACCGTGCCCGCGGCGTCCACCACGCGGATGAGGCCCGGGGCGGTGGCGATGAAGGTCTTGTCGTGGGAGCCGTATTCCTCGGCCTTCTGCGCCATCAGGCCCACGTTGGGCACGCTGCCGATGGTGGCGGGGTTGAAGGCGCCGTGCTGCTGGCAGTCCTCGATGATGGTCTTGTACATCGTGGCGTAGCAGCGATCGGGAATCATGGCCAGGGTGTCGTGCAGCTTGCCGTCGGGGCCCCACATCCTGCCGGAGTCACGGACGACCACGGGCATGGAGGCGTCCACGATGATGTCGTTGGGCACGTGCAGGTTGGTGATGCCCTTGTCGGAGTCCACCATGGCCAGGGCCGGACGGGTCGGGTAGACGGCCTTGATGTCCGCCTCGATCTCGGCGCGCTGGGCCTCGGGCAGGGTCTGGATCTTGGCGTAGAGGTCACCCAGGCCGTTGCTGAGGTTCACGCCCAGGCTCTTGATGACGGCGGCGTGCTTCGCGAAGACGTCCTTGTAGAACACGGACACCGCGTGACCGAACATGACGGGATCCGAGATCTTCATCATGGTGGCCTTGAGGTGCAGGGACAGCAGCAGGCCCTCGCTCTTGGCGACCTCGATCTGCTCGGCGTAGAAGGCGCGCAGGGCCTTGGCGCTCATGACGGAGCTGTCGATGATCTCGCCGTCAGAGAGGGCGGTCTTGGCCTTCAGGACCTTCACGGCGCCATCGGCGCCCACGAACTCGATGCGGACGTCGGTGGCCTTGTCCACGGTGGTGGAAGTCTCGGTGCCGTAGAAGTCGCCCTGGGTCATGTGGGCCACGCGGGACTTGGACTCGGGGGTCCAGGCGCCCATCTTGTGCGGGTGCTGCTTGGCGAAGTTCTTCACGGACAGGGGGGCCCGGCGGTCGGAGTTGCCCTCACGCAGGACGGGGTTCACGGCGCTGCCCAGGCACTTGGCGTAGCGGGCCTGGATGGCCTTCTCGGCCTCGTCCTTGGGCTGCTCTGGGTAGTCCGGCACCTGGAAGCCCTGGCTCTGCAGCTCCTTGATGGCGGCGATGAGCTGGGGAATGGAGGCGCTGATGTTGGGGAGCTTGATGATGTTGGCTTCGGGGGTCAGGGCCAGGGCACCCAGGGCGCCCAGGTTGTCCTGGATCTTCCGGGCTTCGGTGAGCTGGTCGGGGAAGTTGGCGAGGATGCGACCCGCCAGGGAGATGTCGGAGGTCTCGACTTCCACGCCCGTGCCCTTGGTAAAGGCCTGGATGATGGGCAGGAGGGAGTAGGTCGCCAGGGCAGGCGCTTCGTCGATCTCGGTCCAGATGATCTTCTGGGTGGTCATGGGGTCTCCTTGGGTGGTTCCGGTCCCTGGCAGGGCCTTCGGCCGCGGGTGCGCACCCGAAGCCCGGCAATGGGTAATCAAGGCAGACTCCCACGGCGAAAGCCTTGTATCAAGCCGCTTTCCCGCGCTTTGGGGGAATTGGGACTTCGGTCACGACCGGGGGCCAGCGAGGGCCCCGCTTAGGCTGTTCCGGTGCCCTAAGCCAGCACCGGCATGGCAGCCCCCGAGGCGGCGCGGACCTGGCCCCGGGCCACGGCGAAGTCCATGCGACCGAGGTTCACGCCCCCGAAGCCCACCTGGAAGACCAGGGTCTCGCCCTGGGCCTGGGGCACCCGGGTGGGCGTCTCCAGGAAGGTGTGGCTGTGGCCGCCGATGACGGCGTCGATGCCCGCCACCTGGCCCGGCAGATGGAGGTCATCCGGCCCGGTGCCGTTCAGGTTGTAGCCCAGGTGGGAGAGCACCACCACCAGGTCCACCTTCTCGACCTCGCGCAGCCGCTTCACGACGGGCCTGAGGCTCTCGTAGGGATCGCGCCAGGTGATGCCCTCGTGGTTCTTGGGGGCCACCAGCCCGGCGAAGGCCACCCCGATGCCCGTGAGGCCCACGCGGACGCCGGGGAAGTCCTTCACCAGGTAGGGACGGACCCGCTTCTGCAGCGCCGGGGCGCCCTTGCAGTCGAAGTTGCAGTTGAGGAAGGCGAAGGGGGCGTTGGCGTGCTGCAGCTGCTCCATGGCCTCCATGGCCTCGACCAGCATCCCCACGCCATTGTCGAAGTCATGGTTGCCCAGGGTGCCGGCGTCGTAGCCCATCATGCGCATGAGCTGGTAGTCGAGGCGCCCCTTGTAGCGGTTGAAGTAGGGCGTGCCCTGGAAGGTGTCGCCGGCGTCCAGCAGCAGCACGGACCCCAGCTGCTGGCGGAGCTGGCGCACCAGGGTGGCCCGGCGGGAGACACCGCCCAGGCCGCTGATGGCGCCATTGCCGGGGCCGAAGGGCTCGATGCGGGAGTGCGTGTCGTTGGTATGCAGCAGGGTGATGCGGCCCGAGGCGGCGGCCGGTCCCTCCTGGGCCCGCAGGGGGACCTGGCTGGCGAGGGCGGCGGTGCCGAGAGAGGCGAGGAAGGCGCGGCGGTTCATGGGGGTCCTGTTTTTTCGCGTTCAAAGAAAAAAATCACCACCAAGACACCAAGGCACCAAGAACTGAAAAGGAGAAACCTAGCCGTCCTTCTTGGTGCCCTTGGTGTCTTGGTGGCGGAAGTTGTTCTTTCAGTAGTTCTTAAAGTTTAAGCTTTTTGTCGCGGATGGCTTCCAGGATCGGAACCGGCAGGGTATAGCGACCCGGGGCCGGGGGCAGCAGCTCCTGCTTGGCCTTGGCCAGGGCGGCGCACTGGTCCAGCAGCATCTGGCGCAGGGTGATGCCCGTGGTGAAGGGCTTGCGGCCCTTGCGCAGCGTGGGGATGGAGTCACCGCCGCCGTAGAGGTAGTCCGTGGTGGCGACCCGCACGGTCTCGGCAGGATCGATGGCGCTGCCATCCTCCCAGGTCAGGACGAAGACCGGCTGCTCGGGGCTGCCATCCACCCGGGCCTTCACGCCGGAGCAGGGCTCACCGCCGCGGCGGACGATGCCCTCCTTGACCACCTGGATGACCTCGGCGCCCGTGAGCTCTACCACCACCAGCTCGTTCTCGAAGGGCATCATCTCGAAGATGTCCGCCACTTTCAGCAGGCCCGGCCGCAGGTTGGAGCGCAGCCCGCCGGCATTGGTGATGCCGAAGCGCACCGGCTTGCCCACGGTGCCCTGCGCGGCGGTCCGCATCACGTCAGCGACCCAGTAGCCCAGCAGGTTCTCCTCGCCCCGGCGGCCGCGCAGCAGGCCCTGCGGTGCCTGGACCAGGGGCAGGTCGAAGCTGGCCTTGATCTCCGCGGCGAGGGGATCGATCACCTTCTGGATGGCCGGATCGTCGGGGATGGTGGATCCCAGGGGCAGGACCTGGGCCTTGCCCAACGGGGCCTGGGCGGCCAGGGACAGGGTCAGGAGGGCGCAGAGCAGGGCGCAAGAGGGCTTAAACATCGCTGGCAGTTTCCTTGAGGGCGGCGCGGACATCCCGCACGACGGCGTCGTGGTTCCAGAAGTGCGCGGTGGTGCGCAGCAGCCAGCCCAGGAGCCAGCCGTTGAGGGTCGTGACGGAGAGCTGCAGCAGCAGGAACAGCCAGACCCGGAAAGTGGTGCCGCCGCCCATGCGCCAGGCCAGCAGCAGCAGGAGGAAGGGCAGCAGGGCGCGGAGGGCGGCGCCGCCCGCGGCGAGGACGCCCCACTGGACCGGGTGGTTCCACAGGCAGAAAAAGGAGTCGGTCAGGTGGGCGCGATAGCCCCGGGTCAGGCCCGCGGCGCGGCCCAGGCGGCAGAGCCACCACTGGACATTCAGGGTGCTGAGCAGGGCCATCCAGAGCAGGGGCCGGGCGATGAGCGCAGTCCAGCCAAGGCCATCCAAGCCCAGCCCGCCCATCCAGGCCAGGCCGCGGTCGATGGCGTAGGCCGTGAGCCCCAGGGGCAGGAAGCCGATCAGGACGGTGTCCAGGGCGCCCAGCAGCCAGGACCCCAAGCGGGCCTTGAGGCCCACGGCCTCGGCCTGCATGCGCCAGCCGCACCAGAGCACCACCACCAGGCCCAGCCCGAACAGGTGGATTGTCGGCGAGTTCACGAGCTTGTACTTGACCCCTCCGTTCTCCCAGATCTCCCAGATATCGCGAGCCGAGAGCTGCTCACCCCAGTGGGAGGGCAGGGCACTCCAGGTCGCGGCGCGGCGCAGGTGTCCGGCCCAGCCCACGGCGGGGCCGAGGAAGACCATGACCCAGCCGCCCATGAGGCCCCAGCCCCAGGGGGTGAAGCCGCCGGGAAAGGCCGCCTTCAGGAAGGCCCAGGGTCCCCGGGGCGCGAGGGGTTCCTCGGCAAGGATGGTGGTGGGGCGTTCCTCGAGGTCCATATCCGTCCGCGTGCAATCCCCCATCAAACCACACTTTCCGCTGACGCGCCGCGTGGGCATTGCCGTGCGCACCCTTGACAGAACCCCGCCAGACGGGGTTTGATAGGGGCCATGAAGCTGTCTGCCGTGTCCCTCTTCCAGGGCCTCCCTTCCGGGGGCAGCTGGTGGCGTACGGGCTCGGACGGCTCCCTGCGCGAGGCCTAGCGGCCGACGCCTTTCCGGATCCTCCGAGCCCGACCCCACGGTCGGGCTTTTTTGTTTTTGGATGAACCCATGACCCTCGCTCCCCGACACCTGATCCGCCACCCGCTGCCCGCGGACCTGCTGACCCCGCTGGCCGCCTACCTGGCCCTGCGGCCCGCGGGCGCCAGCCTGCTGCTGGAGTCCTGCGACCAGGGCGAGCGCGTGGGCCGCCACAGCTTCGTGCTGCTGGCGGGCGCCGACGAGAGCCGCCTGGAGGCTCCGGCGCGCGGCTGGGTGGAGGCCCTGCGGGAGCTGTCGGGTGCCGCGCCGGCGTCCTGCCTGCACGATCCCGGCGCGGCCCTGCCGCCCCTGCGGGAGGTGCTGCCCGTGGGCGTGGGCTGCGCGGGCTACCTGGGCTTCGAGGCCATGGGGGCTGCGGAGCCCACCCTGCCGCCGCCCGCCAAGAACAGCCTTGGCCTGCCTGGCCTCTGGGTCCGCCGCTTTGACACGGCCCTGGTCTTCGACCACCTCCATCAGGTGGCGGAGCTGCAGACCCTCGATCCCGATCCAGAGGCGGGCTACGCGCGGCTCCGGGGTCTGAGGGCACTGCTGCTGGCGGGCGTGAGCGATCCGGGTCCCTCCGCCGCCCAGCCCCGGGCCGTGCCCCTCATGGCCCGCGAGAAGTTCGAGGCCACGGTGCGGGAGGCCCAGGAGCTCATCCTGGATGGCGATGTCTACCAGCTGGTGCCCAGCCAGCGCTTCCGCGTGGAGGGGCCGCCGCCGCCCCTGGAGGCCTACCGGCGCCTGCGCCGCCTCAACCCCAGCCCCTACGGCTACCTGCTCGAGTGGGACGATTTCGCCCTGGTGGGCGCCTCGCCGGAGATGCTGGTGCGGGTGCAGGGCGGCGAGGCTGAGACCCTGCCCATCGCCGGCACCGTGCCTCGCGGCGCCAGCCCCGAGGAGGACGTGGCCCGCTTCGAGGCCCTCAAGCGCGACCCCAAGGAGCTGGCCGAGCACCAGATGCTGGTGGACCTGGCCCGCAACGACCTGGGCCGGGTGGCGGTGCCCGGCGGCGTCCGGGTGGAGCTGCCCCTGGCCCTCCAGCGCACCAGCCACGTGCTGCACCTGACCACCACCGTGAAGGCCCACCTCAAGCCCGGCGTGGACGCCCTGGATGTGCTGGCGGCGGCCTTCCCGGCGGGCACGGTCAGCGGGGCGCCGAAGCTCCGGGCCTGCCAGCGCATCGCCGAGTTCGAAGGCGAGGCCCGCGGCCCCTACGGCGGCGTGCTGCTGCGCCTGGGCGCGGACGGCGTCCTGGACACGGCCCTGATCCTGCGTACGGCGGTCTACCAGGCTGGCGTGGCCTACATCCAGGCCGGCGCCGGGGTGGTGCGGGCCTCGAACCCCACCTCCGAATACTTCGAGACCCTGCACAAGCTGGGGGCCATCGCCCAGGCCCTTGGGGTGACGCTGTCCGGAGGTGCCCGATGATCCTCCTCCTGGACGCCCTGGACTCCTTCACCTACAACCTGGTGCAGGCCTTCGAGACCCTGGGCTCAGAGGTGCTCGTGGTCCGCCACGACGCCATCACCCTGGCCGAGGCCCAGGCCCTGCGCCCCGAGGCTGTGGTGCTGTCGCCGGGACCGGGCCATCCCACCGAGAGCCCCGCCCACATGGCCCTGGCGCAGTGCGACTGGGCTGTGCCCCTGCTGGGCGTCTGCCTGGGCCACCAGGCCCTGGCCGCGGGCAGCGGCGGCCGGGTGATCCGCGCCCGGGAACCCCTGCACGGCGAGGCCACACCTCTCGAGCACGACAGCACCGGCCTCTTCCAGGGCCTGCCCCCGGGCCTGCCCGTGGGCCGCTACCACAGCCTCATCGCCGAGCCGGAGTCGCTGCCCGCCTGCTGGCGCGTGACCGGCCGCAGCCCCGGCGGCGAGATCATGGCCATGGCCCACCTCACGCTGCCCCGCTGGGGCGTGCAGTTCCACCCCGAGAGCATCCTCACGCCGGACGGTCCGGCCATGCTTGCCAACTTCCTCCGCCTCGCCAAGGACGCCCGCCCATGACGCTGCTCACGACCCACAACCCCAGCCGCCCGCTGCCCGAGGCCACCGCCTCGGAGCTCATGCACATCTTCATCGACCAGGACACGGACGCCCTCCTGGTGGGCGCCTGCCTGGCGCTGCTGGCCCAGCGCGTGCCGGAGGCCCACGAGCTGGCGGCCTTCGCCGACGCCCTCTCGGAAGTGGCCGTGCCTTTCCCGGCGGTGCCCGCAGGCGCCCTGGACACCTGCGGCACCGGCGGCGACGGCTCTTCCACCGCGAACCTGAGCACCCTGGCGGCCCTGCTCCTGGCCCACCTGGGCGTGCCCATCGTCAAGCACGGCAACCGCGCCGCCACCGGTGTCTGTGGCAGCGCGGACCTGCTCGAGGCCCTGGGCTACGACCTGGCCCGGCCCAGCGCCGACCTGGCCGAGGACCTGCGCACCCGGAACTTCGCCTTCCTCTTCGCCCCCGCCTACCACCCGCTGCTGGGCCGCCTGCGGGAGATCCGCAAGCGCCTGGGCATCCCCACGATCTTCAACCTGCTCGGCCCCCTGCTGAACCCGGGCAACCCGCCCCTGCAGCTGCTGGGCGTCGCCCGCGAGGACCTAGTCATCCCCATGGCCGGGGCCCTGGCCCGCCGGCCCACCCTGCAGCGCGCCCTGGTGATCCACGGCAAGGACGCGGAAGGGAAGGGGCTGGACGAGGCCTCCATCGAGGGGCCGACCACCGTGGTGGGCGCGGTCGACGGCAGGGTGGCCGCGCCCCAGGTACTGGTGCCCCGGGAGCTGGGCCTGCAGCCGCCGGCGCGCCACGCCCTGCGCGTGGCGGACCGCGCCGAGGCTCTGGCCGTTGCCCGGGGGCTCTTCGCCGGGGCCACCCACGCGGACTTCCGGCCCGCGGTGGCGGACGCCGTGGCGCTGCAGGCGGCCCTGGGCCTGCACCTGCACCGCGGGAGCAGCCTGGACGGCCTGGCCGAGACCCTGCGCGAGACCCGCGCCCACCTGGATCGCGGCTTCCCGCTGCCCTTCGCCCCCGGTGGCGAGGTGCGTCTGTGAGCACGCTGCCCGCGCCCGCAGCCTTCGTCCACGGCTCGGGCCTGCCCGCGAGCTCCCTGCTCCAGCAGGTGCTGGTGGCGGAGCTGGCCCGAGTGGAGCAGCTGCCCCCTGCGCCGGCGCCGGCGCGCGCTGCCCTGACCGGTCCCGGACCCTTCGAGACGGCCCTGCGCCGGGAGGCCGCCGCCCGCGGTGGCGCTGTCATCGCCGAATACAAGCAGGGCTCGCCTTCGCTCGGCCCCTTCGCCGCGGGCACGCCGCTGCTGCCCCAGCTGCGGGCCTATGCGGAGGGCGGCGCCGCGGCCTTCTCGATCCTCACGGAGCCCAGCTCCTTCCAGGGCTCCGCCGAGCACCTCCGGGCCGCGGCCGAGCTGGGGGTGCCCCGGCTCTACAAGGGCTTCGTCATCGCCGAGGCGCAGCTGGCCGAGGCGGAAGCCGCCGGGGCCGAGGCGGTGCTGCTCATCGCCCGGGTGCTGAAGGAGCACACCGCGGCCTTCGCCGACGCGGCTAGGAGTCGCGGCCTGGAGCCCCTGGTCGAGCTGCACAACCTCACGGAAGTGGGCTTCGCCCAGGCCGCCGGGGCCCGCCTGGTGGGCATCAATGCCCGCAACCTCTCGACCTTCACCCTGGGCGCTCCCACGGCGGCCCCCCTGCGCGAGGCCTTCCCCGAGGCGGTGCTCATCCGCGAGTCCGGTCTGGCCACACCCGAGGACGCCCAGGCGGCGCTGCGGGCGGGCTTCGACGCGGTGCTCATCGGCGAGGCGCTCATGCGCAGCCCGGATCCCCGGGACTTCCTGGTGCGGCTCCTGACGGGGCTGCGGGCGGAGGCTTTGTGAGGCTGCTGGCGAAGGTCTGCGGCCTGGTGCAGGCGGGGGACGCGGCCCAGGCCGCCGCAATGGGCGCCGATCTGCTGGGCTTCGTCTGGCACCCGCCGAGTCCCCGGCACTGCGCCGACCTGACCGCGGCGGCGCCCTACCTGAGCCGTGCAGTGCTGGTCATCGTGGCCGAGGAGGCCGAAGCGATCCTGGCGATAGCCCGCCGCCACGGCTTCCGCCGCGTGCAGCCCTACCTGCCGGTGGCCGGGCGCGCCGCGGGCGTCGCGCTGCTCCGGGCCGCGGGGCTCTTCGTGCTGCTGCCCTGGGCTGACGAGCCGCACCCGGAGGCGCCCGCCGCGGATCTCTACCTCTGGGAGGCCAGCCTCACGCAGACCGGCGTTCATGGTGGCTCGGGACAGGGCCACAATATGGCCTTCCCGCCGCCCGGTCCGTTCCTGCTGGCCGGGGGCCTCGATGCCACCAACCTGACAGAGCACCTCGCCGCCCTGCCGGCGACCGTGCAGGGCCAGCTGCGCGGCGCCGACGCCGCCAGCCGCCTCGAGTCCGCCCCGGGCCGCAAGGACCCTGTCAAAGTCTCCGCCTTCATCTCCACCGTCCATGAGCGGGAGTTCGTATGACCCTCGGCTTCACCCTTCCCGACCGCTTCGGCAGCCAGGCCCTGGGCGGCTGTTATGCCCCGGAGACCCTCGTCCAGCCGCTCCTGGATCTGGAGGCCGCCTTCCGCTCGGCTCTGCTGGATCCCGCCTACCTGGCGGAGCTCAAGGGCGAGCTGCGGCACTTTGTGGGCCGCCCCACGCCCCTGACGCCCGCCCCGCGCCTGGCCGCGCAGCTCGGGCTGAAGGCCCTGTTCCTGAAGCGGGAGGACCTCACCCACACCGGTGCCCACAAGATCAACAACGCCCTGGCCCAGGCCCTGCTGGCGAAGCGCATGGGCAAGCACGAGATCATCGCCGAGACCGGGGCCGGCCAGCACGGCGTGGCCACGGCGGCGGCCTGCGCCCGGCTCGGGCTGTCCTGCACGGTCTACATGGGCATCACGGACATGGCCCGGCAGGCCCCGAACGTGGCCCGCATGCGGCTCTTCGGCGCCAAGGTCGAGCCAGTGGAAGCAGGGCAGGGCACCCTCAAGGAGGCCGTGAACGAGGCCCTCCGCGCCTGGGCCGCCCGCTGCGACCGCGCCCACTACATCCTGGGCTCGGCCCTCGGCCCGCATCCCTTTCCGACCCTGGTGCGCACCTTCCAGACCGTCATCGGCGAGGAGGCCCGCGCCCAGATCCTGGAGCAGGCGGGCGCCCTGCCCGAGGTGGTCATCGCCTGCGCAGGCGGCGGCAGCAACGGCCTGGGCCTGCTGGTGCCGTTCCTGGGGGATCCCCTGCAGCGCATCGCCGTGGAGGCTGGCGGCCACGGCCCAGACCTGGGGGAGCACGCCGCCCGCCTCGACGGCGGCCGCATGGGCGTCCTGCACGGCTGCAAGACCCTCCTGCTGCAGGACGACCACGGCCACACGGCCGAGACCGCCAGCATCAGCGCGGGCCTGGACTACCCGGCCCTGGGGCCGGAGCTCGCGGCCCTGATCCTGGACGGCAAGGTCGAGGTGCGCCGCGCCTCCGACGAGGAAGCCCTCTCCGGTGCCCGGCGGCTCTGCCAGGCCGAAGGCATCCTGCCGGCCCTGGAGAGCAGCCACGCCCTGGCGCTGCTGCCCGCCCTGGCCGCCGAAGGCGCCGCCACCATCCTGCTCGGCCTCAGCGGCCGCGGGGACAAGGACCTGTCCACCTACCAGTCGC
Source organism: uncultured Holophagaceae bacterium (assembly GCA_903863195.1). GTDB lineage: Bacteria > Acidobacteriota > Holophagae > Holophagales > Holophagaceae > Geothrix. Next base: position 24,387 of record CAIPAY010000122.1, read on the forward strand.
GCTCGGGGCTCTGACATGAATCCGCTGCTTCCCTTCCTCATGGCCGGTGATCCCTCCCTGGAGGCGCTCCCGCAGCTGCTCTCGGATGCCAAGGCCCTCGGCCTCAAGGCCGTGGAGCTGGGCCTTCCGCACTCGGATCCCATCGCGGACGGGCCGGTGCTGCAGGCCGCCGCGCACCGGGCCATCCAGCGAGGTGCCACCCCGCTGCGCGTGCTCCAGAGCCTCACCGGCATCACGGACAGCCCGGATGTGGTGCTCTTCACCTACCTGAATCCCCTGCTTCAGCTCGGGGCCGCGGAGCTGAAGCGGCTGCTGGCGCCCACGCCGGTGCGCGCCCTGCTGGTGGTGGACCTGCCCTTCGGCGAAGAGCCCGCCTTCGAGGCGGAGCTGCGAGCGGCGGGCTACCCCATGGTGCCGCTGCTGGCCCCCACCACCACCCTGGGCCGGGCCAGGCAGATCCTCGCCGAGCGGCCCGATCCCGGCGAGGGCGCGCCCTTCGCCCAGCGCTTCGCCTACGTGGTGGCCCGGCTCGGGGTCACGGGCACGGGGCAGGGCCTCGATCTGAAGCCGATCTCGGAGCGGGTCGCGGACCTGCTGCCCCTGTCCTCACGCCCCCTCGCCGTGGGCTTCGGCCTCTCGGATCCCCGCAGCCTCACCGCCATCCGGCGGCTCGGCGCGACGCCCGTCATCGGGTCGGCCCTGGTCCAGGAGCTGGCGGAGGGACGTGGCCTGCGGGAGGCGCTGGCCTCCAGGCTGGTTGACGATCTCTAGATAGAGAATGCCGGGCGCGCCAGATTGCTTTCAGGAGTGGTTGCACCCCTGACGCGATTTGGTATCTTGGTCCATCACCATCCTTGCCAAATCGGCTGGAGACAGCCACTCACCCCGGTCACTCGGGACAGGAGTCATGCCCCTATGAGCCATCGTTCGCGTTTCACCCTCACGGCCCTGACGTTGGTCGCTGCGGCGGCCTTCGCTCCCCAGGCGCAGGCCAGTGGTTTCCAGCTCCGGGAGCAGAGCCCGCTCTCCCTGGGCAACGCGTTCGGTGGCATCAGCGCTGGCGGTGGAGACATCAGCTCCCTCTACTTCAACCCTGCGGTGATGACCCAGTACGACGGCATCCAGTTCTCCTCTGGTGGCACCTACATCGGCCTGAGCGCGAGCTTCAAGGACGCCACGGCAACCCGCACACCCGTGATCACGGGACTCGGCTTCCTCGTCTCGCCCATCACCGGCTCCGCGCTGAGCCCGATCTCGGGTCCCTCCGGCCATGGCAATGCCGCGATCTCGGCGGTGCTCCCCGAGTTCAACATCATGTACAGCGTGAGCGATGACCTCAAGATCGGCCTCTCGCTGAACGTGCCCTTCGGCCTCGCTACGGAATACGACGCCAACTGGATCGGCCGCTACCACGCCCTCAAGACCGACCTCAAGACCATCGACATCAGCCCCAGCATCGCCTACCGGCTGTCCAAGGAGTTCAGCTTTGGCGTGGCCCTGATCGCCCGCCGCGCCGATGCCGAGCTCTCCAACGGCGTGGACTACGGCACCGCTCTCGCGCTGAAGGTGGGGCCGGCCCTGGCCGCGGCCGGCATGTCCCCGGTCTCGCCCGGCGCGGGCCAGAACAGCCCCGTGGCCACGGTGGCCATGGGCGCTCCCAGTGCCGCGCTGGGCACGCCCGGCTACGCGATCCCTGGCGCCTGGGATGGCACCGCCGGCCTCAAGGGTGGCTGCTGGGCCTACGGCTACAAGCTGGGCCTGACCTATGAGCCCTCCAAGAACTTCCGCATGGGCCTGGCCTTCAATGCATCCATGTCCATGACCCTCACCGGTGATGCCGAGTTCGCCTACCCCTCCGCCATTCCGGCCACGGACCTCGGGGCCCTTCAGGCTGCGGGCCTCAAGAACGGGAGCGGCCAGGCTGAGCTGAACCTGCCGGCCACCACGTCCCTGGGCTTCGACTGGAAGGTGAGCCCCACCGTCTCGCTGCAGGGCGAGCTGGCCCGCACGAACTGGTCCACCTTCAAGGAGCTGCGTGTGCACTTCGCCTCCGGCGCGCCGGACTCCGTCACAGACGAGAGCTGGAAGGACAGCACCTTCTCTTCCCTGGGCCTCACCTGGAAGAAGAGTGATGCCCTGACCCTGCGCGCGGGTCTGGCCCTGGACACCAGCGCGGTGGACGACAACCACCGCACGCCCCGCATCCCCGACAACGACCGCAAGTGGGTCTCCCTCGGCGCCAGCTACAAGCTGACCAAGAAGATGACTGTCGACATCGGCTACAGCCGCCTCTTCATCTCGGATGGCAAGACCCAGCTCACCGCCGCCAATGACAACATCACCCGCGGCAGCCTCAACGGCACCATCGTGGCCAACATCCACCTGATGGGCGCCGCGCTGCGCTACACCTTCTAGACCCGCTTCACCCGGTGATGGAAAAGGCCCGGCATGCCGGGCCTTTTCTGTTGAGTTTAAGGCCGCTGGCTCAGACGCGCTCGACGGCCATGGCGATGGCGTTGCCGCCGCCCAAGCAGAGGGCCGCGACGCCCCGCTGCTGGCCCCGGCGCTCCAGGGCGTTCAGGAGGGTCGCCATCACGCGCGCGCCGCTGGCGCCGATGGGGTGGCCCAGGGCCACGGCGCCGCCGTGGACGTTGATGCGGTCCGCCGACAGCTGCAGCTCGTTCATGGTGGCGACCAGCTGCACCGCGAAGGCTTCGTTGATCTCCCAGAGGTCCACGTCCTGGGTGGCCCAGCCCACCTTGGCCAGTAGCTTGCGGATGGCCTCCACGGGGGCCATGAGCACCCACTCCGGGGCCAGGCCCGCGGTGGCAGTGCCGAGAATCCGCGCCTGGATCTTCAGGCCGTGGGCGTTGGCGTAGTCCTCGGTGGTGACCAGGGCCGCGGCGGCGCCGTCGTTCACGCTGGGGGCATTCCCGGCAGTGACGGAGCCGTTCTTCTGGAACGCTGGGCGGAGCTTGGCCAGGGACTCGATGGTGGTGTCGGCGCGGGGGCTCTCGTCCTCGGTGACGATCAGGTCGCCCTTGCGGCCGGGAACAGAGATGGGCACGATCTCCGCCTGGAAGGCTCCGGACTGGATGGCGGCGATGGCCTTGCGGTGGCTCTCGGCGGCCCAGGCATCCTGCGTCTCGCGGCTGATGGCGTATTTCTCGGCCACGCGCTCACCCGTGAGGCCCATGTGCTGGTCGGTCATGGCGCACCAGAGCCCGTCGAGGATCATGGCGTCCTTGGCCTCGGTGTGGCCCATGCGGGCACCGGCGCGGAGCTTGGGCATGAGGTAGGGGGCGTTGGACATGGACTCCATGCCGCCCGCCAGCACCACCTCGTGGTCGCCCAGACGCACGGCGTTGGCGGCGAGCTGGATGGCCTTGAGGCCGCTGCCGCAGACCTTGTTGATGGTGAGGGCCGAGCAGGTCTCCGCCAGCCCGCCCCGGAGGGCCGCCTGGCGCGCCGGGGCCTGGCCCACGCCCGCGCCCACCACGTTGCCGAAGATGGCCTCGGTCGGCGTCGCGCCCGGCACCGCAGCCAGGAGGGCCTTCACCACCTGGGCCGCCAGATCGGGAGCGGCCAGCGGCGCCAGCGCGCCCTGGAACTTGCCGATGGGGCTGCGGAGGGTGTGCAGGATGACGGCCTGGGACATGGGGGCTCCTTGGGTGGGAGGGCTGTCAGCTGTCGGCTGTCAGCTATCAAGGGAAGGGGGAAGGGGCGGGTGGGCTGTCAGCTTTCGGCTGTCAAAGGAAAGGGAAGGGAAGGCCGTGGCGGCTACTGGTCGGCGGGATCGTCGAGGGCGCTCAGGTCGAGGTTGTCAAGGTTGAGGGTGGGCGAGGCGGCCACATAGAGGTCCGGGGCCTCCTCCTGCAGGTGCCGGCGGGTGCGGTCCATGAGGGACTCGACCTCCCGGAGGAACTGGAGGCGCTCCATCTTCAGGCTGCGCAGCTGCACCTGCAGCTCCACCACGTGCTGCTGGGCCTCGCGGATGATCTCATCGGCCTTGAACTGGGCCTCGCGGATGATCAGGTCCCGCTCCCGGCTGGCGCCCTCCAGGACGTCCTCGCGGGTGCGCTGGGCCTGCAGCAGGGTCTCCCGGAAGATCCGGTCCTGATCCTGGTACTGGCGGAGCCGCTCCCGGTTGTCGAGGATCTCCTCCTTGGCCTTCTGGTTCTCAGCGAGGAGCTCCTCCCACTCGCCCGCCACCTCGTGCAGGAAGGTGCGGACCTCGGACTCCTCCAGGCCCCGGAAGACCTTCTCGAACTCCCGGCGCTGGATGTCGAGCGGGGTGAACTTCATGGCACACCTCCAGGGATTCGGATGGGGGACGGACCGCCTAGGAGGTCAGGGCCCGCAGGAAGACCCGCTGGATGAGGCCCAGCAGGAGCACCGCGACCAGGATGTCGAGGCTGAAGCCGCCGATGGGGGGCACGATCGCCCGGATCGGGTGGAGGATCGGGTCCGTGACGGTGTGGAGCAGGCGGATCCAGCGGTTGCGCGGGTCGATGGGGAACCAGGACAGGATCGCCACCGCCAGCAGGAGGTAGATGATTGCGTCCAGGGTGTAGTAGGCGATGGCGAAGAGCAGAGGCATGGGCAGGATCCCGGGAATCCGATCATGATAACGGGGAGTGAGGCTTCTACATGCGGATCGGTATTTCCTGCTACAGCACCTTCGGAGGCTCCGGCGTCGTCGCCACGGAGGTGGGGAAGGCCCTGGCGGCCCGGGGCCACGAGATCCACATCCTCAGCCCCAGCCTGCCCCCCCGGCTGGTGGGCTTCGAGGACCGCATCAACTTCCATGAAGTCAGGGCTTCACCCTACCCCCTGTTCGAGGATGCCCCCTACTCCATCGCCCTGGGCTCCAAGATGGCCGACGTGGCCGACCACTACGGCCTGGACATCCTCCACGCCCACTACGCCATCCCCCACGCCATGGCCGCCCTGCTGGCCCGCATGGCCATCCCCCGCCTGAAGGTGGTGACCACCCTCCACGGCACGGACATCACCGTGGTCGGCAGCGATCCCAGCTACCTGCCCATGGTCCGCATGGCCATCCGGGAGAGCGACGGCGTCACGGCCGTCTCCGAATACCTGCGCCAGGAAACCCTCAGCACCTTCGGCGTGAACCGCGCCATCGACGTCATCGGCAACTTCGTGGAGCCCCCGGGTCCCGAGCACCCGGACTGCCGCGCCTGGCTGGCCCCCAAGGCCGCCTTCGTGCTCACCCACATCTCCAACTTCCGGCCGGTGAAGCGCGTCCTGGATGTGCTCAAGGTCTTCGAGCTCGTCCGCGCCGAAGTCCCGGTCCGCCTGGTGATGGTGGGAGACGGCCCGGACCGCCTGGAGGCCGAGGCCTACTGCCGCGACCGCGGCTTTGCCAGCGAGGTGCGCTTCACGGGCAAGCAGCTGGACATCGGCACGGTACTGAACTGCTCGGACCTCTTCCTGCTGCCCAGCGCCACCGAGAGCTTCGGCCTGGCGGCCCTGGAGGCCATGGGCCACCGCGTGCCCGTCATCACCAGCCGGGTGGGCGGCCTCCCGGAAGTGGTGCGCCACGGCATCGACGGCTACCTGGAGACCGTGGGCGATGTGGCGGCCATGGCGGTGGACGCCGTGCGGCTGCTGCGGGACGAGGCGCTGCGCCTGCGCATGGGCGACTCCGCCCGCGAGCGCGCCCTAGACACCTTCGCCGAGGGCCCCATCGTGGACCAGTACGAGGCCCTGTATCGGCGGGTGCTGGGGCAGTAGCATCGGCTTTTCCGCGCCCGGGCGGAGTGGGGGTGCCGGTCCGCGCCCCGGACAGTCAAGCTTCGGACCCCGACCCTGCCGTGTCCGCACGCTGCTCGGCAGCCTGCCGCTGGCAGCTGGGGCAGTGGCCCCGGCAGTCCGGCCCGCAGCCCGCACCTGGCTGCGTGGGCTGGGGCGGGGCAGGGGGCTTCGCGCCGGGAGGAGCCATGTTCGATCATCCCACGGGCGGCGGGTGTGCGAAGCCCAGGAGAAGGGGCTACACTCCTCGTCACCTTCCCCGCGAGGCCGCCATGAACCGCTTGCTGCTGATCCTCCTGCTGCTGGGCGCTGCCGCCACCGGTGCCTACTACGCTTCCACCGGCCGCCTGCCGTGGACCGCGGTCGCCCCGGAGGAAGCCGAGGTCGCCGCGCTGAAAGAGGAGCTGCAGCTCATCCGCCAGCAGTGGAAGCAGGCCGGCCGGGCCGGGGCCCTGGGGGTGGACACCAGCAGCATCACCGACGGCCCGCTGGCGAAGCTGGAGCACCTGGAGAAGAGCCTCGCGGAGCTGCTCCCCAAGCTCAAGACGGTGGAAGCCAAGAATCAGGCCACTCAGCTGCGTCGGGACCTGGCCTCCTTCAAGAGCGAGATGCGCTAAGCAATCAAGCGTATGGTGGGCAAGTTTCAAAGGGCCGAGACTTAGGGCATAGGAGATGCCCCGGTCATGTCAACGCTTACGCTCTCAGAACAACGCAGGCCGCAGGGATCTCTCCGCTTTCTGTTCATGAACGTGGAAGACCTGGCCCGCATGGCCTGGGGACGCGTCTTTGGGCAGGAAGAGCGCGCCGACGATGCCTTCGTGCCCCACGCGGAGCGGGCCCTCCAGCCACCGCCGGAGATCTGGCTGCCGCGCTCCTGCAGCAGCCGCCTGGATAGCTAGCCGCTGCTTCTCGGCGGTTCGAGTCCGCCTCGTGGGCTTCGATGTGGTGGCGTTCGGCACCAGTCAGTGCCTCGAACCGGCGCGTGGCACCATCCGACTGCAGCGGAGCGGAAGGAGGATAGGACCGCATCGGCGAAGCCGATGGCGGCCCCGTAGGGGCGAGGGCCGGAGGCCCGAGTCAGGCCCCGGGGCCGCCACTGCTTCTCGGCGGTTCGAGTCCACCTCACCAACTGCTTCCAACAGAACTGAGGCCGGGCAAGCCCGGCCTCAGTTCTGTTGGTGGCTGGAGGCGGACTCGAACCGCCGACCTGCGGATTATGAGACCGCTGCTCTAACCAGCTGAGCTACCCAGCCACGAAGGAACAGTCTAGCGTGGGCGCGGGCCTGGGTCTACGCGAGATCGTGCACGAGCACCACGATGAGGCGCTTGGGGCCGTGGACGCCGTAGGCGAGGGTCTGCTCGATGTCGGCGGTCTTGCTGGGGCCGGAGATCAGCAGGGCGTTGGGGGGCAGGTTGCGGCCCCAGCCCAGGGCCTTCACGGCATGCCAGAGGGAGTCCTGCAGGGTGCTGGCGCGCAGCAGGGCGAGGTGGATGGGCGGCACCAGGGACAGCAGGCGGGGCTCGGCGGGACCGGGCATCAGCAGCAGGCCGCCGGTCTCGGCGAGGCCGCCCACGGTGCCGGTGAAGCCCGCGGCCACGGTAGTGAAGAGCTCCTCTTTGAAGGCCTCCACGGGACGATCGTAGGGCAGCAGCTGGGCGCCCCCGGCGGGCCAGGCGGCAGCCAGGGCAGCGCCGACCTCGCTGGCGGGTCCGAACAGCAGGTTGGGCAGGGTCTCGCGGTCGCAGAAGGCGCGGACCACGGCGGGCCAGTCCGCAGGCGTGGCATCCAGGAACTCGGTGTGGACCACCTCCATGCCCCGCCGCAGGCGCGCGACGCGCTCGGCCGGGGACCACTGGCGGCGCGCCATGATGGCGGTGTCCAGCGGGGGCAGGGGACCGTCGCCTCCGCCGGCACGGAGGCGGCCCAGGATCGCGGTGCGGGCATCAGTCATGGGAGCCTCCCTCGGCCCGCATGCGCTCGCTGAGGGAGCGCCGGGCAGGAACCGGTTGGGTGCGGGTGCGGGTCCACTCCCGGAGCAGCGGAGCGCCCACTGGGAGGGCGCCGCCCAGGCGGGTGGCGAACCAGGTGGCCAGGCGGTAGAGGGTCGGCCGCTTGAGGACCGCGGCCCAGAGGCGCCAGGTCCAGTCCTCGGAGGCCAGGCGGCCGGTGCCCTTGCCGGCCACCTGGGAGTTGGGGTCGCTGTGGGTGGCTTCCCGGCGCAGGCGCACCAGGATCTCGGGAATGGGGATCTCCACGGGGCAGACCTCGCCGCAGGCCCCGCAGAGGCTGGAGCCGTGGACCAGGTCGTGGCGGACGCCCACGCCCTCCATCTGCGGCGTGAGGATCTTGCCGATGGGGCCGGGGTAGACCGCCTCGTAGGCGTGGCCTCCCACGCGGGTGTAGACGGGGCAGTGGTTCATGCAGGCGCCGCAGCGGATGCAGCGCAGCGTGGCGCGCAGCTCGGGATCCGCGTAGATGCGGGAGCGGCCATTGTCCAGGATCACCAGGTGGACTTCCTGAGGGCCATCCTTCTCGTCGGTCCCGCGCGGTCCGGTGATCAGGTTGAAGTAGGTGCTGACGGCCTGGCCCGTGGCCGAGCGCGTGAGGATGGCGTAGAGCGGGGCCACGGACTCCAGGTCCGCCACCACCTTCTCCAGGCCCATGACGGCGATGTGCAGCGGTGGCACGTGGGTGCTCATGCGGCCGTTGCCTTCGTTCTCCACCAGACAGAGGGTCCCGGTCTCGGCCACCGCGAAGTTCACGCCGGAGAGGCCCGCGTCGGCCTCCAGGAACTTCTGCCGCAGCACCTTCCGGGCCATGGCCGTGAGCTCGTCCACATCCTCGGTGTACTGCGCATCCTTGATCTTCTGGCTGAACTGCCGGGCGATCTGGTCTTTGTTCTTATGGATGGCCGGCATGATGATGTGGCTCGGCGTCTCCCCGTCGAGCTGGATGATGTACTCGCCCAGGTCGGACTCGATGGCCTCGACGCCGTTGGCCTCCAGGAAGGCGTTGAGGTGCATCTCCTCGGAGACCATGCTCTTGCCCTTGACCAGGGTCTTGGCGCCCCGCGCCCGCAGCAGGCCCAGGATCAGCTCGTTGGCCTGCTCGCAGGTCTCGGCCCAGTGCACCTGGATGCCGTTCTTCGTGCAGCTGGCCTCCAGCTGCTCCAGCAGCTCTGGCAGGCGCAGGAGGCTGCGGGAGCGGATGGCGGTGCTCAGGTCGCGCAGCTCCTGCAGGTCCCGGGGGTCCGGGAACTGGGCCTGGCGCTTGCTGATGAGGCCATCCATGGCGCGGCGGAAGTTGGCGCGGAGCTGGGGGTCCAGCAGGGCCGCGGCGGCGGACTCGCGGAAGAGGATCTCGCGCTCAGCGTGCATGGGTGCGCTCCCACAGGAACTCGGCGATGTGCTGGACGCGGAGCGGGCTTCGCTTGGCCTCCAGGGTGCCGTTCACATTGAGGAGGCAGCCGCCATCCGTGGACAGCAGCACCGAGGCGCCCGTGGCTTCCGCGTCCGCCGCCTTGTCGCAGGACATGGCGCCCGAGATCTCGGGCTGGCGCACGGAGAAGGTGCCGCCGAAGCCGCAGCACTCATGCTCCCGGGCCAGGGGCGCCAGCTCCACCTGGGCCAGCTGGCCGAGCAGGGCCTGGGGCTGACCCTTCAGGCCCAGATCCCGCACCGCGTGACAGGAGCTGTGCCAGGTCACCTTCACGGGCTCGCCGAGATCCTTGAGCTGTACCTGCAGCACGTCCACCAGGAACTGGGTGAGCTCGTAGACCCGGCCGCTGAAGGCCCGCACCTGCGCCTCGTCCGGCTGCCCGTGGAACAGCTCTGGGTAGTGGTTCTTCATCATCCCGGCGCAGCTGCCCGAGGGCAGGATCACCGGCAGGTCCCGGGGGAACAGGGCCACCTGGGCGCGGGCCACGTCCCGGGCCTCCTCCCAGTAGCCGCAGTTGAAGGCGGGCTGACCGCAGCAGGTCTGCCCGTCCGGATAGATCACCTTCACCCCGGCCTCGCGCAGCAGCTGGATGCCAGCCATGCCCGCGTCCGGGAAGAAGAGATCCACCAGACAGGTGCCGTAGAAATACACCTCTCGCACGCTGTGACTCCTCAGAAGCCCCTAGGGTCCTCTGAGAAGCCTACTCGAAACGGTCCTCGAGGCGCTCGGCGGTGTGCTCGACCTGGATGGGGGAGCCGTCCTTGTCGAGGCCGCCGCGGATCTGCATGACGCAGCCGGGGCAGTCCATGACCACCTTGTCGGCGCCGGTGTCCTTGATGTTCTTGAGCTTGCGCTCGAGGATCGGGGCCGAGATCTCGGGCAGCTTCAGGGAGTAGGAGCCCGCCATGCCGCAGCAGGTGTCGCACTCGTACATCTCGGCGAGCTCGTGGCCGGCCTTCTGGAGCAGCTCGCGCGGCTCGTCCGTGGCCTTGAGGGTCCGCTTCAGGTGGCAGGAGTCGTGGTAGGTGATCTTGCCGAGGTGCTGGCCTTCCTTGAAGGTGAGCCGCCCCTCGTCCACCAGCTTCTTGACCAGGCTGGAGAAGTCGATGGTGCGGTCGGAGAGGCGCTGGGCCTCGCCCATGGCGTCGGTGATGCCCAGGGTCTTGAAGGTGTCGAGGAAGTCGTGCTTCAGCGCCACGGTGCAGGTGGGGCAGGCCGAGACCACGTAGGTGGCGTCGGTCTCCAGCAGGGCCTTGATGTTGTCCCGGGCGTTCTGGGCGGCGACCTCGTAGGCGCCGCTGTAACGCGCTGGGGCGCCGCAGCAGGTCTGGTCCTCGGGGAAGACGACCTCGATGCCGGCCTTGTTGAGGATCTTGACCAGGGCGGTGCCGGTCTCTGGGTAGGCGAAGTCGATGAGGCAGCCGGCGTAGAAGACGACCTTCTCGGCCTGCTTGGGCTGGGCGATGGCCTTGATCTTGTCCCGGAAGGGCTCCGGGGCGATGGCGGGCAGGCTGCGGAAGTCGGTCATGTCCGACAGGAACAGGGGCAGGTGGCGGATGAAGCGGCCCTGCTTGAAGGGTTTCTGGGTCACCGCGGCCATGCGCAGCATGGAGTGGAACAGGCGGCGGTTGTTCACCACGCCGAAGATGGCCTTCATGGCCAGGGACTGGCCCTGCTCGACCACCAGGCGCCGCCGCAGCTCCAGAATGAGCCCGGGGATGTCGATCTTGCCCGGGCACACGGGGACGCAGCTGCCGCACTGGATGCAGAGGCCCTGGATGTCCTCGGACTTCTTCAGCTCATCGAACCAGGCCGTGAGGATGGTGCCGATGCCGCCGGTGTAGGTCTTGCCGAAGACGTGGCCGCCCACTAGGCGGAACACGGGGCAGACGTTGAGGCAGGTGGCGCACCGGATGCACTGGAGGGCCTCCTTGAACTTGGGGTCCTTCACCATGTCCGAGCGGTGGTTGTCCATGAGGATGATGTGCAGGTCCTTGGGCGAGCCGTCGGTGTTGGGCACCTGGCCCGACAGCATGGACACATAGCTGGTGAGCAGCTGGCCCGTGGCGCTGCGGGGCAGGGCGGTGAGGATGGGGTCGATGTCGGCGACCTGGGCGACGAGCTTCTCGATGCCCACGATGGCCACGTGGATCCGGGGCAGGGTGGTCACCAGGCGGGCGTTGCCCTCATTGGTGATGATGACCAGGCTGCCGGTCTCGGCCACGGCGATGTTGGCGCCGGTGATGCCCATGTCGGCGGCGAGGAACTTCGGGCGCAGCTTGCCCCGGGCGAACTTCACCAGCTTGGGGATGTCCGGCGCCTGACCAGCTTCCACTTCCTGGCTGAAGACCTCGGCCACCTCTTCCTTGGTCATGTGGATGGCAGGCATCACCATGTGCGACGGGGTCTGGTGGGCCAGCTGGATGATCCACTCGCCCAGGTCGGTCTCGTCCACCTGGATGCCCGCCTGCTCGAAGGCCTTGTTCAGGTGGATCTCCTCCGAGGCCATGGACTTGGACTTCACCACGGACTGGACGTTCTGGGCCTTGGCCAGGTCCAGGATGTAGCGCTTCACCTCGGCGGGGTCCGAGGTGCGGAAGACCTTCGCGCCGCGCCGCTCGGCGTTGGCCTTGAACTGCTCGGCCAGCTCCTCGAAGCGGGAGGAGGCCTTGCCCTTGACCTCGGCGATGCGGTCCCGCACTGCCTCGAAGTCGATGCCCTCGTATGCCTTGGCGCGGCTGATGCGGTAGGCCTCGGAGAAGCGGCCCAGGGCCCCGGTCAGGTTGGGGTTGTGCAGCGCGGTCTCGATGGAGTCCTTGAACTCGGTGGTCATGCGGTCACCTTCTCGAAGTCGTCCACCACCACCACGATCAGCCGCTCGGGTCCGTGGACGCCGATGGTGAGCACCCGCTCGATGTCCGCGGTGCGACTGGGGCCGGTGATGAAGGCGATGTAGTTGATCTGCTCGGGCTGCAGGCGCTGGAGGACGCTGTTGAAGTCCGCCAGGATGCGCTCGGTGCCCAGCACCGCGAGGTGGATGGGCGGCAGGGTGGAGACCAGGCGCTTCTCCACCGCCGTGGCGTCCTGGACCAGGGTCCCGGTCCCCGCAATGGCCCAGTCCAGCTGGCTGATGCCCACCTTGGCGACGGCGGCGGCTTCGCGGGTGACCTCGAAGCTGACCCCCGGCACCTGGCTGGTCACGTGCGCCGACCCGATGCCCTCCAGGAAGCTGCCATCCACCCACAACGCCCCGGAGCCGGGGGCCTCGGAGACGCCTACCTCCCGGAGGAAACATTCGATGAAGGCGAGGCCCTCATGCCGGGTGGCAAACCGGTGGACTTCCGCGCTCACGGCCGCAGCGCGGGTCTGAAAGGCTTCAAAGGTGGCGGTCATGGGCTCTCCCTTAACGGGTCGCAGATTCCAGCAAGTACAAGAAGCTCCGGTAGACCTGGCCCGTGGAGCGGGTCAGGCCGACCTCGCAGGTGCGGCTGCTGGCGAAGTAGCCGTCGAAGCTCTGGGACTGGACTTCCCGGGCCTCGTGCTTCGTGGCCGAGGCGGTCAGCTCCGGGTGGGTGAAGCCGCGGTCGCCTGCGAAGCCGCAGCAGCCGGCGTCCCGGGGCACCACCACCTTGTCGGCGCAGGCCCTGGCCACGCCTTCCAGGGCGGGCAGCAGGTTCATCTTGGTGACCGAGCAGACCGGGTGCAGCACCACGGAGCCGAGCTTGCGCTTCACCTGGAGCTTGGGCAGCAGCACCTCGTGGGCGAAGGCCGTGCTGTCGATGATCTTCAGCTGGTCGAACCGGGCCTGGTTCTCAGGCGTCAGGTAGGCCCGGCTGCTGAGGACCCCGTAGGTGCAGGGGCTGGTGTCCATGACCACGGGCAGCCGGCCGCTCTGGCTCCACTCCCAGAACTTCTCGATGGCGTGGTTGATGGTGTAGCGGTGGGCTTCGTCGAAGCCCTTGGAGCTGAAGGGCACGCCGCAGCAGGTGCCTTCCACGTCGAAGGGGATGTGCACCGGGTGACCGGCGCGCTCGGCAACCTTGACCAGAGCTTCCACCAGGCTCAGGTCCTCGGGCTCCCCGGGCAGGTGGCCCATCATGCGGGAGATGCAGGCGGGGAAGTAGATGGCCGCGGCGCCCTCGAGGCTGGTGCTGGGCAGGGGGGCCTTGGCGGCCTTGGGCATCTCCGGGCTCCAGAGGTGCGAGGAGCCGAAGGACTTCATGACCCGGGTCAGGAATGGCATGGCCCGGTCACCGAAGAGGGACTGGACCGTGTGCCCCGCCCGCAGGGCCACCCGCATGACCGGCTCTACCGTGGCGAAGTTGCGGGCCACGGAGAGGGCGATCTTCTGGGCGCGGCGGCTGTGGCTGGCCCGGCGGAAGCGCTTGGTCAGCTGGCCCGTGTCGATGCTGACGGGGCAGGCGGTGGCGCAGAGGCCATCGGCGGCGCAGGTCTCCAGGGCCATGTAGGGGAAGGCCTCCTGCAGCGAGGCCAGCAGGGCCGGGTTCTCCTTGTTGCCTTCCAGGCGGGCGATCTCGCGCCGCACCACGATGCGCTGGCGGGGGGTCAGGGTCAGCTCGCGGCTGGGGCACTTGGGCTCGCAGTAGCCGCACTCGATGCACTTGTCGACTTCCTCCTCCACGCCGGGCATGGGCTTGAGGTCGGCCAGGTGGCAGTGGGGATCGGCGTTGAGGATGACTCCCGGATTCAGCAGGCGGAGGGGGTCCACCAGGTCCTTGAGCTGCTCCATGACGGCCTTGGCCTCGGGGCCCCACTCGGCCTCCACGAAGGGCGCCATGTTGCGGCCCGTGCCGTGCTCGGCCTTGAGGGCGCCATCATACTTCTTCACCACCAGCTCCACCACATCGTCGATGAACCGCGCGTAGCGGTCCACCTCGGCCTGGTTGTTGAAGGACTGGGTGATCACGAAGTGGAGGTTGCCGTCCTTGGCATGGCCGAAGAGGATGGCTTCGTCGTAGCCGTGCTTGGCGAAGAGCTTCGTGAGGTCCACGGAGGCGTCCGCCAGGCTGGCGATGGGGAAGGCCACGTCCTCGATGAGCACGGTGGTACCGCGCTTGCGGACTGCGCCCACGGAGGGGAAGGTGCCCGAGCGGATCTTCCACATGAGGGCCTGCTCCACGGGATCGTTGGTGAAGCGGGCGGGCTCCAGCAGGTCCAGGCTGGCGGCGGAGGAGACGGCCAGGCGCTCCAACTCGGCGCGGACAGACTCGTCGGGGCCGTGGAACTCCACCAGCAGCGCCGCGGCGCCCGCGGGCAGGGTCTTGATGCTGGCGGGGCTGCCGGCCTGGTTCTCGACCGAGCGCAGGGAGGCGCGGTCCAGCAGCTCCAGCGCCGCGGCGCCGGCGTCGCGCAGGGGGATGATGGCCGCGCAGGCCGCGTGCAGGTCGGGGAAGATCAGGAACCCGGTGACCTTCACGGGCAGGTCGGGCACGGAGTTCAGCACCGCCTCGGCGATGAAGGCCAGGGTGCCTTCGGAACCCACCAGGACGTTCCGGAAGATGTCCACGGGCCGGTCAAAGTCGATGAAGGCGTTCAGCGAGTAGCCGGTGGTGTTCTTGGTCAGGTACTTGGACCGGATGCGCTGGGCCAGGGCGGGATTACCCAGCAGGTCCGCCTTCAGCTTGAGCAGGCCCTCGGCCAGGGCGGGCTCGGAGGCGCGGAAGCGCTCGTCGGCATCGGGGGCGCCGGTGTCGATGACCGTGCCGGAGGGCAGCACGAAGGTGAGGGACTCCAGGGTGTGGTAGGCGTTCTGGGCAACGCCGCAGCACATGCCGCTGCTGTTGTTGGAGAGGATGCCACCCACGGTGCAGGTGTTGATGGACGCGGGATCGGGACCCATCTTGGCGCGGTAGCCCTTGAGCGCGTGGTTCACGTGGGCGCCGATGACGCCGGGCTGCACCTTGACCTTGGCGCCGCCCTCCAGGACCTTGATGCCCCGCCAGTTGCGGGCCACTTCCACCAGGATGCCGTCCGAGACGGACTGCCCCGAGAGGCTGGTGCCCGCGGCGCGGAAGGTCATGGGGACCTGGCGCTCGTGGCTCAGCCGGAACAGGGCCTGCACGTCCTCGATGCTGCCGGCGAAAGCCACGGCCTTGGGGATGAGCCGGTAGAAGCTGGCGTCCGAGGCGAAGGCGATGAGGTCGACGGGGCGGTCCAGGACGCGGTCCTGGCCCACGATGGCGGCGAGGGAATCCCGCAGGGAGGTGGCAGTTTCGGTGGTCATGAGAGGCATCCTGGCCCCGGGCTGGGGCAGAGAAAAAGGTCCCGCCGACAAGGGTGACGTCGGCGGGACCCGGGTCGTGCTTCGGAATTCCGCCTCGCTTACTTCTTGGCCGGGGCGGGGGCGGGCAGGGCAGCCGGAGCCGCGGGAGCGGCCGGGGCGGTCACGACAGGAGCGGGCGCGGCGGCCGCAGGGGCCGCGGGCGGCAGCTGGGGCATCCAGTTGGCGGGGAGGACCCGCGCGTAGAGGAAGATGACCACGCCCACCATGGCGGCCAGCGCGAGGCTGTGCCAGAAGACGTAGCGGAGGATGGTGCCTTCCTCGCCCTGCTGGTTGGTGGCCACGGAGGCGACCACGAGGCTCTGGGCGTCGATCATCTTGCCCATGACGCCGCCGGTGGTGTTGGCCGCGGCGGTGAGGATCGGGTTCAGGCCGAGCTGCTCGGCGGTGATCTTCTGCAGGCCGCCGAAGAGCACGTTCGAGGACGTATCACTGCCCGTGAGGGCCACACCCAACCAGCCCAGCATGGCGCTGAAGAAGGGGAAGAGCAGGCCGGTGCTGGCGAAGGCCAGACCCATGGTGGCGTCCAGGCCCGCAGCCTTGGACACGAAGCCCAGGGCCAGCATGGCGGCGATGGTGAGCAGGGAGATCTTCACCCGACCCACGGTGCGGGCCCAGATCTTGACGATCTCCAGGGGGCCGAAGCCGGCCACGAGAGCGCTGAGGATGCCCGCCAGCATGAGGCTGGTGCCGGTGAGGGAGAGCCAGTTGAAGGTCCAGACGGCGGCTTCCTTCGACTTCTTGGCGACGACGGGAGGAGCCTTCTCGACGCGGTTGTGGAGGCGGGGGATCTCGAAGGTCTTGACCGACTTGCCGTAGAGGAAGTTGGGCTGACCCTTGGGGCCGCCGTTCAGGAAGGTCTTGACCTGAGGGGTGCCCCAGGCGAACACGAAGATGGACAGGAAGACCCAGGGGAGCCAGGCCTTCATGACCTTGCTTCCACTCTGCTCGACCACGGCGCCTTCGGCTTCTTCACGCTCGTGCTCGTAGCGCCAGATGGTCTTGGGCTGCCAGACCTTCAGGAACAGGACCGTGGCCACCATGGAGACGATGGCGCCGATGATGTCCACCAGCCAGGGGCCGTGGAAGTTGCTGACCCCGAACTGGGCGATGGCGAAGCTGCCACCAGCCACGAGGCAGGCGGGCCAGACTTCCATCATGGCCTTGCGACCGGCCATGGTCCAAATGATCCAGAAGGGCACGATCAGGGAGAAGATGGGCAGGATGCGGCCAGCGGCGGCGCTGAGCATCTCAAGGGGGAGACCGGTGACACCGGCGAGGGCGATGAGCGGGCTGCCCAGGGCGCCGTAGGCCACGGGGGCGGTGTTGCCGATGAGGGCCAGACCCGCGGCCTGGAGGGGACGGAAGCCGAGGCCGATGAGCATCGCGGCGGAGATCGCCACGGGCGTGCCGAAGCCGGCGGCGCCCTCGATGAAGGCGCCGAAGCTGAAGGCGATGAGCAGGGCCTGGATGCGGCGATCGGCCGCGAGACCGGCGATGGAGTGCTTGACCACCTCAAAGTCACCTGACTTCACGGTGATGTCGTAGATGAAGATGGCGTTGAGGACGATCCAGCCGATGGGCAGGAGGCCATAGAGGGCGCCGTGGACAGCGGCCATGCCGGCCATGTCGGCGGGCATCTTGTAGACCAGGATGGCCACGGCCAGACAGGTCACCAGGCCCAGGATCGCCGAGTAGTGGGCCTTCACGTGCCGAGCCAGGAGGCCCAGCAGCACGAAGACCGGCAACGCGGCCACCAGGGCCGAGAGGAAGATATTCCCCATGACTGGGGAATAGACTTGGGTCCAAGGGGTCATGGAACCTCCGGAAAAAAAGGGGGGAAGGGAAATGAAATGAGTTGGAATGAGTGAAAGACCTGCGCGAAGATTACAATAGGTCTAGTGGTCAGACCACTGTCCCGCCAGTGCTAACGATCACAGTTCCCTTTTCCCTGCCTTTCACGCGCAAGAGAGTGAGCCATGGACCTGACGCCCATCCGCACGAAGCGCCTCTACGAGGAGATCGTCGAGCAGATCCGGCAGCTCATCTCCGATGGCAAGCTGAAGCCCGGGGACAAGCTGCTGGCCGAACGGGAACTGGCCGACCGTTTCCAGGTAAGCCGGGCCTCTGTCCGGGAGGCCATCCGCACCCTCGAGATGCTGGGCGTCATCGACATCCGCCCCGGCGAGGGTACCTTCATCCGCGAGACCGAGGCCGACGACATCATCCGCCCGCTGGCCATGTTCCTGGCCGTGGAGCGCAGTTCCGTCATCGACATGTTCGAGATGCGCCGGATCTTCGAGACGGCCACCGCCAGCCTGGCCGCCCAGCGGGCCACGGAGCAGGAGCTGGATGAGATCGAGGCCCTCCTGGAGAGCATGAAGGAGCGCTTGAACCTGCAGGATCCAGAGAAGGGTGAGGAGTTCGACGCGGCCTTCCACTTTGCCGTGGCCGAGGCCACGCACAACAACCTCCTGGCCAAGCTCTTCAAGACAGTCTCCGGCGACTTCGCCAAGGCCAACTCCGCCGCCCGCCGCCGCCTCTACCTGGACAACGGGCAGAACCCCCAGCGGATCATCGACCAGCACTCGAGCATCCTGGCAGCCATCCGCGCCCACTCGCCCGGGCAGGCCTCCGAGGCCATGCTGGTCCACCTGCAGTTCGCCGAGGGCGAGCTGAGGAAGTGGATCGTCTAAACCCAAACAATTTGGCACTTCGAGGAATAGCGAGTGCCAAAACAGGGACCCTGATGAAGGTGCTCCGGACCATGGGGTTCAGCACCCGGACGTGATCAGCCCTGGCACTGGGGCATCTCCGTTGGGGCCCATGGAGTCTGATGAAAAAAGCGGATGAACCAGTGAGGAACGGTGAGGGCCGGTGAGACGGTCCTTAGCTCCTGGCAGTCTCACCGCTCCTCACTGTTCCTCACCGATTTTCTTTAGTCTTATTGTCCTTGTGGCCCTGGCAGCGGGGTTCGCGCGGAAGATGAGGAGAACAGGGTTCCCAGGCTCGAACCTCCACACTAAAACGCGGTAAACCAAAAAATTGAATCAGTTTAAACAGCGGAATCGCCGCAGGCGATTCCGCTGAGTTGGTGGCCCCGCAGGGGTTCGAACCCTGGACCAAGCGGTTATGAGCCGCCAGCTCTGACCACTGAGCTACAGGGCCAGCATCAGTGTAGCAAGGGCTGGCGGCCGGACCGGGTCACAGCCCGCGGAGGATGCGCCCGCCGATGGCAAAGTCGAGCAGTTGCAGCAGGCGGTCGGCCAGGGCAGGGAGGTCCCGCGCCTCCAGCAGGAACTGCCGCTCCGTGGGCTCGAAGTCCAGGGCCATGGCCAGGGTGTTCAGCCGGCCCACATCCTCCAGAGGGAGGTCCAGCAGCTCCTGCATCTGGGTCTCGATGCCCTCGGACCTGGCGTAGAGCTGGAGCGTGTCCATCAGGCGGCGGCGGTGGGGACCAGGCCAGAGGACCGCCGACTGGAAAGGCAGCACCTCGATCTGGGCCTGGCGGAAGGGCTTGCCTGGAGCTTCCCCAAGGATGCGGACCGCTTCCTTGCCCTGCAGCAGAAGGTTCCAGCGTCCTCCGGTGAGCGGCTCGGCCCGCACCACCTCGGCCAGGCACCCGACCTCGAAGATGGGGGCGGTTTCCCCCAGAGAGCCGGGCTCGGGGTTCTCCCGCATCAGGGCGATCACCAGATGCTGGTGGGAGTTGAGCACCTCGATGGTCAGTTCCTGGTAGCGCGGCTCAAACACCTGCAGGGGCAGGAAGGTCTGCGGAAACAGCACGACCTGGGGCAGGGGAAAGAGAGGGAGAATGGCTGGTAGCATGAACACCTTGCTCGTAACTGCATCGGAGTAACCGCTGTGAAGGATAAGAACCAGGGCACAGAACCTCTCACGGTCGGAAATGCCGTGCTGGCTGCGGCCCGGGCCGCCCTTGCGGAACTGCAGGAATCCTGGGAGCCGAGTCAGGTCGTGGCTTGGACCCAGATGGTGCTGGGCCGGTCCGGGCGGGTGGTCCTCACCGGCATGGGCAAGTCCGGTCTGGTGGCCCAGAAGATTGCCGCCACGCTGGCTTCCACGGGCTGCCCCAGCTTCTTCCTCCATCCCGCCGAGGCGCTGCACGGGGACCTGGGGATGGTCACGGCCCAGGACTCGGTGCTGGCCCTCTCGAACAGTGGGGAGAGCGAAGAGGTGGTCCGCCTGCTGCCCAGCCTGCTCCGCCTCGGCATTCCCCTGGCTGCCATCACCGCCCGGCCCGACAGCAGCCTGGCCCAGGCCGCGCAGTGGTCCTTCACTTACCGGCTTCCGGAGGGGGAGGGCTGTCCTCTGGAACTGGCCCCCATGGCCAGCACCACCCTCCAGCTGATCTGGGGTGACCTCCTCTCGGGCTGCCTGATGTCCCGGCGCGGGTTTACCAAGGACCACTTCGCCTTGAATCACCCCGCTGGAAGTCTGGGTGT
Organism: uncultured Holophagaceae bacterium; assembly: GCA_903863195.1. Taxonomy (GTDB): domain Bacteria; phylum Acidobacteriota; class Holophagae; order Holophagales; family Holophagaceae; genus Geothrix. Next base: position 44,365 of record CAIPAY010000122.1, read on the forward strand.
GAAGCTCCTGAAGGTGAAAGCCTTGATGCACTCAGAGTGGCCTCGGGTCCAGCCCGACGCCTCGCTCACGGACGTGCTTCGGGCTATGACGGGCGGCCGCCTCGGGATGACCACGGTCATGGTGGCCCCACGCCTGCTTGGAGTCGTCACGGACGGTGATATCCGCCGGGCTCTGGAGCGCGCCGAGCGGGAAGCGGCCAACCCACTGAGCCTGACGGCTGAGCAGATCATGACCCACAGTCCCATCACCCTGGACGAGGAAGCCCTGGCCCTGGAGGCCGCCGGCCTCATGGAGGCCCGCAAGATCACTTTTCTGGTCGTGACCCGGGAAGGTCTGCCTACAGGGGTCCTGCACATCCATGATCTGTTGGAAGCAAAGGTCTTGTGATTCTTGAATTCGGCCCGTGCACTCCGAGTTAAGGTTACATAATATACATTATCGAAAGCTAAATCAGGACCCACCGTGCCCTCGATCTTGACCCGATACGTGCTCCGACGCTGGGCCACCCCCTTCCTTGGAGCGCTCTTCTTTTATGGCTTCCTGCTCCTCTCGTGGGAGATGGTGACCATCTCGAAGCAGATCTTCTCCCAGGGGGCGCCGCTGCGCTGGTTGGTGCCGCTGCTGCTGACCTCGCTGCCGGAGAACCTGGGCCTGGTCCTGCCGATGGCGGCCGTGCTGGGCGGCCTGCTGGGGACCCAGCAGCTGATGGAAGGCTCGGAGCTAGTGGCGGCACAAGGCTTGGGTGCCGGTCGCCGGACCTGGACCGCCCCCTGGGTCCGCATGGCCGTCTGGCTGATCCTGCTGGCGACCCTGAACGCCCACTTTCTCGTCCCCGCCACCGCCCGGGTCCAGCAGAGCATCCGCGTGAAGATGGCCGAGGAGGCCAAGGCCCGCTTCCTGCGCCCCGGCTCCCCGCCCTGGTTCCCCCCAAGTGCCCCCAACTCAGCCTTCTGGGTGTCCAGGGAGGGGCAGATTCACATCATGGAATCCACGCCTCAGGGCGTGCAGCACCTCACGGCTTCTTCCATGACCTATGCCCTGGAGGCCAAGGCCGACGGTTCCTCGGAGCTGCAACTGCATCTGGCCGGACTGCAGGGCGCCCTCTACCAGACCTCGGGCAGCGGGAGCGTCATCCACCTGAGCCAGGAGAAGCAGGTCCTGCGCTTCGGCATTCCGGCGGGGGCTCATCTCTTGCCGCCAACGCCACTTCGGTACGAAAGCTCAGCGGCCCTAATCAAGCTGCTGGGAGCGCCATCGGGGGTGCCCGGCACCTCTCCTGAGGCCGCGGAGCTGCGCCTCCAGGCGGCCATGGAGATCTGCCGCCGTACCTCCCTGCCCCTGGCCTCGGCTGCCCTCCTCCTGCTGGGCATCGCCCTGGGCTTCGGCCACCCCCGCTTCTACCGGGGCGGCGCCATCCTCAAGAGCCTGGGCGTCATCATCCTCTACTATCTGGTCATGAAGCACATTGAAAACATGTGGTTGAATGCGCAATTCAAACAGATCTACCCCCTGCTCCTGGTCCCCTTCCCGTTCTTGATTGCGGGCTGGCTGCTCCTCCACCAGCGCCTCAAGCCCCATCGCTCAGGACGAGCCCTGCGGTGGCTAACCCCCCTGCTGCACCCCTTTCGGGCGGTGCTCGACCCCCTCCGAAACCGGGTCCGCACGGCCCGGGAGAGCGCCCTTCGCTGGCTGCACGGGAAAGGTACCCAGCATGGGATCCTGCGCCACTGGGCAACCCTCTCCTGGTGGGAGAACTGGGCCTCGGCCCTGGGCAGCCTCCTAGTCCTGAACCTCCTGATCGAGTACGCGACCCTGGCTGGAGATCTCTCTAAGAATGGTGTCCATTTTGATGTCTTCATTAGGTATTGGTTCTGGAATCTTCCACCTTTCCTGGTGGTCGCCCTGCCCATGGCCTTCCTCCTGGGCACCCTGCTGGCCCTGTCCGAAGCGGCCCTGCACCGGGAGTGGCTGGCCCTCCGGGCCGGCGGGGTCAGCCTGCTCCGCTGGCTCTGGAGCAGCCGCATGAGCTGGGGCCTGGTCGCCGTGCTTACCCTGATCCTCCAGGTGGGGCTCGCGCCCATGGCCATGACCCACGCCAACCAGCTTTACCGGCAGATCCTCAAACGCTCCCAGGCGCCCACGACCAGCCGACCGTGGCTTTATCTTGGCTCCACGGGCGTGCTCTGGCACCTCCAGGCCGAGCAGCGCTGGGGCTTCCCGCTCAAGGCCCCCGGCGAGGCGCCAATCCTGCTGCACTGGAAGCTCGGCTCAGCCCACACGGAAGCGCTGGCCTGGGGCGGCCTGAGCCTGGTCCAGGGCCCGCCGGCGGACCGGCTCTTCCCTGCCCGGGCCCTGCGCACGGCGGCCACGGCCGAGGAGGCGCGCACCCTGGATCTCTTCCACTGGCAGACCTGGGCACCGGATCCCGAGCGCGCCTACATGCTCTGGGGGCGGCTGCTGGGGTGGCTGGCGGGCCCCTGCCTGGTGCTGGCCATGCTCTCCTTCGCCTTCCCAGGTCCCCGCCAGGGCCGGGGTCAGGCCCTGGGGGCCGGGCTGGTCGCCGGCCTCGTCTTCCTGGGTCTCCAGACCCTCTTCGGGGGCGCGGCCCGCGCCGCGGAGTTCCCCGCCTACTGGGGTGTGCTGGCGCCCTTGCTGCTGCTGCTGGCCATCTCCCTGCTCCGGCTCCGCCGCCTGAGGACCTGATGGCCGGGGCCCTGCTCGATCGCACCCTGGCGCCCCTGCGTTGCCACCCCACCCTGCGCCCGGGCGACCGCGTCCTGGCTGCCATGTCCGGGGGCGTGGACAGCTCGGTCATGGCCGCCCTCCTGCAGCGGGCCGGGTTCGAGGTGATCGGCGTCTCCATGCAGCTGTTCGACAAGGGAGCCATGGGAGGTTCCACCGGGAAGTGCTGCACTCTGGATGACTTCCAGGACGCCAGGAGGGTCGCCCACCAGGGCGGCTTCCCCCACTACGTCATGGACTTCGAAGCCCCCTTCCGCCAGACCGTCATCGAGGGCTTCATCCAGAGCTACCTCGAGGGCGAAACCCCCAGTCCCTGCATCTGGTGCAACCAGCACCTGAAGTTCTCTGCCCTCCTGGAAAGAGCCACCTCCCTGGGAGCAGCTTTCGTCGCCACGGGCCACTACGCGGCGATCACCTTTGCCGAGGGTGCCTGGCACCTCCGGAAGGCGCATGACCCGGACAAGGACCAGAGCTACTACCTCTTCCACCACACCCAGGCCACCCTGGCCCGGACGCTCTTCCCCTTGGCGCACCTCACCAAGCCCGAGGTCCGCGCCCTCGGGGCCGAGCTGGGCCTCCACTTGGCAGAGAAGCCAGAGAGCCAGGAGATCTGCTTCGTCACCCAGGACCGCTACGACGCCTTCATCGAGGCAGAGGGTCGGGATCCGGGGCGAGGCGAGGGCGAGGTCCGGCATCTGGATGGCCGGGTCCTGGGGCACCACCGGGGCTACTGGCGGCACACCATCGGCCAGCGACGAGGGCTGAGGATCGCGGCCTCAGAGCCCCTCTACGTGATCCACACCGACCCCGCCAGCAACACGGTCTGGGTGGGGAGCGAGCCGGACCTTTACAGCCGGTACCTGGTGGCTCGGGACCTGAGCTGGGTCCAAGGCCCGCCGTCCGGCCCCCTTGCCTGCGAGGCCCGCATCCGCAGCCGTGCCCCCGAAGCGGAGGCCCTGGTAATTCCCCTGCCGGACGGCCGCTTCCGCGTGGCCTTCGCCGAGCCTCAGCGGGCCATCGCCCCGGGTCAGGCCGTGGTCTTCTACCGGGACTGCGAGGTCCTGGGCGGCGGCTGGATCGACCGCCGACCGCTGTGACCCGGGCCCAGCGTGGGCCCAGGTAGCCTGGGCTGATGGTCCCCTACCGCCTCTGGGTGCAAGCCCACCCCTTCCTGTCCGCCGCCTGTCAGTTCGCGCTCCTGGGCACCCTGGGCGAGGTGCTGGCCGCCAGCCTCAAGTCCCGTCGACCCGCCCTGCCCTGCACCCCCCTGCAGCTGACCGCCAAGGTGCTGGCCTGGGCCCTGCTGGGACTGGTCATCAAGGCGGGCTTCGTCGGCATGAAGGGCTTCACCCGGGCTCTCCTGGACCACCACATCCTGCCCGCCGCTCTGGCTTCCGGCTGGGGCTGGGCCCTGGCGCTCTCCACCCTCACCAATGTGTTCTTCGGGCCCCAGATGATGCTGTTCCACCGTCTGGAGGACAACCTCATCCTGGGGCGCCGGGGCTTCGACGGCATGGCTCTGGCCCTGCGGACCCTGGCCTGGTTCTGGATCCCCGCGCACACCCTGACGTTCAACCTCCCCGCGGAGCTTCAGGTGGGTCTGGCCGCCCTCTGGTCCCTGGCCCTGGGCCTCATCCTCGGCCTGGCTGCGTCCCGCCGGCGGGCATGACAAAGCCCCCTTGCGGGGGCTGGTCTGGAGGCACCGATCGGATTCGAACCGATGTATACGGGATTTGCAGTCCCGGGCCTTACCACTTGGCGACGGTGCCTTGCGTTGCTGCTATCTGCTTTTCAAACGACCCGGGCCGCTTACGCGGCCCGGGCGGTGGAGCGGGTGATGGGATTTGAACCCACGACTTCAACCTTGGCAAGGTTGCACTCTACCACTGAGTTACACCCGCATGAGAGATCAAGACTAGCAATTGCGCGCGCTTCGGTCAACGGAGAATTTGGGACCTGACCCGCCTCAGGCTCCGACCCGACAGGCCCGGCAGAGGCCGAAGAGCAGCAGCTGATGGCGGGTGATGGTGAAGCCCGAGAGCTCCTCAAGGTGGCGCAGGGAGGCCTCCAGACCGCAGGCGTCCACCTCCGCAGTGCGGCCACAGTGCTCGCACTGAAGGTGGTGGTGGTGGTGCCGGGAGTCGCAGCGGACGAAGCGCATGACCTGGTCGGAGCCGAGGATGCTCTCGGCCCAGCCTTCATGGACGAACCGCTCCAGGTTCCGATAGACCGTGGGCAGGCCCGAGCGCCGCTCCGGCATGCGCTCCCAGATCTCTTCCACGGTGAGGGGGCGGTCCGAGTCCTTCAGGACCCGGAGGATGCCCTCCCGCTGGGGCGTCTGCCGCATGCCGGCGGCACGGAGGGACGGGGTTGCGGGAAAGGCTGAGTCGGCCATGGCCCTAGGATGGCAGATTCGGGCACCATGGTTGGCATGCTCCAGCGCACCTGGGACAGCATGAGCTCGGCCGAAGCCGGGTCCTCGTTTCTGCCCCTCTCCTTCCGGTTCTTCGCCAGCTTCGGCCTGCTGGCGCTCCACGCGGCCCTGCCCAGGGAGGTTCGGGCCGATGGCCCCGGGGAACCGCTCTACCTGGGAGTGCTCCTGCTCTTTTTCGGTGAGGCGGCCTGGGAGGCGGCCAAGGGGCTGCGCTCCAGGAACCAGCTCTTCCCCACACCCGGGTTTGGCTGGATCCGGTGGAACCTCCTGCTGGACCTGGCCCTGGTCACCCTGGTCATCGCGTTCCAGGGGGTGACCCAGGAGCGCTTCTCCACCCTCTACATCTTCCCCGTGCTGGCCTCGGCCTTCTACCTGGGCACTCTAGAGATCGTGGGGGTGGGTGTCCTCTCGGCCATCACCCACGTGACGGTGGTCCTGGGGTTCGCCCATGGCCTCCTGCCCACCTTCGGGCTGTCCGGCGAGTTCGGCCCCCAGGACTCAGGGCGGGCCTCCTTCATCCTGGGCATTGCGTCGCTGCAGGTCTTCGCTACCACCCTGGTGGCCGTGCTCATCCGCAGGAACCTCGACCGGCTGCGGACCGACCTCAGCGTCAGCGAAGCCGTGGTGGGGGAGCTCTCCGCCCTGCACGAGCGGGTCGTGGAGTCCCTGAGCTCGGGGCTCATCACCCTCGACCTGGAGGGCCGGGTCACCTCGGCCAATCCTGCGGCCGAAGCCATTCTAGGAAAGCACATCGCCAATGGGGTCGCCATCCAGGAGCTGCTGCCCCTGAGCAGTCCTCTGCCCCTCTACCGGGGGCGCGAGCACCGCTTCGAGGTGGCGCTGCCCCGACCGGAGGGGGGACGCCAGATCCTGGGCGGCCACCTGGCTGGCCTGCGCGGCGTGAACCGGGAGGAGACCGGCCAGCTCCTGCTGTTCCAGGATCTGACCGACCTGAAGGCCCTGGAGGAGCGCACCCGCATCAGCGAGAGGCTCGCAGCCATTGGCCAGCTGGCGGCGGGTCTGGCTCACGAGCTCCGCAACCCCATGGCCTCCATCAGCGGCTGCGTGCAGCTGTTGCAGCGCGAGGACCCGCCCCAGGAGGTCGAGAAGCGGGTCCTGGGCATCCTGGACCGGGAGACCCAACGCGTCGGGGCCATCCTCTCGGACTTCCTCGATTTCGCCCGACCGGAGGTGCCTGGCGAGTCCCTGCTGTACCTCCCCAAGGTCCTGGAGGAGGCCCGGGCGAGTTGGGAGATGGACCCCCGCACCAAGGGGCTGCCCCTGGTCATGGACGACATCGCGGAGGTGAGCTGTCTCTCGGACGCCACGGGGCTTCACCGGCTGCTGCTGAACCTGCTCGTCAATGCGCGCAAGGCCGTCGAGGGCAGGCCCAGCCCCATGGTGCGCCTGGCCTGCACCCGTCATGAGGAAGGTATCCGCCTCTCGGTGGCCGATAACGGCTGCGGCATGACCCCCGAGCAGCTGAACCAGCTCTTCGTCCCCTTCGTCGGCAGCTTCCGTGAGGGCACCGGCCTCGGGATGAGCCTGGTCTATCGCTTCATCCAGGCCATGGGCTGGCGCATCGAAGTGGACAGCGAGCCCGGCCGGGGGACCCTCGTTCAGATTCTGATTCCCCCGGCTCCCCAAGAAGAGCCATTGGCATCCGGGCCCGTCTAGCCGTAGACTTCCGACAGCCATCCACTACCAAAACTTCATAGCACACCTTGCAGGGTCCGCTTGGCACCTGCCAATGTGGACTATCCCCTTCCAGTTCGCGCGGTCGATCCCTCGGGTGCGGCAGTAAAGATCTGAACGGGGGCAGCCCTTGGCTGATGCCTTTGACATCCCTGAACCGCCCGTTGGGCCAGGATCAAACATGAACCGAAAGCTCATCCGACCGAATCTCAGTGAACTGAAGGACAAGCTGGGTCTGCCCGCCAAGGGCGGCGGCACCGAGACCCTGACCGCCGCGCCCTCGCCGCTCACGGCTGCCGGTGAACCGAACCCCGCCGTGAATCCCGCTGTGCCGACTGCCCCCCAGGGCGTGGGCAGCCCCCGGCGCAAGATCGCCCCGCCTGAGCAGACCAACGCCGAGAGCTTCTACTACCTGAAGCAGATGCAGTCCAAGACCCCCATGGTGATCGTCCTCCAGGATGACGAGAAGGTCCGCGGGGTCATCGAGTGGTATGACAAGCACTGCCTGAAGATCAACCGGATCAAGGAACCCAACGTCCTGGTTCCCAAGCACAACATCAAATACATCTACAAGCAGGAGGAGGAGCCGCGCATCCGGCGGAGCCGCTCCACCAAGAAAGAAGAGCCCGCGCCAAGCGATGTGGAGATTCCGGTCTACGATTGACCCCTAGCACACCTCGCTGGGGTCTCCATGAGTCGTCGTCCTTGCATCGCCATCAGCCTGGGAGATCCCTGCGGCATCGGTCCCGAGCTGCTGCTGGGCGGTCTGCCCATCATCCAGCCCTGGACGGACGTGACCGTGGTGGGTTCCCGGGCGGGCGCCGACCTGCTGGCGGCCCTGCCTGAGCGGCGGGTGGACTGGCGCTGGATCGCCCCCCTGCGGCCGGCACCCGCGGGCTTCCTGGGCGAGGTCCACGGCCTGCAGGTGCTCTCCCGGGGCGCCCGTCCGGGCCTGGTGCTGGCCGAGGCGCTCTGGCTGGATCCCACCCCCGAGATCACAGCGGACCAGCTCCAGCTGGGGGTGGGCTCCGCCGCCTCCGGCCGGGCGACCGTGGAGGCCATCCGCGTGGCGGCCCTCATGACCCTGAGCGGGTTCAGCGATGCCCTGGTCACGCTGCCCATGGCCAAGGCCGCCGCCCACCTCGCGGGCTACAACCTGCCAGGCCACACGGAGTATCTGCAGGAGCTCTCCGGCGCCCCCATCACCCGCATGGCCTTTGTCAGCCCCAGCCTCAACGTGGTGCTGCACACCGTCCACCAGAGCCTGCGCTCCGTGGTGGAGACCCTCGACAAGGATGCCGTAGCCGAGACCCTGGCCTTCTCCGCCGACCAGTTCATCCACCTGACCGGGAAGCTGGACCTGCGGGTGGCGCTCTGCGCCCTGAACCCTCATGCGGGCGAGCAGGGCGCCTTCGGCGATGAGGAGC
>CAIPAY010000123.1 GCA_903863195.1 uncultured Holophagaceae bacterium
CACCCAAGGCTCGGTCTAGAAGACCGACATATCCTGTCCAATCTCCCCAACCCACTGTCGAATGGTTGGTTGCGCTCACCTCCACCTTGGACGTTGAGGCTGAGGATGGTTGGTAATCAGGAAGGGGTAATCAGGCGGCCATTTCCCGGAGGAACCAGGCCTCTTTCTGATGGATCTGCAGGAACCGAGTGAGGAGGTCGGCCGTACCGGGATCGCCGGCGGCACTGGCCAGCTCGATGCCGGTGTGCAGCAGGGCCACGGTGGCCTCCTCGTTCTCCAGGGCCTCCTGGAGCATGGCGTCCGGGTCCAGGCGGGCCGTGGGGCTGGAGATGGTGGCCCGGGTCTGGGCTTCGATCTGGGCGGGGCTGTGCAGGGGGATCCCGCCCAGCATGCGAATCCGTTCCGCCAGTTCATCCACGGTGCCGTCGGCGGCCGTGTAGAGCTCCTCAAAGCGCAGGTGGTAGTCGCGGAAGTGCGGACCGGTGACGGTCCAGTGGTAGCGCTTGGCGTTCAGGGCCAGCACGAAGGCGCTGGCCAGCTCGGTGTTCAGGTGGTCGATGACGGATCGGTTCATGCGCATCTCCTCAGGAAGGCCAGAGGCTCCAGGCAGCGGGCGCAGGCCAGCGGCCGGGGACTTCGGCGTGGTTGGAGACAAGGGCGGCGATGGTGCGGCCGTCCGGTATCAGGTAGCGCAGGGCCAGCACGGCGGGCAGGCGGTCTTCGGGGCCGGCCGCGCCCCGGTCCACGACCGGAGCGACCCGGGAGGTGTCCGAAAGCTCCATCATCAGGCGGTCCGGGAAGTCCTGGAGCACCGCCAGGCGCTGGTCCCGGATGGCATCCGGGAACCCCAGCATCAAGGTGACGGCCAGGGAGCAGCCGCCAGGCTCTCGGCGGGGCGCGAGCACGGCGAAGGAGGCTCGGGCCTCAGCCAGTTCCTCCTGGTCCGTCGATTCAGGCGTCTTGCCTTCGGCCCAGAGGGTTTCAATCACCTGATCTTCGACGCTCTCGGCCGTCTCGGGCTGGAAGCTGATGCCCTCGGCCAGGTCCAGGCGAAGTTCCGCCTGGCGGGCGAGGAAGCCCTTGCGAGCGAGGTACCGCTCACGCTCGGCGGCGGGGTCGAAGACCAGGTTCATGAAGGCCTCAGACGTGCTTCGCGATGTCGGCGTCGGGGGCGGTCATGGTGCCGGTCTGCAGCCGCGTGAGGGCATCCTGGAAGCGGCCGGCGTGGAAGCGCTCGACCTTGGCCAGGGTCTCAAACCAGGCGGCGATCTCGGCAAAACCCTCTTCCCGGGCCAGACGCGCGAACTCGGGATACATGTCGGTGTATTCGTAGGTCTCGCCTGCCACGGCGGACTTCAGGTTGGTGAGGGTGTCACCCAGGGGCAGGCCCGTGGCGGGATCGCCGGCCTGGGCCGCCAGGTACATGAGGTGCTTCAGGGCGTGGCCGGTCTCGCCGTCAGCGCTGTGCTTGAAGAGGGCCGCCACCTCGGGCAGGCCCTCCTTCTCGGCCACCTGGGCCATCCAGGTGTAGCGGCGGTTCGCCTGGCTCTCGCCGGCGAAGGCGGCCTTGAGGTTCTGGTGGGTCTTGGACTCGGGAAAGGACATGGCGTCTCCTTGGGGGGCCGCAAAGCGGCGGCCTCAAGGTAGTGCCATTGCCATGCCAAAGCAATAAGTCAAATCATTGAATGATTTTCATAAATTACAAGGCTCCCGGCCCGATGTTTTTCTCGACGGGCCGAGAGCGCTATTAACGACATGCCGAGACTTGACTCAGGCCTTGTCGGCTTCGGTAGGGGTCTCTGTTCCTTCGTCTTCCGGCTCGTCACCCTCGGGAATGTCATTGCCGAGGGCATCCTTCTTGAGGGCCTTCTTCTGCAATTTTTCTTCCTTCTTCTTGATCCGGGCCAGATCCTTCTGACGCTTCTCGAAGTTGTAGTTGGGCTTCCTGGCCATGGCTTATCCGATCATCACGAAGGTTGGATCCACTCCTGCCTTTGCGTCAGTCTACCGCGAGCCACGCCGGATGGCCTGGATCAGGTCGTCCAGTCGCTGCAGGAAGGTCGAACGGTCCCGGGCGGTGAAGGGTGCGGGGCCGCCGCCCATCTCGCCCATGGCGCGCAGGTTGGCCATGAGCTCACGGCTGGCCAGGGCGTCGCCGATGGACTCGGGCGAGTAGACGCGGCCCTTGGCATCCAGAACCCGGGCGCCCTGCTCCAGGCAGCGGGCGGCCAGGGGGATGTCCGCCGTCACCGCGATATCCGTGGGGGTGACGCGCTCGGCGATCCAATCATCGGCGCCGTCGAAGATACCCCGGGCCACCACGACCGCTTCGAACAGCGGGTTGCGCGGAATCCGCAGCAGCGAGTTGGAGACCACAAAGACCCGGAGCCCGCAGCGGAGCGCCACGCGGAAGATCTCGTCCTTGACTGGGCAGGCGTCGGCGTCCACGAAGATTCGGATGGCGGGTGGGGCAGGGGTCGCCGTCAAGGCGCCTCCCCCGCCGCATCTAGCCACTTATCCGCTTCTTCCACGCTGGAGACCTGCTCGGCCTCGAAGCCGGCCTCGGTGCTGATCCGCTCCACCTGGATGCGGCTGAGGGGGATCTTCACTACCCGGACCACGGGACCGGCGCCCTTGAGCTTGAGACCCGACTTGGCGCGCAGGAAATCTTTGAAGCCTTCCTGATCGGAGGCGTGGAGGGCGGAGATGTCCGAGACCACCCCGAAGCCCTGGGTGAGCTTGCCAGCCTCGGTCAGGATGGCCTTGATGGCCGCCTGGCGCTCGGCGCTGTCGAGCCGCCCGGCCAGGGTGAGGTAGAGCCGATTCCGGTCGGGATCCGCGCGGACTTCGAACATGACCCTCCCTAGACCTGGAAGGGCGGTGGAGGCTGAGTCGCCCAGGTCCCACCCAGCAGAGTGGTCCGGACGGGCACGCCGGGGGTATGGACGCCCCGGTGGCTCATGCAGGTGTGGATGGCGACCAGCTGGACGCCCCACGCGGCAGGGCGAAGGTGGGTCTCCAGGGCCTCGGCGATCTGCTGGGCCATGCGCTCCTGCACCTGCAGGCGCCAGGCGAAGGCCTGGACGACGCGGACCAGTTTCGAGAGGCCGACGGTGCCGCCGGCACCCGGCAGGTAGCCCACCGTGGCATGGCCTTCGAAGGGCGCCAGATGGTGCTCGCAGGTGCTGACGAAGGGGATGCGCTCCAGGATGACGGGCACGGGGACGAGCAGGCCGGGCAGGGCCTTCAGCTCCGCGCCGAGATCCGTGCCGTAGCCCGCCAGGCGCTCCCGCCAGAAGTCCGCCACCCGGGTCGGCGTGTCCCGCAGCTCTGGCGCGTCCGGGTCCTGGCCAAGGCTGGCCAGCAGCTCCCGCACAGCCCGGGCTGTCCTCGCCTCATCCATGGCGTCTCCTCACGGCCTCAGTGTATAGCGGCCGTCCAGGGGGCATGACCAGGTCTCGGGGGTCGGCTCCGATTCATTAGGCTAGCCTGTCCTCAAGAATGATCCCCTGGGGCCGATCAGAGCCTAACCCCCGGGCCTGAGGCCCGGCTGAACCCATGGAGGTCCCATGAAGGCGCCCCGTTTCCTGCCCGTCCTCACCCTGCTGCTGGGAGTGGCTCTCCCCCTGGCTGCGGGAGAATTCGCTGTGCTCAAGTCCGAGACGGAAGTCGCCCGCAAGGAGCTGGTGACCATGGTGCTGTACCGGGAGAAACGCACTCCCGAGCAGCAGAAGCTGGTCAAGGACACGGCCAACGCCGTCAGCGCCCACCTGGCGAAGCTGAAGGCCCCGGCGGGTCGGGGGCCCCAGTTCAAGGAACTCAAGGAGACCTGGGAAGCCTTCAAGCACACCCGCGAGACAGAGCTGGTACCGGCCATCCTGGCGGGTGAGAAGGAGAAGGCCGAGAAGATCGCCGCGGGCATCCAGAAGGTGCGCCTCGAGCGGTGCTACGCCCTCATGCTCGAGCTGGACAAGTAGGCTCCGCGAGCCGCGCCAGGATCTGCCGGGAGAGCTCTGTGAGCGAGGGATCCCGGGCGCCCATCACCAGGACCAGGTCGCCTTCGCGGGATTCCGCGGCCAGGCGCGTCACCAGCCAGTCCCGGGAGGGGGCGTGCTCGGCGGTGCCGAGGCGCGGCGCGATGTCGGCGATCACCTCGGCGCTGCTGATGTCCCGGGCGGCGGTGCCGCCGGCGTAGAAGACATCCAGGAACCAGAGCCGGTCCTGCGGCCGCAGCTCGGTGGCGAAGGTCTCCACGAAGTCCGCGCGCAGGAACTTGAGGGGCCCGAAGCCGTGGGGCTGGAAGATGGCCAGCACCCGACCGCCGCTGCCCGCGACCCGCAGCAGTGCGGCCCGGATGGAGGCCGCGACCTTGGCGGGGTTGTGGCCGAAGTCGTCCACCACGGTGACGCCGCGGGCGCTGCCCAGCACCTGGAACCGGCGGGCCACACCCTGGAAGCCGGCCAGGGGCGCGGCCATGGCCGTCAGGGGCACACCCAGAGCGGCGCAGGTCGCCATGGCGGCAAGGGCATTCTCCAGGTTGTGCCGGCCCGGGACCGGCAGCTGGAAGGACTGACCACGCACCATGAAGGTGGTGCCCTCGGGACCGGTCTGGATGGCCTCGGCCCGGAAGGTGGCCTCGGGTCCGTAGCCGAAGACCGTGGCGCCAACGGCGAACTCCCGCAGGTTGTCGGCCTCGCCCACCAGGGCGCCTTCGCGCAGCTGGGCCCGGAAGGTGCGGAACATCGCCGCCACCGCGTCCATCTCCTTGTGGTCCCGCTGGAGGTTGAGCAGCACGCCCAGGGCGGCGTGGTAGCGCACCACGGAGCCGTCGCTCTCATCGGCCTCGATGACCAGCAGGTCGGACGGTCCCGCCCAGGCGTTGCCCCAGAGGCCTTCCCGCTGCAGCTCCACCAGCTCGCCGCCGGTGATGATCGAAGGCTCGCGGCCCGCGCCCCTGAGGATGGCGAAGACCATGGCGGCGGTGGTGGATTTGCCGCTGGTGCCAGTCACCGCCACGGTGCGGTAGCGCGCCACCAGGTGCGCCAGCAGCTCGGAGCGGTGCAGCACCGGGACGCCCAGGCGCCGCGCCGCCGCCACATCCGGCACGTCTTCCTCCACAGCGGTGGATACGACCAGGGCCGCGCAGTCGCCGGCCAGGCCCGCCCCGTCCTGGGGGAAGACCGTCACGCCCAGGGTCTCCAGCCGGGCGCGGTCCTCGGGGCGCTGGCCCCGGTCGAAGCTGCGGTCGCTGCCGCTGGCGCGGCCGCCCTTCATGGCCACGAACTGGGCCAGGGCGCTCATGCCGCTGCCCGCGACGCCGGCGAAGTGCAGGCGGCCGAGCCCCAGGCCATCTCCCGACAGTCCGTCCGCGATCAGCACCGGATCCCCCGCCGCCACGCGGTCGAAGAGGTCGACGACGTCGGCATTGCCCAGCCGCACGCAGCCGTGGGAGACGGGCTGGCCCAGCAGGCCCTCCTGGTTGGTGCCATGCAGGTAGATGAAGCGCTCGAAGGAGTCGTGGCCGGGACCTCGGTTCCAGCCTTCCTCCAGGCCCTCCAGGGGGAGCACCCGGGTGAGGATGAGGTCCTCAGTGCGGGGCTCGCCGCGCCAGACCTCGCCCGTGGGCGCCTTGGCGCGGAAGACGGCGCCCGGCTCCGCCCCGGCGCCGAGGCAGGCCTGGATGCGGTGCCAGCCCGTGGGCGTGCGGTAGGAGTTCTCCTGGCACCCAAGGCCGTTCAAGGCGGTGGAGATGGCGGCCTCGAAGACCAGCCGGCCGCCTTCCAGGAGGCCCAGGCGCTGGGCCTGGGCGTCCACCACCAGGATCCGGTCGCCGGCCGGGTCGGGAGCGCCTGGGCGCGAGCGGGCGGCGACCGCCATGGCCCGGTAGCGCGCCGCCAGGACGGGATCGATCATGAGTCGGCTCCGACGATCCGCCCGGCGAGGGCGCTGGCGGCGACGGTGGCGGGGCTGGCCAGCCACATCTGGCCCGGGCCGCTGCGGCCGGGGAAGTTCCGGTTGATGGCGCTGACCGTGACCTGGTCCGCCCGGCTGGACACGCCGGGGCCGGCGTTGATGCAGGCCCCGCAGGAGCTGCCGAGCACCACCGCGCCGACGGCCTCGAAGGCCTTGAGCCAGCCCTCGGCTTCGGCGTGGCGGCGCACGTCCTCGCTGCCGCACTGCACGAAGAACTGCACCCCTTCGGGGACGCGGCGACCGGCCAGAGCCGCGGGGCGGATGGCCTCGTAGGCCCGGCGGAGGTCCTCGCGCTTGCCGCCGGTGCAGCTGCCCAGGTAGGCGATGTCGATGGGCACCGCCTCGGCGAGGTCCGCCAGGGCCAGGCCGTTGCCGGGGTCGCCCGGGCGGGCCAGCATGGGGCTCAGCGTGGCGCAGTCGAGGTCCAGGGTGTGGGCGTAGTCAGCGTCCTCGTCGCCCTGCATCCAGGGCTCCAAGGCCAGGTCCAGGCCCCGGCGCTCCTTGAGGAAGCGGCAGGTCTCCGCGTCCGGGGCCACCAGGCCCGTGAAGCCGCCGATCTCGGCGGCCATGTTGGTCAGGGTGGCGCGCTCGTCGGTGTCCAGGTCCCGCAGGCCCTCGCCCTGATACTCGATGACATGGCCGAGGGCGCCGCCCTCGCGGATCAGGGGCTGGGCCAGCAGGTGCAGGACCAGGTCCTTGGCGGAGACCCCGGCCCGCAGCCGGCCGTTGAGGCGCACCCGCAGGGTGGGCGGCACCGTGACGCGCACGTCCCCGGTGACCCAGGCGCAGGCGATGTCCGTGGTTCCGATGCCGAAGGCCAGGCAGCCCAGGGCGCCCGAGTGGGGGGTATGCGAGTCGGTGCCCACGACCACCTGACCGGGGCAGGCATAGCGCTCGGTCATGAGGGCGTGGCAGATGCCCTCGCTGCCGGAGCCATCGGTGAGCTCGCCGTGGAGGCGGATGCCATGCCGGGCGCAGAAGGCCTCCTGGGCCGGCTTGAGCCCCTCGGCCACCGCCAGTAGGCCCATGGCCCGGTGGTCCGGGTGGATGCTGTGGTGCAGGAAGGTGAGGTGGTCGCGGAAGGCCAGGATGGAGGCCGGGTCGCGGACGACCGCGTCGGGTCCCAGGGCCTGTTCCAGGAACCGGGCCGCCATGGGGGTCACGTATTCGTGGCTGAAGCGCCAGTCCGCCCGCACGAAGAGGCCGTCGCCGGGCCGCACCGCCGGAAGCCCGGTCTTGCCGGCGGCGGCATCCACGATGGCGTGGCGGGCCAGCAGCTTCTCGGCGTAGGTCATGGGCCGGACTGCGAGCCTGGGGAGGGGCGGTGCGACCTCGCCCGTCAGCCTCGCGGCGTTGTACGCGAAGAGGCCACCGCGCCGCACGATCTCGGCGGTGACCGGATCGAGCCCCTCCGTGAACTCCGCGAGGGGGATGGCCTCGCCCCGGCGCAGGCGGGGAATCAGACCGAAGTCCGTGCTGGTGAGGAGGCCCAGGTTCTGGCAGTTCTGGCGGTAGATGCGCTCGAAGCTCTCGCCGATCACCAGGCGGAGGCCCGCGCACCACTCGGCATAGGGGCTGGCTTCGCGGCTGCTGCCCTTGCCCCGCCGCTTGCCCGCCACACTGACCGCGAACCCGCCGGCCCGCACGGCGCCCTCCCCGATGGGGGAAACTCCGCCGCAGCGCAGGCCCAGGTAGGGAAAGTCGCCGAGCTTCTCGTCGTAGTGGTAGCAGATGTGGGCCGGGGTGATCTCATCCGTGCTGATCTGGTCCCTGAGCGGCCCAGCCGCTTCCAGCGTCAGGTCCTCGCCCGCGAGCTGGCGGAGGATCCGGGCCGGATCCTCCGATAGGAAAAGGATTCGGCCAGCAAAGCGGATCGAGTCGGGCAGCATCTCTCCAGCCTACTTCGTTCTCCCAGACACACGAAGGCCCCCGGACGGGGG
>CAIPAY010000124.1 GCA_903863195.1 uncultured Holophagaceae bacterium
AGGAAGCCCCGGCTGCGCTCGCCCCGCACCAGCAGGAAGTCGCCGCCCTCCGGGAAGGTGGCCTGCAGCAGCGCCCAGAGGGCCTCGGCGCGGGCCACCGCGGGCAGCAGCACGGCCAGGTCGCGGCGGCCCAGGGTCTCCGCCGTGCCGGTCCCCTGCACCAGGCAGCGCATCCCGTCCGGCAGCACCGCGGCCACGGCCCGGGCGCCGGCCGGACTCAGCACCAGCACGGCTGTAAGCTCCGACCAGGGTCGGGGCGGCGGAAAGCCCGTGGGCTCCGCGTTCGTGAAGAGATACGGCACGGGCTCCCAGCCCGCCCGGCGGACAGCCTCCGCCAGAGGGTGGTGCGCTGGCCGGGCCAGCGCCAGGCGGGGGAGACCCGTGGGCTGGGTCATGCCAGCCCGATGCCCTTGAGCACCTGGGCCAGGAGCTCCCGGTCGTCGGTGCCGCGCGCTTCGGCGCGGCGCAGCTCGCCCTCGGGGGCGTAGGCCACCTGCAGCTGGAGGCTGCCGTCGGCCTGGGGCGTGGCCAGGGCGCCCAGGGGCTGCTGGCAGCCACCGCCGATGCCCGCGAGGACCTGGCGCTCCAGGGTCACGCAGCGGGCGGTCTGGGTGTCGTGGAGCTCGGCCAGGGCTTCGATCAAATCAGGCCGGTCCGCCCGGGCCTCGGCCAGCAGGGCACCCTGCCCCGGCGCCGAGGGCAGCTCCTCCGGCGTGAGGGCCCGCACGGTCAGCCCCGAGAGGTCCAGGCCCAGCCGCTTGAGGCCGGCGGCGGCGAGCAGGGTGGCGTGGAGGGGCTCGTCCCGCAGCACCCCGTCCCGCACGCGCTGGAGCCGGGTCTGCACGTTGCCGCGGATCCAGGTGAAGCGGGCCTGAGGAAACAGCTGGCTCAGCACCCGCTGGCGCCGCACGGCGCTGGTGCCGATGACCAGGTCCTCGGGGGCATCGGGCCGCATTACCAGCCAGTCGGCGGGATCCTCGCGCAGCGGGATGCAGGCGGCCACGATGCCCGCGGGGCGCTCCAGGGAGACGTCCTTGAGGCTGTGGATGAGCAGGTCCGCCTGGCCGGAGCCCATGGCGTCCTCCAGCTCCTTGGTGAAGAAGCCGCCCCCCTGCTGCTTGTCCAGCGGGCCCAGCAGCCACTGGTCGCCGGAGGTTGAGAACTTGCGCCAGGTGACCTCGTAGCCCCTGGCCTCGAGGAACTTCACCATGGGCTCGGCCTGGCCCACGGCCAGGGCGGAGCCTCGGGTGGCTACCGTGACGTTCTTGCTCATGAATTGACCGCCTCTCCGTCTGCATTGGGCTTGGGTTGGGTCTGGATCAGGGCCCGGAAGGCCAGGGTCCGGCCCCGGGACAGGATCTCCTTTAGGGCTTCGCGCTGGGCCTCGTCCATGCAGGCCATGGTCTCCTCTAGCACCTGGACTTCTTCCTCCAGGGCGCCCCAGGCCGAGTCCAGCCGCTCCTGGGCGGAGAGCAGGTGCCGCTTGCGGGCGCGGGCCTCGGCCCGGTGGCGCAGGCGGCGGGCGGCACCCACCAGATAGGGTTCCGCCTTGAGGGCCGCTTCGGCACGCTGGCCCCGGGCCGTGGCGGTCTGGGTCAGGAAGGCGTTCAGGTCCACGCGGTGGATCCAGGGCAGCAGTTCCAGGCCCGGCTCCGAGTCCGGCGGCAGGGCCAGGTCGAGGATGCGCAGGGTGGGCCGCTTCAGGGCCTGCCAGGCATCCCGGGTGAAGAGCGGCTCTGGCGCGGCGGTGGCGGTCACGATGGCGTCGAAGCCCTCGGGGTCGCGCTGAAGCTGGGGGAGGTCCACGGTGGCCAGGCCCAGGGGATCGGCCAGGTCATGGGCCTTGCGGCGGGTGCGGTTGGCCACGACAACCCGGAAGCCCCGCTCCGGCAGCCGCTCCGCCAGGTACTGGGTCATGGGCCCCACGCCGACCAGGGCCACGCTGGAGCCGGGCTCCAGGCCCTCGGTCAGGTGCTTCAGGGCCACGGTGGCGACGCTCACGTTGCCGTCCGCCAGCCCCAGGCGGGCGCGCAGCCGCTGGCCCTCGCGGATCACGTCCTCCAGCGCCGTCTGGGCCTCCTCGCCGGCCACGCCCACCTCCCGGGCCGCGACCAGGGCGTCCTTGAGCTGCCCGGGGATCTCGCGGTCGCCCAGGTTGGCGGACTCCAGGCCCGCGGACATGGCCAGCAGGTGGGTCCAGGCCTCCTCGCCCTCGTAGCGGCGGAAGCCGGGGCCGGGGTCAATGCTGTCGGCCTCGCCGCCCCACACCATCCAGAGCACCCGCTGGCAGGTGGCCAGGTAGACCAGCTCCCGGGCCTCCGCCCGCTGCTGCCACTCGCGCAGGTGGGCCGACAGTCCCTCCCGCACCACGTGGTGCGCCACCTGATCCAGGTCGTGGACCGGTGCGTGGAAGCTGATGAGGACGGGTTCCATGTCGGGTGAAATGATCCGCTGCCAAGGTACGGCGTAGGTCATCGCTTCGTCATGCACCCCCGAAAGTGGAGGTCATCACAATTATCAGCGCCGGGAACTGAACAGGGCGTCCACGGCGTCCCAGTCCCACTCGGGCAGCGGCGCCGTCCCGTCGCGCAATGACTGTTGCGTGAGCCACGCATCGTAGATCACCAGGGCGCACATGGCCTCGGCCACGGGCACGATGCGCGGCGCGATGCAGGGGTCGTGGCGGCCGTGGGTGGCAATGTCCGCGGGGTTGCCGTCGCGGTCGATGGTCTTCTGGGTCTTCGAGATGGAGCTGGTGGGCTTCACCGCCAGGCGCACCACCACCGGGGCCCCGGTGCTGATGCCGCCCAGGGTGCCGCCGGCGTCGTTCTTGAGCGGCCCGCCAGGACCCAGGGGATCGTTGTTCTGGCTGCCCCGCAGGCGGGCGCTCTCGAAGCCCGCGCCCAGCTCCACGCCCTTCACGGCGCCGATGGACATGCAGGCCAGGGCCAGCAGGCCATCCAGCTTGCCGAAGGCGGGATCGCCCAGCCCCACGGGCAGGCCCTCGATCCAGACCTCGCAGATGCCGCCGACGCTATCGCCCTCGGCCCGGGCGGCCTCCACGGCGGCGCGCTGGGCCGCGAAGGCGGCGGGATCCGCCACCCGCAGGGGATTGGTCTCCACGAAGGCCCAGTCCACGGCCGTACCGGCGATGGCTGCGATCTCGCGGTTGAAGCCGCGCACGGTGATACCCAAGGCCGCCAACTGCTGCTTGGCCCAGGCCCCCGCCGCCACCCGGCCCAGGGTCTCCCGGCCGCTACTGCGGCCGCCACCGCGGGGATCCCGCAGGCCGTACTTGCGGTCGTAGGTCAGGTCCGCGTGGCCCGGCCGGAAGAGGTCCGTGATGGCCTTGTAGTCGCTGCTGCGCTGGTTCTCGTTGAAGACCACCATGGCGATGGGGTGCCCCGTGGTCTTGCCCTCGAAGACGCCGCTCAGCACCTGCACCTGATCCGCCTCCTTGCGGGGCGTCACCAGGTCCGACTGGCCGGGCCGGCGCCGGTCCATCTCCGCCTGGATGGCCTCCAGGTCGAAGGGCAGCCCCGGCTTCACGCCGTCCAGCACCACGCCCACACCCGCCCCGTGGCTCTCGCCGAAGGTGACGATGCGGAAGGACCGGCCGAAGGAGGAGGGGGAGTCGAAGAGCATCCCCCCATTCTGCGGCAGACCCGGCGGGGGGTCACCGGGGATTCACCGCCTTGATTGGTTTTAGCGGCTCCGGGCCCAGCGCCCGGACCACTCCAGGAACCAGCGGGTGCCGTGCCGGGTGTTGCCGAGGATATAGCCGGCGCCCGTGTGACGCTCGAAGGAGCCCCCGGCCCGCAGGGTCTGGCTCGGGGTGGCCTTCCAGGTCAGGTCCAGCTGCAGCCCGCTGAAGTAGTCCTCGGTGTAGGCTTGGCCCGGGTGGTCCTGCAGCCAGAGCACCGGGTCGTCCCGGAAGGACCTGGCACCGCGGTAGAGCCAGGTGGTGGTGGCCAGCGACGGGGTCGCATCCCACTCCAGCCTCGCCGTGGTGACGTCCGTCTCTCCGCCAAAGGCCTCGCCGAGAGGGTCGCCATCGCGGTAGAAGCCGGTGGCGTAGGTCGCATTCTCGAAGGAGCGGTAGCTGACTTCCGGCAGGTTCGAGGTGCTGCGGCGCTCCAGCCCCAGACGGACCCGGGGCCACCGCACGAGCAGGCCGAAGGCGTCGTCGGGTACGATCAGGTTGGGCACCAGGTGGCGGTCCACCTCATACCAGGCCCGGCGGTAGTCCACGTTCAGGGCGTAGTGGAAGTCCTTCACCAGGTCCTTGCCCGTCCAGTAGAGGGGCTTGTGCCGCCAGACGCCCAGGGGCCAGGTCATGCCCTTGGACCCACGGCTGATGTAGCCCCAGGTCTGCTCCGCCCCCAGCCACCGGGCCAGGAAGGGCAGTTCGCCGCGCACGCCGAAATCGAAGTTGGTGGAGCTGCGGGCGTTGTTCTTGTAGGCCGGATCCGGATGGTTAGGATCCGAGAAGTTGGTGGAAGTCTCCGCCAGGAAGTCCTTCATCCCCAGCGCCGCTGTCAGGTAGTCGCTCACGCCATAGCCTGAGGTCATGGGGATGCCGTTCCGGTTCCCGCCCCACAGCACCGTCCAGTTCAGGTAGGTCTCGATCTTGCCTTCGTAGAACGAGCCCTCGAAGCGGTAGCCACTGGCCAGGGGCGCCTGGGGCTCTCCGTTGGCCGCGATGATCCGGCTCTGGCCGGAGGGGTTCTGCACGTTGTCCGCCAGCTTCCGGCGGCTCTCGAGCTTGCCGAGGAAGGCCTGGACTTTCCAGTCGCCCAGCGAGGTGCCGAACAGCGAGAGGTTGGCCTGGGGCGTGACCAGACGGACCTTTGGGAAGGGCCGGGCCGCCTCGCCCAGGAGGTAGCCGCCGGTGAGCCCGTAGCCCCAGACCAGCGGCTCGTTCTCCAGCCCCAGCTGCCAGCCGCTTCGGCTGGTCCAACTCAGATGCCCCTGGTGCAGGGTCGCCCGGGTGGCGCCGTCTGCATCCCGGAACAGCAGGAGCTTGCCCGCCCCGGACCAGCCCTCCGAGCGGAAGCCGCCCTCCAGGGACACCCCGCTGCCCACCAGGCTATTGCCGAGTCCCAGAGACGAGATGAGCGTCGCGGGCTGCCCCGCCTTGCCCGCGCTCCACACGCCCCAGCCCACCCAGAGCGACGGCGTGGTGAGCTCTGTCCCGAGCGCCACCCGGTGGTTCCAGCTCTCGGGCATCTGCGCGGCCAGGGGCAGCGCGAGGCCGCAGAGGGCCAGGAGCAGGGCTCGAGAGCGCCGGAGTGCCATTGGGAAGGCCCGCCCCGGCCCCGCGGAGAAAGCCGTCACGGCGACCGAAGAAGGCCCCGGAATCATCAACCCATGCGCACTGAACTCAGACAGATCAGTCATACGAAACGATGACACAGACCGGGACCATGCCCCAGCCTCTTTCAACACCCCGGCGGGTGGTCAGGGCTCCATGAGGGCCTTGAGCTGCGGGGCGATGGCGGCCAGCCCGAAGCGGCTGCGACAGGACTGGTCTGCGGCCTCCCGGCGCCGGTCCACCTCGGCATCGTCCAGGGCCCAGATGCCTTCCAGTGCCTGTGCCAGCGCCTCGGGGGAGAACGCGTCCACGGTCCAGCCCAGGCGGCCCCCGTCGAGGATCTCGAAGGGGCCTCCGTGATCCGGTCCCACCAGCAGGAGGCCCCGCGCCGCGGCCTCCGGATAGACCATGCCGAAGGGCTCGTCCAGGGTCACCAGGGCAAAGACATCGCAGGCCGAGTAGACCTCCTGCAGCTCGCGGTCCGACAGGTAGCCGTGGAACTGCACCGCCCCCGGCGCGCAGAGCTCCGTGGCCAGGGCCTCCAGCAGGGGCCTGGAGGGACCCTCACCCACCACGTGGAGCTGGCAGGGCACCGGGCTGGCGGCGGCAAAGTGCTGGAAGCCCCGGATCACCGTGTCGATGTTCTTGAGCACCTCCAGGCGCGAGTGCACCAGCACCTTGCGGACGCTGCGATCCAGGCCTGAGCGGTGCGGCGTGCCCTCCGGAAACCGCACGATGGGGTAGATGACTTCCTCGCGGCACTGCCCGTAGATGCGGCGGGCATTGTCCCGGCTGAACTCGCTGATGGCGTAGATGAGGTCCAGCTGGCGACAGCCTTCCAGGTCGAAGGCACGCCGGGCCCGCAGGCTGGAGGCCCGGCTCATGTTCCGGTCATGCGTGGCGAGATCCCCCTGGAAGTGACGCGTGGCCTCATCCAGGCCCCGGCCGCCGGTGGCCTCCACCCGGGCGGTGAGTACCGGATTCGCCTCGCGGCGGTGGATGCCCCGGGGGGGCTCATTGCACTGCCAGATCTTCCGGGCGCGGATGGCGGCGGCCCCCAGCATGGCGTTGGTGGGCCAGTTGTGGGCGAGCACCGTGTCGTAGTCGGCCAGCGCCGCCGCAGCCCGCTTGCCCCGCTGGGTGAGCTTCCCCATGCGGCCCCAGCCACTGATGAGGTCGGTCCAGTGGCGCTTGGCGACCAGCTGCACGGGGATGCCCTCCAGCCGGTCCGACCACTTGGCCGGGTCATAGCCCAAGGTGACGATCTCCGGGCGGAAGCCCTGGCCCCGGAGGATGCCCGCCTGGGTGGCCGCAAGAATCTCCGCACCTCCCACGGATTCGAAGGCAGGATGGAAGATCGCCAGCTTCACGGTCACCTCAGGGCTCAGAACCTAGACCTTATCAGGGCTTCCCGCGTCCCGGACGGGGGACCGCCCGGACCCTGGGGGCGGAATTGCAGGCCCGGCCCGGCCCGATAGCCGATAGGCTTGATTTCATTCCATTCCGGCTTCCCTTCGCGGCGAGTGTCCCATGCCCCTTCTGCAGCCCTTCCCACTCCTCCTCGTCCCGGGCCAGCCATGACCCGGAAGTACCTCCTCACCGGGGCCTCAGGTTTCGTCGGCCACCACATGGCGGAGGCCATCCTCCGCCGGGGCGACGTGGTGGTGGCCCTGGACCGCGAAGAAGGCCACAACCTACCCGTCGGCGTCCAGACCCTGGTCATGGACCTGCAGGATCCCTCCTCCATGGCGGGCCTGCCCCGCAGCTGGGATGGCGTCATCCACCTGGCGGGAGCCTCCATCCCGAGTCACTTCTCCACCCCCGCGCCCGTGACCTTCAACCTGGGCATCACCCTGAACCTGCTGGAGCACCTGCGGGACAGCAAGGTCCTGCTGGTGAGCAGCTGCCACGTCTATGCGCCCTCGGACCAGCTGCGCCACGAGGACGACCCCATCGTGCCCCAGGGCCGCTACGGCCTCTCCAAGCACCTGACGGAGCAGGTGGCGCCCCACTACCAGGGCGCCCTGGATGTCCGCGTGGCGCGCCCCTTCAACCACCTGGGCCAGGGCCAGCGCCCCGAACTGGTCGTGCCCTCCCTGCTGCGCCGCCTGGCGGCGGCCCCTGCTAGCGACGCCGCGCCCATCGAGATGGCCGGCTGGAACAGCGTCCGCGACTTCATCGATGTGAGGGACGTGGTCTCGGCCTATCTGGCCATCCTGGACCTCGAGGCCCCCGCCCACCGCACCTTCAATGTCTGCACGGGCCGGGCCACCAGCATCGAGGACGTGGTCCAGACCGTGTTGAAGCTCCAAGGCCGCTCCCGGGAGGTGCACTTCCAGGGCAGCCCCAACTCCACCGACGACATCCCCTTCCTGGTGGGCGACCCCGGTCGGCTGGCGGAAGACGCCGGCTGGACCGCCCAGCACTCCCTTGAAGACAGCCTGCGCAGCATGCTGCCGCCCCCCCTTTCCTGACGAGGACACCCATGACCAAGACCGCACTCATCACCGGCGTGACGGGCCAGGACGGCAGCTATCTGGCGGAGCTACTGCTCAGCAAGGGCTACCAAGTGCACGGCATCGTCCGCCGGGCCAGCCTCTTCAACACGGACCGCATCGACCACCTCCACGTGGGCGAGACGCCGAATCCGAACTTCCACCTGCACTATGGCGACCTGTCCGACGCGGGCGCCCTGCGCAACGTGCTGGACGACGTCCAGCCCGACGAGGTCTACAACCTGGGCGCCCAGAGCCACGTGCGGGTGAGCTTCGACCAGCCCGAGTACACCGTGGACGTGGTGGGCGTGGGCGTCATCCGCCTGCTGGAGGCCATCCGCAGCTTCATGAAGCACAGCGGCAAGCAGATCCGCTTCTACCAGGCCGGCAGCTCCGAGATGTTCGGCAGCGCCAAGCCCCCGCAATTCGAGGGCACCCGCTTCGAGCCGCGCAGCCCCTACGCCTGTGCCAAGGTCTTCGCCCACTACCAGGTGATCAACCACCGCGAGAGCTACGGCCTCTTCGCCTGCAACGGCATCCTGTTCAACCACGAGAGCCCGCGCCGGGGCGAGACGTTCGTGACCCGCAAGATCACCCGCGCCGCCACCCGCATCAAGCTGGGGATGCAGGACAAGCTCTACCTCGGCAACCTCGACGCCAAGCGGGACTGGGGCTTCGCGGGCGACTATGTGGAAGCCATGTGGCGCATGCTGCAGCAGGACATGCCGGACGACTACGCGGTGG
Source organism: uncultured Holophagaceae bacterium (assembly GCA_903863195.1). GTDB lineage: Bacteria > Acidobacteriota > Holophagae > Holophagales > Holophagaceae > Geothrix. Next base: position 8,554 of record CAIPAY010000124.1, read on the forward strand.
CCACCGGCGAGGCCATCAGCATCCGGGACTTCCTGAGCCTCACCTTCGGGCGGCTGGACCTGGACTGGCAGCAGTACGTGGAGATCGATCCCCGCTACTTCCGCCCCGCCGAGGTGGACTTCCTCCAGGGCGATGCCTCCAAGGGCCGCCGCATCCTGGGCTGGGAGCCCAAGACTGACATCCGCGCCCTCGCGGCCATGATGATCGACTCGGACCTCAAGCTGGCCCAGAGGGAGCTGGTGCTCCGCGACGCGGGCCACGGCGAGGCTTCCCGAGCTGGCTACCGCTGATTTACCGAACTCACGGCTAGCCTTCGGCGATGAGCGCCTCGAGCAGGCGCACCACGCGCTCCGGGTGGACCCGGTGCGCCACGGAGCCGTGCGTCTCGAAGCCCTCGCTCTCGCCGGGGAAGGAGTCCACGGCCGAGCCGCGGACCGCGACGGCCTTGGGTCCCAGGGGCGCGATCAGGGGCTCCGGCGACATCCCCATGAGCGTGAGGGTGGGCCTTCCCGTGGCCGCGGCGGTGTGGGCGAGGCCGGTGTCCACGGCCACATTCCCCGCGGCCTGCTCCTGGATGGCGCAGGCTTCCGGCAGAGACGTGCGCCCGGTCAGGTTGATGCTGCCGGGACTCAGGGCGGCCAGCTGCTGCCCCAGGGCCACCTCGTCAGGGCCGCCCAGCCAGACGCTCTGGTAGCCCTTCGCGGCCAGCAGCGCGGCCAGCGTCGACCACTTCTCCAGCTCCGGGAACCAGCGCTTGCCGAAGCCCCGGGTGCCGAAGGAGAGCGTCACGAAGGGGCCACCGGTCCAGCCGCCGGACCGCAGCAGGTCGAGGCCGCGGTGACCGCCCAGGTTCTCGGCGCCCAGGCGCACCCACCGCAGGTGGCGCACGCCGGTGAGCTGCTCCAGCAGCGGCTCGTAGCGCTGGGCGAGGTGGATGGGCAGGTCGCGATACTTGAAGGGGTGGGTGTAGAACAGGCTCAGGTGGTTGTCGGCGATGCCGCCCCGGATGGGCACGCCGGCCATGCGCGCCGCCAGGGCCAGGCGGATGCTCTGGCTCAGGTTGATGACACAGACAGGCGGGGCCTTCCGCCAGCGCCGCAGCAGGTGCCAGGGATCCGGCTTGCCGACCCCGCCCTGCTCGATGACGGACTCCGCGATGAAGGCTGGCGCCGCCTCCGCGAAGAGGGCCGCCCCCATGGCGTGGCCCACGGCGATCCAGCGGAGCGAGGTGCCCAGGGCCGCGGCCTCGGCGTTCCAGACCGCCTGCAGGGAGCCGAAGAAGGGCAGCGCGAAGACCACGTCCCCCAGCTGCCGGGGCCACCGGATCCAGACCTCGTGTGGGCCCGGGTGCCCCGAGGCCAGACGGCGGTGGAGCGCTTCCCTTAGAATGTCTGTTCCCCTGCGAGCCAACATGTACCTCTTCCCTCCATCTTCCCCGAAATGGCTCCCCGGCGTGTTGACTGTCAGCACTCTCCTGGGCCAGACGCCGACCTTCTCGCCCCAGGACGCGCTGCGGGCCGAGTGGGCGCGGCAGCCGCTGGCCCTCACGGAGACCCAGCGGGCAGCCCTCGCCCCCGCGGACCGCGCTCGCCTGGAGCTCGCGCTCCGGCGCATCGGCGCGCCGGGGGCGCCGCGCCTGCTGCCGCCGGAGCTGGACCAGCCCACCGAGGCCCTCTGGCTCCAGAAGGCCGCGGCTGCGAAGACCCCCCGGGAGCGCTTCGACGCCCTCTTCTTCCTGAACCGCTTCAAGAGCGCCCAGGCCCTGACGGCGCTGGCGGGTCTGTCCGCCGCCGATGCCGCCGCCTGGCCCCGGCACCTGCACCTGGAGGTGGGCCTCGCCACGGCGCGGCTCAACGGGGCGGAGCTCACCCCGGCGCTGCGGGGCTTCCTGGCCGCGCTCCAGCAGGCTGGCAAGGTCGAGCCCGTCCGCGCCCAGGCGGCCCGGCTGCGGCTGGTGATGGCGGGCAAGGAGCCAGCGCTGCTGCCGCCGGTGCCCGCCACGCCCGGCAGCCTCCTGGCCCTGCTGGACGCCTGGAACAAGGCACCCTGGGAGCAGCGGCGCGAGGCTGCCACCCGCGACTTCCAGGCTCTCACGCCCGCCTCGGGCCTCTGGGCCCGCCTGGGTGTCGAAGCACCCAGTCACGCGACCTTGGACGCCGCCTGCGTGGGCATCCTCTCCCGGCTGGCAGAGGGGCTGCCGAAGTCGGCACCTGCCGAGGCCTTCCCCTCCGGCGGCGCGCCCTGGCCCTGCGCCCAGGATCCACTGAGCCTCTGGTACGGCTTCCAGGGGCTGGCCAAGGCGGCCACCCCCCTGCCGGCCCTGCGGGAGGCCCTTCGCCTGGATCCGCCCTTCGGCGTCACCCGCCCCGATCTGCAGGGGGCGCTGCTGCCCGCCCTTCGGAAGCAGGATCCCGCCGCCGCCGACGCCCTCCGGACGAAGCTCCTGGAGGGTGGTGATCCCATCGCCCGCGCCGCGGCCATCGAGGACCTGCCCGCGGTGCCTGCGGATCTCGAGGCCCTCACCCGGCGCGCCTGGGCGGATGCCCCCCTGGACTCCCAGCAGGTGCTCATCCAGAGCTATGCCCGCTGGCAGCTGCCGCCCGCGGACCAGCAGGCCCGGCTGCGGCCCTGGCTCCAGCACCCGGACTGGGCCTGCCGCCTGGAGGCCTACCGCGCCCTGGCGAAGCTGGATCCCGCCACGCCCTGGCCCGGCGCCCCGGCGCCCAGCCCGGTGGACCAGGCGATTATGGCGGAGGCTGGGCGGCTGGCGAAGCGAGGGAAGCCCGTGCGCCTCCGCATCACCTTCAGCGGGCCGCGGCAGGTGACGCTGCGGCTCGATCCCGCGGTGGCCCCCCTGAACGTCGCCAACCTGGTGCTGCTGGCGCGGAAGGGATTCTTCGACGGCCGCCGGGTGCCCCGGGTGGTGCCTGACTTCGTGGTGCAGCTGGGCTCGCCCGTGGACACCATGGACGGCGGCCCCGGCTACACCGTGCGCTGCGAAGACAGCCTCACCTGGTACGGCCCAGGCAGCGTGGGCATGGCCCTCTCGGGCAAGGACACCGGCGGCAGCCAGCTCTTCATCACCACCAACGCCACGCCGCACCTGACGGGCAAGTACACCCGGGTGGGCGAGCTGGAGCAGCCGGACCGCGCCCTGCCGCTCCTCGACGCCCTGGAGCTGGGCGCGCCGGTCCGCTCTATCCGCGTGCTGCCGTGATCCGGCCTGGCCTGCGGGCCGCCCTGCCCTGCCTGCTCGGCCTCGCCGCCCACGCCCAGGCCCCGCTGCTCCAGGATGGCGCCGCGACCCTGCGGCAGGCCCGGCTGGACTGGACCCTGGGCCAGGCACCGCAGGAGCCCTCGTCGCTGCCCTCCTTTGAGGTGGGCTGGGGCGGCGCGGACAGCGGTGGCGCCTACGCGCCCCTGGTCGGGGGCGAGGGCCAGGGCCACGGCACCCGCGGCTGGGGTCTTGGCATTCAGGGCCGATACACCACCGGCGGCTGGGGCTTCAGCGCGACGGTGCTGGGACTCCGGGACCAGGGCCGCACCACGGGCGTCCTGCAGCGCGCCCTCGTGGGCTTCCAGTTCAACTCCGGCGGGCGGATCATCCTGGAGCAATCTCCCCTCGCCTGGGGCTCCGGGCTGAACGGCGGCCCCCTGCTTGGCGACGCAGCCCGGTCCTTCCCGCGGGTGACCCTGGCCTTCGCCCCCCTGGAACTGGTCCATTCCATCTGGCGCCTGGAGGCCTTCGAGGGCCGCCTGGAACGCACGCCAGCCGTGCCCGAGTGGAGCCTGGACCGCCCGGCGCGGCTCGCGGCCCAGGCCGCGGGCCTCGGCCTGGAGCAGCCCACCGTGGGCGGCGGCCTGCTGCGGGTCAGCTTCGGCATGGACCTGGAGGTCAGCCTAGGCACTCTGAAACTGAGCGGGGGCCAGGATGCAGGGGGGCAAACCGCGCCGCAGCAGTCGAACCTGATCCAGTCCCTGGCAGAGCTCCGCCTGCGCCTGCCCGCCCTAGCCCACCTTGTCGGCGCCCGGGGGGCCTCGGTCACGGCCAGCCGCGTAGGCGCCCGCAGCGGCGGACCCCCCAGCCTGGTGCCCGCCCGGGACTCAGGCGGCCTGCAGCTGGTCTGGGACCGCTGGGACCTGGGCCTGGAAGTCGCCGGCGCCGCACCCCGCGCGGCCTTCTCCGCGCCGCCGCCGGCCTACCTCGCCGGGTTCTCCACCCGCGGCGACGCCCTGGGCGCGGCCTTCGGGGACGCCGCCACCACGCGCACCCTGGCCCTGGGCCTGCCGCTCTTCCTGGAGGGCCGGGGCCGGCTCCAGGTCGTGCGGGCCACCGCCCACCGGGACGATCCGTCCGGCCCCGGCGGGTGGTTCCTGCAAGGGGACGCCCAGTGGCGCACCCCCACGGGCCGGGTGGGCGCATCGGTGGCTTCCCGGCGCAACGAGCTGCCGGTCGCGTCTCCGCGCTGGGGCTGGAACTGCAGCCTCTTCCAGGCCTTCCGGGTCTTTTGAGTGGCGGGACCGCTGGCGTGGCATTCTCTCCGTATCGGCTGCGCCGATGCGGAGACAGACAACCATCATGTGGAGAGGGGTATCCCTGGTCACCCGTCCCCGCTGAACGCTGTGAGGAAGCCATGAAAACCCATCTGCTGGCCGCAACGGCCGCCCTGCTGATCCTCGGTTGCAGTGCTCCGCAGGAAACGGTTCCCGCGGCCCCGCCCGAGCCCTTCCTTCCGCGCCTCAGCCTGCGGCCCGTGGCCGTCAGCCTGGCCAAGGGAGCCACCCAGACCTTCCAGGTGGAGATCAACTACCCCGAGGGGGCACGCTACCTGCGGCAGCCCGTGGGCTGGGGAGTCCTCGAGGCGGAGGGCGGCACCATCAATGCCGCCGGCCTCTACACGGCCCCGGCCAAAGCGGGCACCTACCATGTTCGGGTGACTCGCGAAGACTTCCCGGAGATCGGCATCACCGCCACGGTGACGGTCAAGTGATGGACCTCTACGGTGCCCTGCGGCCACTGATCTTCCGCCTGGATCCCGAGACCGCCCACAACCTGGCCTTCTGGCTGGGCGAGCGCACCTGTGCCTGGCCCCGGCTGAGCTCGCCCGAGCACCCGGCCGCCCTGCGCCGGTCGGTGCTGGGCCTGGACTTCCCCACGCCCCTGGGCCTCGCCGCGGGCCTGGACAAGGGCGCGACCCTGCTGCCCCTGTGGCGGTCCCTGGGCTTCGGCCACGTGGAGATCGGCACCGTCACGCCCCGGCCCCAGCCAGGCAATCCCCGACCGCGCCTCTTCCGGTTCCCCGAGGCGGGCCTGATCCTCAACCGCATGGGCTTCAACAGCGAGGGCGCCGAGGTGGTGGCCGCGCGCCTGAAGCGACGCCCCGCGGGCCTCCTGGTGGGCGGCAACCTCGGCAAGAACAAGGAGACGCCCGAGGCCCAGGCCCTGGACGACTACCGCGCAGCCTACCGCCTGCTCGCGCCGGAGGTGGACTACATCGCCCTGAACGTGAGCAGCCCCAACACCCCGGGCCTGCGCAACCTGCAGGCGCCGGAGGCCCTGAAGCCGCTGCTGGCGGGCATGCTGGCGCTGCGCCAGGAGCTGGGCCTGGAGCGCCAGCCCCTGCTGCTGAAGCTGGCCCCGGACCTGGCGCCGGAGGACCTGGACGCCATCGTCGAGGTCGCCGTGGCTTCGGGCATCTCGGGACTCATTGCCACCAACACCACCCTGGATCGCGGCGTGGTCGCGGAGCCCCTGCGTGCCCGGGTGGAGGCCAAGGGTGCCGGCGGCCTCAGTGGGGAGCCCCTCAAGGCCAAGGCCCGGGACGTCCGCCGCCGCATCCTCACCGCCCTGGCCGGCCGTCTGCCCCTGGTGGCCTGCGGCGGCCTCGGCAGCCCCGAGGACGTGCAGGGCGCCCTGGACGATGGTGCCGCCCTCGCCCAGATCTATAGCGCCCTGATCTTCAAAGGGCCTGGCCTGGTGGATCGAATCCATCAGGGCATCCGTTAATGGGCACTCCATCGCCGGGGATAGACGGGGATCAGGGCAGGCGGTGAAGACTGCGCGGTTGGCTTTGCTTTTCATCCCCGTCCATCCCTCTTATCCCCGTCCAAAAGAGCTTTTTTTGACGGGGATAAATGGGATGAACGGGGATAAGGAAAACGCGGTTTAGATGTTGATCCATTCCACCGGCAGACATCCCCGTTTCGGTGCCTCCAGGGTTGGGACGCTACACTGGTCGCCCGAGGTGAGCATGCTGTCTCTCCAAGCCCGAATCCGCGATCCGCGTCTGCTGCCGCTGGCGGAGAAGGTGCTGCGCGGGGAACGGCTGTCCTACGAGGACGGCCTGCTGCTCTACGAGACAACGGACCTCACGGGCGTCGGGGCCATGGCCCACCACCTGCGCCTGCAGCGGCACGGCCGGGCCACCTACTACGTGAAGAGCCGCCGCCTGTCCTACACCAACGTCTGCTACACCCACTGCCAGTTCTGCGCCTTCCAGGCCAAGCCCGGCGACGCGCGCGCCTATGCCCTGTCCGCCGAGGACATCATCCGGGAGCTGGAGCAGCCCGCCAACACCGGGGTGCGCGAGCTGCACATGACCTCGGGCCACAACCCCAAGCTCAAGATCGACTACTTCGAGGACCTCTTCCGGAAGCTCAAGGCCCGGTTTCCGGCGATCCACCTCAAGGTCTTCACCATGATCGAGATGGACTACTACGCCCGCATCTCGGGCCTGTCCACGGAGGCCTTCCTGGACCGCTGCATGGCCGCGGGCCTGGAGAGCTGCCCAGGGGG
>CAIPAY010000125.1 GCA_903863195.1 uncultured Holophagaceae bacterium
AGGAGGGCCGGGCCATCCGCGGCGCCTTCGTGCCCGAGCCCGGCTGGGTGCTGCTGGACGCGGACTACAGCCAGATCGAGCTGCGCGTGGCTGCGGCCCTGGCCCAGGATCCGGTGCTGCTGGCCGCCTTCGAGGCGGGCGAGGACATCCACCGCCGCACGGCCTCGGAGGTCATGGGCCTGCCCATGGACCAGGTGACGGCGGACGACCGCAGCAAGGCCAAGGCCGTGAACTTCGGCCTGCTCTACGGCCAGGGGGCCTTCGCCCTGGCGGCCAACCTGGGCATCTCCCAGAAGGAGGCCAAGGGCTTCATCGAGCGCTACTTCGAGCGCATGCCCAAGGTGGCCTCCTGGATCTCCGGCGCCAAGGAGCAGGCGATCGCCGAGGGGCTGGTGCGCACCCACTGGGGGCGCATCCGGCGCATCCCGGAGCTGCAGAGCCCCAACAAGCAGTTCCAGGCCCAGGGGCTCCGCGAGGCCGTGAACACCATCGTGCAGGGCACCGCGGCGGACCTCATGCGCCGGGCCATGGTGCGCCTCCACCGCAGCCTCCAGGCCTCGGGCCTCCGGGCGCGCCTGCTGCTGCAGGTCCATGACGAGCTGCTCATGGAGGCCCCGCCGGAAGAGGTGGAGCAGGCCGCGGCCCTGCTCAAGGACGCCATGGAGGGTGCCGACGACCTGGGCCCACTGGGCGTCAAGCTCGCCGCCGAAGTCCGCACCGGCGCCAGCTGGCTCGCCTGCAAATAGCCGCCTGATTTTTACGAAATGTCGGAAGAACTACTGGCAGGGCCGGTTTTCGGGTGGTTTTGTGATGGCTTCCCGGGCTGAAAGCTGACGATGGGGGCATGATTGGCGGGCCTGGCGTCGGCGCCGGGAGACTCTGAACCTGCCCGGAGGAACGATCATGAGCCAGTACAACATCGCGTGGCTGCCCGGTGACGGCGTCGGCATCGAGGTCATGGAAGCCGCGAAGATCTGCCTCGACGCGCTGAAGTTCGACGCCACCTACACCCACGGCGACATCGGCTGGGAGTTCTGGTGCACCGAAGGCGAGTCCTTCCCCCAGCGCACCATCGACCTGCTGCACGCCAGCCACGCCGCCATGTTTGGCGCCATCACCTCCAAGCCCGTGAAGGACGCCGAGGCCGAGCTGGTGCCGGCGCTGAAGGGCAAGGGCCTCATCTACCGCAGCCCCATCGTCCGCATGCGGCAGATGTTCGACCTCTACACCTGCCTGCGCCCCTGCAAGGGCTACCCGGGCAACCCCCTGAACTACAAGGAGGGCATCGACCTGGTGATCTTCCGTGAGAACACCGAGGACCTCTACTCCGGCGTGGAGTTCAGCCCCGTGCCCGACGAGCTGAAGGCCTGCCTCAAGAAATTGAGCAAGCCCTTCGGCCACTTCGCCGACCTCCCCGGCGACCAGTTCGCCATCACCTGCAAGATCAACACCCAGAAGGGCTGCGACCGCATCATCCGCGCGGCCTTCGAATACGCCAAGAAGTTCGGCTATCCCAAGGTCACGGTCATCCACAAGGCCAACGTGGTGCGGGCCACCGAGGGCATGTTCCTGGAGACCGGCAAGCGCATCGCCAAGGAGTATCCAGGCATCGCCATGGACGATGCCAACGTGGACGCCATCACCATGTGGCTGTTGAAGAACCCCAAGAGCTATGGCGTCATGGTGGCCACCAACCTGTTCGGCGACATCGTCAGCGACCTGGCGGCGCAGATGGTGGGCGGCCTGGGCTTCGGCTGCTCCGGCAACATCGGCGAGAAGCTGGCCGTCTTCGAACCCAGCCATGGCAGCGCGCCGAAGTACGCGGGCCAGTACAAGGTGAACCCCATCGCCACCATCCTGGCCGCCAAGATGATGTTGGACTGGCTGGGCGAGACCGAGAAGGGCACCCGCCTCGAGGCCGCCACCGCCGCCGTCATCGCCGAGGGCCAGGTCCGCACCTACGACATGGGCGGCAGCGCCACCACGCTCGACATGGGCGAGGCCATCGCGCGGAAGCTGTGATTCAGGACAAATGCTAAAAGATCACCACCAAGGCACCAAGACACCAAGAAGGACAACAGACACCGTGCATTTGCAGCTCTTGGTGCCTTGGTGTCTTGGTGGTGAAATCAGTTTCTTGATTTGATCCAGGAATTCCTATTGAGGCTTCACATGCGCCCCATCCTTATCCACGAAGTCGGTCCGCGGGACGGTCTCCAGGCGGAGGCGACGGTGGTGCCGACGGACGTCAAGCTGGACTGGATCCGGCGGGTGGCAGCCTCCGGTGTGGACATCGTTCAGGTGGGCTCCTTCGTGCGGGGCGACAAGCTGCCCCAGATGGCTGACACGGATGAGCTGTTCCGCATCCTTGCAAAGGAACACCCCAGGGCGGTCCTGTCGGGCCTGGTACTGAACGAGAAGGGCCTCGAGCGAGCGCTGGAAGTGGGTGTGCCCCTCATCTGCCTGGGCGTCTCCGCCTCGGACACCCACAGCCGCAAGAACACGGGCATGGGCACCGACGAGGCCCAGCGGCGCATCATCGCCACGGCCCTGGCGGCGAAGCAGGCTGGGCGCCGGGTGCAGGTCAGTGTTCAGAGCGCCTTCGGCTGCGGCTTCGAAGGCGCCATCCCCGAAGTCCGCGTGCTGGGCATCGTGGCGGCCTATCTGGACGCCGGCCTCACGGCCATCAGCCTGGCGGACACTGCGGGCCACGCCTACCCGGAGCAGGTCCGGCGCTACGTCCAGCAGGTGCTGGAGCTCGATGCGGCCGCTGAAGTCACGGCCCACATCCACGACACCTTCGGGCTGGGCATGGCCAACGTCTATGGGGCGATGGAGGCCGGGGCCACGGCCATCGAGACCAGCTTCGGCGGCCTGGGCGGCTGCCCCTTCACCAAGGTGGCCGCGGGCAACGTCGCCACCGAGGACCTGGTCCACGGCCTCCAGCGCGCGGGCCGCCGCACTGACATAGACCTGCCCGCCCTCATCGGTGTCGCCCGCGATGTCGCTACCCACTTCGGTCGCGAGCTCCCGGGGCGAGTCCATCGGGCTGGACCGATTCAGCCATGAGGACACCCCAGGTGATCTTTTTCGCCAAATCAATATCGCCGCAGTG
>CAIPAY010000126.1 GCA_903863195.1 uncultured Holophagaceae bacterium
CCGACCGCCACCGCCTTCCAGGTGGGGCCCATGCGGGTGAGGGCGATGGCGACGCCGTAGGCGCCGATGCCGAAGAACATGGTGTGGGCGAAGGACACGATGCCGGTGTAGCCCAGCAGCAGGTCGAAGCTGGCCACCAGCACGATGAAGATGCAGATCTTTGCCGCCACGTTGAGGGCCTTGGCCCCCGGGAAGATGAAGGGCGTGAGCAGGAGGCCGGCCAGGATGATGACGAGCACCACGGCCAGGACCCGGCTGCGGGGCAGATCGCCGGAGAGGAGGTGGTTCAGCATCACTTCTTCCCCACGGGATAGAGCCCCTCGGGCCGCCACAGGAGGACGATCACCATGAGCAGAATGTTGGAGAAGAGCGCCACCTTGGGCGCCAGGAAGCCCGTGTAGTTGGCGAGCAGGCCCACCAGCATCGCCCCGATGAAGCAGCCGGTGACGGAGCCCATGCCCCCGATGATGATGACGATGAAGAGGAGGACGTTGACCTGCGAGCCCAGCTGGGGAATGACGCTCTGCTGGTAGAGGCCCCACATGACGCCGCCGAGGCCCGCCAGGGCGGAGCCTACGACGAAGACGCCGATGAAGAGGCGGCGGATGCGGTAGCCGAGGCTTTCGACCATCTCCCGGTCCTGCACTCCCGCCCGGATCAGGAGGCCGACCTTGGTGTGGGTCAGGACCCAGGTCATGACGGCGAAGACGATCAGACCCAGCACCACCGAGATCAGGCGGTACTTCTCCACGGCGGCGTCACCCATGAGGATGGAGCCCTGGAAGGCCGTGGGCAGCAGCAGGGGACGGGCCTCCGGGCCCCAGACCACCTTGATGAGTTCCTCGCCCACGATCATGCCGCCCATGGTGATGAGGATCTGCTTCAGGGGCTGGCCGTAGACCGGCCGGATGATGACGCGCTCGAAGACTACACCCACCCCGCCGGCCACGCTCATGGCCACGAGCATGGCCGCGAGCACCGCCACGAGGTTGAGCAGCAAGCTGGTGCTGGTGGTCCAGCCGGTCATGAGGCCCAGCACCGAGGTGGCCATGAAGGCACCCAGGGTGATGAACACGCCATGGCCGAAGTTGAGCACGTCCATGAGGCCGAACACGAGGGTGAGGCCCGAGGCGATGATGAAGATGATCATGCCCATGGCCAGCCCCGCGAAGGTGAGCGTGACCCAGGTGGAGGTGGAGCCGATCAGGGGCAGCGCCACCAGCGCCAGCACCGGCAGGAGCATCAGCGGCAGGCGGTCTGGCTTGACCGTCGGCAGGGCCTCCACGGCCGTGGTTGCAGGGGCAGTCATCGAGACTCCTTCATCACTGATGCGACGCGAGGGAGAGGCCCAGCAGGCGCTGCTGCAGGCCCTCGTCACCGGCGAGGTCGGCCATGGTGCCCGAGTGCACGATCTGGCCGCCGTCCATGACCGCCACCTGATCGCCGAGCTGTCGCGCGAAGTTGAAGTTCTGCTCCACCAGCAGGATCGTGGTGTCCGTCCGCTTGAGCTCCTGGAAGGCCGTGATCATGTTCTGGATGATGGCCGGGGCCAGGCCCTTGCTGGGCTCGTCGATGAGCAGCAGCTTCCGGGGCTCGACGATGGCGCGCGCCACGGCCAGCATCTGCTTCTGGCCGCCGGAGAGCAGCCCCGCGGGGTGCTGCCAGAAGCGCTTCATGGCCGGGAAGAGGCCGAAGACCCACTCCAGGCGCTTGGGGTCCATGTCCTCGGCGCGCTTGGCGTTGCGGGCGGCCAGGATCATGTTCTCGGCCACGGTGAGGTCCGAGAAGATGCCCATGTTCTCGGGCACGTAGGCGATGCCGCGCTGGGCGATGTCCGGGGTGGCCAGGAGGCCGATGTTCTCGCCCTCGAAGCTGACGGAACCCGCCGACACCTGCCACAGGCCCATGATGGTGCGCAGGGTGGTGGTCTTGCCGGCGCCGTTGCGGCCCAGGAGGACGGTCAGCTCGCCCTTGGGTACCGTGAGGTCGACGCCCTGCAGGATGTGGTAGGCGCCGATGTGGGTGTGGACACCCTGGAGCTGCAGCAGGGGCTCGCTCATTTCGCCACCTCGACACCCAGATAGGCTTCCTGGACGATGGGTGAGGCGATCACCGCCGCCGGCTCCCCGTCGGCGACCAGGGCGCCGTTGTGCAGCACGATGATGCGGTCCGACAGCTCCCGGACGACATCCATCTTGTGCTCCACCAGTAGGATGGTCTTGTCGCTCTGGGTCTTGAGACCCCGGATCAGGTCCAGGATGACGGGCACCTCGTCCACGCTCATGCCCGCGGTGGGCTCATCGAACATGAACACATCCGGCTCCAGGGCCATGAGGATGGCGACCTCGAGCTTGCGCTGGTCGCCGTGGGGCAGGGCGCTGGCGGCCATGTCCCGCTTGGCCGTGAGGGCGACGGTCTCCAGCACCTCCTCGGCGCGGGTGATGAGGGCCCGGTGGCTGCTCCAGATGCTCCAGAGGTTGTGGCCCAGCCCGGCGCGGGACTGCACCGCCAGCCGGATGTTCTCCAGCACGCTGAGATTCGGGAAGAGGTTGGTCAGCTGGAAGGCGCGGCCGATGCCGCGCAGGCTCCGCTGGGGCGCCGAGAGGCCGCTGATGTCCTGCCCGTGCAGGAACACGCGACCCGCGCTGGCCTTGAGCTGCCCCGAGATCAGGTTGAAGTAGGTGGTCTTGCCGGCGCCATTGGGGCCGACGATGGCGGTGAGCGTGCCCGGCTCGAAGGCGCAGGACACGGCGTTCACGGCCACATGGCCACCGAAGCGGATGGTGAGTTCTTGGGTCTCGAGGGCGAACGGCATGGGTTCTCGTGGATTCAAAGATGAGTGGTGCCGGAAGCAGCAGGCCGCGCGCCCACCGGGGCGGACGCGCGGCCGGCCACGTCAGGTTCAGCGCTTGTTGGTGATGGGAATCTGCATCTCGGAGATCGGGATCTCGCGGACCAACTCGGGAATGGCCCAGGCCACCTTGGGATCAACCTTGATCTTGAAGTGGTACATGGGCTGCATGGCCTGGTGGTCTTCCTTGCGGAAGGTCATCTTGCCCTTGGGGGTCTCGAAGGACATGCCCTCCATGGTGGCGATCAGCTTCTCGGTGCTGGCATCGCCCTTGGTCTTCTTGAGGGCTTCGACGACGGCCATGCCGGCGCTCATGCCGCCCGCGGTGAAGAAGTCGGGGGGGGTGTTGAAGCGCTTCTGGTGCTCGGCGACCAGCCACTTGTTCACGGCATTCTTGGGAATCTCGTAGTAGTAGTAGAGGGCGCCCTCTAGGCCAGGGAAGGGCTTGTACAAGGCCAGGGCCGGCAGAATATTGCCACCGGTGGCGATCTCAATGCCGAAGCGCTTCGGGTCAAGGTCCGCGATCTTGAACGCGTTGCTCCCAGCCCAGTTGATGAAGATGATCTTCCGGCCTTTCAGGTTCTTGAGCCGGTCAAAGAGGCGCTGCGCACCGGCGGTGAAGTCGGTCGTGGTCGGTGGCAGGTATTCCTCGTGCACCAGCATGGCCTTCTTGATTGCCGGCTTGAAGGCTTTCACGAAGTCCCGGCCGAAAGCATTGTCCTGAACCATGGTGGCGATGTAGACGCCCTTCTTGTCGAGGGCCACAGCGTTGGAGATGGCATCCTGGGAGGAGTTGCGACCCGTGCGGAAGATGTAGCGGTTCCACTTCTCACCGGTGATGGAGTCGGCCACGGCGGGCTCGACGAGCAGGATCTTCTTGTATTCCTCGGCCACGGGCAGCATGGCCAGGGCGGCGCCGGAGCTGGTGGGTCCGATGGCGAGGGCCACCTTGTCATCCGCATAGGCCGAGGCCAGCTGAGACTTGGCGACGTCGGGCTTGCCCTGGGTGTCCTTCTCGATGAGGACGATCTTGTGGCCGTTGACCATCATCGTGCCGTTGGTGGCGTATTCCAGGCCCATGAGCAGACCGGCCTGGGTCTGCTTGGCATAGGCCTCGAGCACACCGGTCTTGTCATAGACGTGCGCGATCTTGATGTCCTGGGCAATGGCGGCGCTCGCGCCGAAGAGCAGCGACAGGGCCAGACCGGCCATGAACTTGCTGTTTTTTTGCATGTTGCCTCCTTGGGTTGCCATGAGTTGGTGCTGGAATTCATGCGGCCGTTCCCCAGGGACCGCTTCAGCGACCCGATGGAAAGCCATTCCCGGATTTCCACCGGGGAACAAAAGGGGCGGCGGCCAACTCAAGCCGTCGCCCCCTTCGAATGCCGTGCGTCATTCGCCAAGAAGTCCCTGCCGGAGCCTAGGCCCCGGCAGGGTTCGTGGGGGCTAGAACCAGTAGTTCAGGCTCAGGCTGACCTGGCGCCAGGCTTCACCCTGGAGCAGGCTGCTGGTGCCGAAGGCGCTGTAGCCGGTGAGGAAGCCCTGGTAGTTCACGCGGGCGTCGTTGTTGATCGTGGTGTACTGGACGCCGATGAAGGCGCGCTTGGTGAGGGCGTAGTCATAGGCAAGGGTGACTTGCTTGGCCCCAGTGTCGTTGATCGAGGCGGTCTTCCCGGCCAGGGTGTAGGTGGCGTAGACGCCGTGGTCGCCCCACTGGTAGGACACAGGCACCTGGAAGGCGGTGCGCCCGGAGTCGCCGACGATCACGGGGGTGGCGCCGGTCGTTCCGCCGTTCACCATGCTGGTGTTGTCGTAGAGGACGCCGGCCTTGATGCCGTTCCACTTGTAGGACAGGCCCAGGCGCATGGCCTTGAGTTCGGTGTTCACTGCGGTGGACGCGACACCCTGGAACTTCTGATCGACGTAGGTGGCCAGGGCGGAGAAGCCGTGGCCGTTATACAGGCCCTTGGCAAAGATGGTCTGGCCGCCCTCGTAGGTGGTGCCATTGGCGTTGGAGACCCAGACGTTCTGGGCGCCAGCGGCGTTCTTGGTCCAGGCCAGGGAGAAGCTAAGGAAGCTCTCCGGATCAGGTTTGAGCAGGGGCGAATCCCACTTGATCACGTTGCGGGACCGGGTGATGGCGAGGGTGTTCTGCTTCGTCAGGACGCCGGTGCCATCCTGCCTGCCGGTGAAGTAGGTGTTGAGGATGTTGAAGACGCCAAGAGCCTGGACGTCCCAGACCCGATAGCCCTCGCCGGGGGCCTCAAGGGCGGGGCTGAGGTAACCCACGGAGACGGGGTCCGTGACGTAGAGGTGCATGTGGCCCGCGTAGAAGTTGCCATAGGGGGTGCCGATGCCAGCCCAGGTATCGCCGTCAGCCCAGCCCGAGGCGTCATTCACGGCAATGCCGGTGGGCACTCCGCCCGCGTTCTGCAGGAGGGCGTCACCGGGGCGGACGTTCATGGGCATGCGGCTCTCAATGCGCATGAACACGCTCCAGCCGTCGGCGATCTTGGAGGTGCTGGTGAACCACAGGCGGGAGGTGTTGTCATAGACACCGGTCTCCGACCCCATGACCCGGGCTGCAGCGGCGTTTCCCTGGCTGATCTCGGAGCTCTTCACGCCCATGGCGATCAGGCCACCGATGGTGATGTTGGTGGAGGAGCTGACCCCGACGGTGGTCTGGGCCCAGACGGGTAGGGCTGTGAGGGCCGTGGCGGCTGCGACGACAGCGAAACGAATTTTCATGGCCTGTCCTTTAAGGAGATGGAGATGGTCCATGGACCTGACGCCATCGGGTTGGGGGGGAGAGGGGTTGGGGTGGTGAAGTTTGCGGGAATGTTACACCCGTTCAAAAGGGCCTGCGAGAACCAATTCAATCAAAACACCAAAAAGGTCTATTTGGCGATGCCCTTGGGGTAGCAGAGGCCGCCGGTGATCTCGATGGTAGTCGCGTTCAGCGCCTCGTTCTCGACGCAGTAGCTGATGAGGGAGGCGATCTCTTCGGGGGCCACGAGGCGGCCCAGGTGCACGTCCTCCAGGATGGCCTTCAGGGCGTCCTGGTTCATGCCGGTGAGCATGGGCGTGGCGGTGTAGCCCGGGGCGATGGCCACGCAGCGGATGTTGCGGATGCCCCGCATCAGGAACTCGCCGACGATGATCTTGGGCATGAGGGCGTCG
>CAIPAY010000127.1 GCA_903863195.1 uncultured Holophagaceae bacterium
GGCGCGCTGGAAGGCCACCCTGGGTCCCGAGGTCGGTCAGCACCTGCACGATCCCGATCCCGCCTTCCCGCCCCTCTCGGGCCGCGAAGCCCGGACCCGTCGCAACCGGGACATCGTCGCCCGCCTGCTGGACACCCTGGCCCCCCTCTGGTTCTGAGGCTTCGGCTAGCGGATACGAATGAAGCGAAATGGCCCATTGTTGGCTTTTATCTATTCATAGCTGTTATTAAAAAAACAGCCATGATTTCATCATTTGCCTTAAACCACCTATAGGTCCAGTAAAATAATTGATTGATCTCCATTGACCACTTCTTTTTCTGGACTAATCATGGTGGCCCGAGGTTCCCATGAAACCACATATAGCTATGCGAATACCTTCTATCAACTGTATCATGCTTGGGATAAAATGCTTTTTCATGCTGATACTTGGGTTGGGCCTTGCCCTTGCCAACCCGCTGTATGGTTCAGCTCCTGATCGCCGGGGCCACGATGACCCCGACCAGCAGCTTCAGTCGGTCGATGGGGCCGAAGCCTCGGCTCCGCTACGGGCCAAGCGCTCGGCGACCGATCACTCGGGCCGGGTGGGAACCACCCACTCCCGCAGCCACCTGCCCGCGCCCCCGGCGCCGCTCCAGCTGGTGCCTACCCAGCGGGAACCACGCCTAGCGCCCATGGACACGCTGCTGGCTCCCACCGCCGCCCTGGCGACCGTGGAACGGCAGGCCATCGCGGCTCCGCTCGCAGTCGTCCCCCCGGCCGTGGCCAGCGCGACCACCCTCATCCTCTATGACAGCAGCAACACCTGGGGCTGGCTGGGTGAGCTCTACGCCCAGCAGGCCGCCAACCTGGTCTCCCGCTTCGGCACCTGGAAGGCCCTGCCGGTCAAGAGCTACACCGCGGGGCTCGTGAACAGCTACACGAACCTGATCTACATCGGCTCCACCTACGACGAGCCCCTGCCGAGTGCCTTCTTGGCAGACGCCAGGTCCACCACCAAGCCGATCATCTGGATGTACGACAACATCTGGGAGCTGACGGCGGAGTACCCGACCTTTGCCACCACTTACGGCTGGATGTGGAGCGGGTTCGACACCAACCCCGTGACCGGCGTGTCCTACAAGGGCACCCTGCTGGAGCGGGATGTCCTGAACGGCCCCTCCGGCATCATGAACGCCACCATCTACAGCACTACCCTGGCCCAGGTGCTCGCCACGGCTCCGAAGTCTGACGGCAGCGGCTCGATCCCCTGGGCGATCAAGTCTGGGAACCTGCTCTACATCGGGGAGATCCCGTTCTCCTATGTGGGCTCCAACGACCGCTATCTGGCCTTTGCCGACCTGCTCTACGAGGTCTACGCGCCCACCACGACCCCCCGCCACCGCGCCCTGGTGCGCATCGAGGACGTGGGGCCCGACGCGGACCCCGCCGAGCTGAAGGCCGTGGCTGATGCCTGCTATGCCCGGAAGGTCCCCTTCTCCGTGAGCGTCTATCCCTACTACAAGGATCCCTTCGGGACCTACAACGGCGGCAAGGCAACCTCCTACACCCTCGCCAGCCGGCCGTCGGTCATCTCCGCCCTGAAGTACATGCAGGGCAAGGGCGGGACGCTGATCATGCATGGCTACACGCACCAGTACGAGAAGCGGATCAATCCCTACTCGGGGGCCAGCGGCGACGACTTCGAGTTCTACACCTCCCACATCGACGCCGCCAACAACGTGGTCTACGACGGCCCGGTCCCCAGCGACTCCCAGAGCTGGGCCGCGGCGCGGATTCTTTCCTCCCGAGCGGCCTTCCTGCTGGCCGGCCTGTCTGCGCCCGCCATCTTCGAGGTGCCCCACTACGCGGCCTCCGTCCCCGACTACAAGGCGATCCTGGCCCAGTTCCCCAAGCGGTATGACCGGGGGCTCTACTTCGGCGGGATCCTCACCGGCGGTGCCATCAACTACACCCACCTGAACGGCCAGTTCTTCCCCTATCCCGTGCGGGACCTCTACGGCGCTTTCGTGCTCCCGGAGAACCTGGGGAACATCGAGCCGCTGCCCTTCAACAACCACCCGCCGCGCTTCGCGTCTGACATCCTCACCACGGGCCAGAAGAACTTGGTGATCCGAGACGGCTTTGCGAGCTTCTACTACCACCCCTACCTGGGGACCGCCGATCTCATCACGGTCCTGGATGGCCTGAAGGCCCAGGGCTGGACCTTTGTGGCGGCGACCTCCGTCAACAACTGACCCCGACCCGGTTCACTCGGGCCCAGGCCTCCCCCCGGAGGCGTGGCGAAGGCACTGCACGCGGGGAAGGGATTCATGGACACCGCTTTTCTAGCGCTCTACGGCCTGACGATCTTCGTCAACCTGCTGGTCTTCCTCAGCAGCGTGGATGACACCTTCATTGACGCCTACTTCTGGACCCGGGCGCTCTTCCGCCGGCTGACCATCGAGCGCAGGTTCCCCCAGCTGCGACTGGAGGGCCTGCACGGGGAGGTGGAGCGGCCCTTCGTGATCATGGTGCCGGCCTGGAAGGAGTTCGAAGTCATCGCCAAGATGATCGAGAACGCCAACGCTACGCTGGACTACCGCAACTTCCACATCTTCGTGGGCACCTACGCCAATGACGGGGAGACCCAGGCGGAAGTGAACCGGATGGCCCGCCGCTATCGGAACGTCCACCGGGTCGAGGTGCCCCACCCCGGGCCCACCTGCAAGGCCGACTGCCTGAACGCCATCGTCGGGGCCATCTTCGAGCATGAAAGGCAGGCTGGCAGCACCTTCGCCGGCTTCGTGATCCACGACTCCGAGGATGTGATCCACCCCCTGGAGCTGAAGGTCTTCAACCACCTGGTCGACCGGAAGGATCTCATCCAGCTGCCGGTCCTCAGCCTCGAGCGGGAATGGACCCAGTGGGTGGCGGGCACCTACCAGGACGACTTCGCCGAGTGGCACTCGAAGGATCTGGTCGTGCGCGAGAGCATGACAGATCTGGTCCCCTGTGCGGGCACCGGCATGTGCTATTCCCGCCGCGCCCTCGCGGCCCTTTCGGAGGAAAAGGACCAGGCCCCCTTCAACACCTCCACCCTCACCGAGGACTACGACTTCAGCTTCCGGCTGGAGGCGCTCGGGATGAAGCAGGCCTTCGTCAAGATCCCGCTCCACGACGCGGCCGGCGCGGGCCACCTGGAGGAAAGGCGCCGGGTGGATCGGTTCAACCTCCTCGGGGTCCGAGAGCTCTTCCCCTCGACCTTTCGGACGGCCTACCGCCAACGGGCCCGCTGGATCCTGGGCATCGGGCTGCAGGGCTGGGAGACCATCGGCTGGAAGGGGGACCTGAAGTCCAGATACTTCATGTTCCGGGACCGGAAGGGGCTTCTGACCAGCCTGGTCACCATCCTCGGCTACTTCTTATTCCTGGGCTTCGCCGCCATCTATGTGGCGGGCAGCTTCGGCCAGGCGGTGCCGGAGGTTCCGCCCTCCCTGAAACCGGACGGGTGGCTCTGGCAGCTGATGCAAGTGAACGCGTGCTTCATGCTGAACCGGGTGGTCCAGCGCTTCTTCTTCGTGCGCCGCCTCTACGGCACCGCCCACGGCCTGCTGTCCATTCCCCGGATATTCGTCAGCAACCTGCTCAACTTCGCCGCGACGATGCGCGCCTGGCGCCTCTACATCGGCCACCTGATCACCGGCCGCCCCCTCGCCTGGGACAAGACCGCCCACGCCTACCCCACCACCTCCGCCCTGCCGCCCGGCCGGCGGAAGCTGGGCGAGATCCTCCTGGCCTGGAGCGAACTGAACGAGCAGCGGCTGGGCGAGGCCCTCCTGGAGCAGCGAACCACCGGGAGCCGCCTCGGCCGCATCCTGATGGAGCGCTGCGGCCTGCCCGAGGCCCTGCTGGCCGATGCCCTCGCCGACCAGGCGGGCCTGCCGCGCAGCGTCCTGAAGATGTGCCTGCTCGAAGAGACTCAGAACCTCCTGCCCCGCGCGCTGGTGCTCCGCCATGGCTGGGTGCCGCTGGGGATCGGCGAAGAGGAGGAGCTGCTCCTCGGCGTCTCCGCGCCGCCCTCGGACGAGGCATACGCCGAGGCCCTGGAGCGGCTCCGGGTCCCGCCGAGGTTCTTCCTCCTCACCGAGAGCGAGACCTCCTGCGCCCTGGCCTATCTGATCGTCAACGGCGTCCCCGGCCCCTCGCTGGAGCCGACCACCGCCACCCTCCTGGAAGGCTTTCTCGGCTTGAAGGTGGACGCCGCACCGGCCAGCCTTGCCCTGGCCCTGGCCGCCTACGCCTACGCTGAGCACGGCAGCTTGCCAGCCTATCTCGCCGATCGGGACCTCCTGGAGCGGCACCCTACAGACTCACCGGCCAGGGGCCCCCTCCCCGAGCTGGCCATGCGGCCCGTACCTGTCGCAGAATCAGTCTGACCCGACCAGGTGCCAGACCACCGCGAGCCGCCCATGCCCCGAAGTTCCCTCGGATTCTGCCTCCTGCTGACCAGTGCCCTGCTGGCCGCGCAGGCGCCGCTACCGCTGGGCGGCGAGGCCTTCCGCCTGGCCGAGGAGACCTACCGCCTGCAGAAATCCGGGGACCTTCCGGGTGCCCTGAAGACCGTTGAAGCGGCCCTGAGCGCCGCTCCGGACCACCCCCAGCTTCTCCGCCTGAAGCTCGACCTGCTGTTCGCGAGCGGCTCCCTGCCGGCCTGTGAAACCCTGCGACAGAAGCTGGCGGCCCAGCAGCCCGGCGATGCCACGCTGGCGCTCTTCGAGGTCTTCCTGCGGCAGCGCGAGGGCCGGACCGACGAGGCCATGGCCCTCGCGACCCGCCTGGCCGAAGCTCCCGAGGTGCCCGCGGAGGTGCGACGCCAGGCGCGGCTCACCCGGGCCTATACCCACCTGGCGCGGCATGAGGACGGCGCCGCCCTGGCGCAGTTCTCAGCCGCCCTGGATGGCCAGAGCCCGCCAAGCGCCTGGCAGGACGCGGCCTATGCCGCCAAGCGGCTGGGACACAACGCCGAAGCGGCGCGCTGCTTCGCCCGCAGCCTCGATGCCGAGGGCAGCGCAACATCCGGCCGGACGGATGCCGCCCAGGAGTTCGGCCTCCGCCGCGAGATAGAGGCCCTCCGCCGGACTTGGGGTGTGCTCGCCGGCACGGCCTACCGTCAAGGCGGCCTGTTCCCGGGGGTCGTCTCCGAGCAGAGGATCCTGCAGCAGGGCCTCGAGGCCTACTGGCAGCCGGAAGCCCTGGCCCAGAATGGGCGCTCAGTGCAGTTCTATGTGCAGGCCTTCGAGAACCTGCACAATGGCCACGAGGGCACCGCCGGCGGCCCCACGGTCCAGGGCGGGGCGGGGTTCCGGATCAAGCCGCTGGCTTCTCAGAACCTGGTCTTCGCCGTGCAGAAGCTGTTCCAGGGCGGCCGCCTCGCCATCGATGACTGGCTGTTCCGCGCCGCCTACTCGCGGGAGGCGGGGCTCGACCTTCGGCCTTGGCAGGAGGACTGGAACTACTGGAGCTTCTACACCGAAGGCGACTCCTTCGCGAAGACCGGCCACTACGTCCACCAGCTGGAGCTGCGCGCGGGTCACGCCTGGCGGGTTCCGGTGGCCGGTGGAAGCAGCATGGTCAGTCCGCACCTGGTGCTGGCCGCAGACTACGACAACAGGCTGCCGATGGACTGCACCGCCGCAGGCCTCGGCGCGGGCCTCTCCCTCCGGCACTGGTTCCGGGAAGACCGCCATCAGGCTCCGGCCAGCTGGCTCGACCTGACCCTCCAGGGTCGGGTCCGACTGAACCAAGCCAGCCGCGGCAGCGGGCTCTTCATCACCCTCACCGCCTGGTTCTAGGCAAGGCCATGGCGTAGCACGTCGGCGATCCGCTGAGCGCTGTGCCCATCCCCGTAGGGGAACCGGGGCCGGGCCATCTCGGCGTAGGCCGCCTCGTCGGTCCAGAGGCGCTCGGCCTCAGAGGCAAAGAGGTCCGGGTCACTCCCCACCAGCCGCACCCCTCCCGCCTCCACAGCCTCGGGGCGCTCGGTCACGTCCCGGAACACCAGCACGGGTCGGCCCAGAGCCGGGGCTTCTTCCTGGATGCCGCCGCTGTCCGTGAAGACCAGATGCGACTCGCGCATCACCGAGACCAGGCCCGGGTAGTCCAGCGGCTCCGTGAGTTCGATGTTGGCCAGATCGTGCAGGTGCGCCCGGGCGGGACCCTCCACGTTGGGATTCGGATGGACCGGATAGACCAGGCGCGCCTCGGGGTGACGCAGGGCGAAGCGCCGGAGGGCCACCAGGATGCGGCCCAGCGGCGCACCGAAGTTCTCGCGGCGGTGCAGCGTGACCAGCACCCGCCGCTGGCCCGGCTGCAGGGGGCGCACGGCCCCGGGCAGCTTGAGGTCCGGGCGGCTGACCATCTGCAGGAGCGCATCGATCACCGTGTTGCCAACCACATGGATGGCCGTGTCCAAGACCCCTTCACTCCGCAGGGCCTGACGCGAGGTCTCCGTCGGCGCGAAGTGCCAGCGGGCCAGGGGCGAGGTGAGGCGGCGCATGCCCTCCTCGGGGAAGGGGGCCGCCAGATCGCCGCTCCGGAGTCCCGCCTCCACATGACCAAAGGGCAGCCCCAGGTAGAACGATGCCAGCGCCGCGCAGAAGACCGTCGTCGTGTCGCCCTGGGCCAGCACGGCGCTGGCGCCCGAGGACTGGATGGTCTGGGCGAGTGTGGGGACCAGGCGACCCGTGAGCTCCGCGAGGGACTGTCCGGGCCGCATGGCATCCAGGTCCCAGTGGGAGCGCAAGTGGAAGGTCGCCATCATCTGGTCGAGCAGTCCGCGGTGCTGGGCCGTGGCCAGGATCCACGGTCGGAACCCCGCCACCTCGAGGGCCTGTACCACCGGCGCCATCTTGATCACCTCGGGACGGGTTCCGAGGACGCATATAACTATTTTTCCCATTTGATTTTCTTTTCTTGCATGAGTTTTTCATGCGCATTCAAAACATACGTTTCCCAGCTCAGCCTGCCACCCAAACACTGCCCCTAGTCCGAGCCAGGACCGAGCGGGAATCCTCGACCAATCCAAGGTCGTGGCCCGCCAACCCGGCGGCGCCAACGGCCAAGGGGAAGAGCCCGCTTGTCAAAATAGGTAAAAACAGTCAATAGCCTATGTGGTCGTAATTTATTCTGATCGGCCCCTTATTTCATTCGTTTTTCTGACTATCCTGTTGCTTGTCAAAGCATTTTGGATTCCCACCCGAAGCTGTCCCACGCCCCTGGAAGGTCTGCCAATGTCCTCGATAGCGCAACGCCCTAGGGACTCGGCCCGCGTCAGGCAACGAGCCGAAGAGTTGCTGACCACCCAGGCGCGGGACGAGGACCCTGTAGGGGAGAGTCAGGCCCTGCGACTGCTCCACGAGCTGCAGGTCCACCAGATTGAGCTGGAGATGCAGAACACCGAGCTGCTTGAGACCCGGGAGAGGCTGGCGACGCTCCTCACGGAGTTCACCGACCTCTACAACTTCGCTCCGGTCGGCTACCTCACTCTGGATGCGGACGGCATCATCCGGCGGGCCAACCTCATGGCCGCCTCACTCCTGGGAGTGGACCGTGACCGCCTGCAGGGCCGCTCCCTGCCCCGGCTGCTGGCCCCCGACAGCCGCAGGGCGTTCTCGGAGTTCCTGGCCGCGCAGTTCAGCGGCAAGGGACCCAGCAACTGCGAGCTGGTCCTGGCTGATGGCAGCGGCGCCGCCCCCTGGATCCGCATGGAGGCCGCCTTCCCCGCCGGGGGCCAGGAAGGCCAGGTGGCCCTGATCGACATCAGCGAGACCCGGGAGGCCCATGCCCTCCTCCTCAACCACCAGGAGCGGCTGGAGCAGCTTGTCTCCGAGCGCACCCGGGACCTGGAAGTCCGCAACGCCGAGTATGCGGACCTCTACAACCGCGCGCCCTGCGGCTACCACTCCCTGGATGCCCAGGGCAGGATCCTCGCGATGAATGACACGATGCTCAGGATGGTGGGCTACACCCGGGAGGAGGTCGTCGGGCGAATGAACATCCGGAACCTGATTGACGCCACGTCCCAGGACCGGTTCAGCGTGCGCTTCCCCACCTTCCTGGAGGTCGGCCTCTGTCGCGACGTCGAGATCAACTTCCGGCGCCGGGACGGCTCTGTGTTTCCGGCCCTCGTCAGTGCTGATGCCAAGCGGGACGCCAGCGGGAGATTCCTCTGCAGCCTCTCCACGGTGGTGGACAACACCCTCCGGCAGGAGGCCGAACAGAAGCGGCAGGCCTCCCACGAGGAGCTGGAGCGCCAGGTTCTCGAGCGCACCCGACTGGTGCGGCGCCTGGCGGTGGAGGCCACGGTTGCGGAAGAGCGGGAGCGTCAGGCCATTGCCCATGACCTCCATGACGACCTGGGGCAGCTGCTGCATGTGACCTCCCATCAGCTCGACCTGCTGGTGGCGGCCAGGACCTCCGCCGAGCGTGAGCCCCTGGCGGCCCAGATGAAGGCCACGCTGGCCAAGGCCAGCCGCAGCGTGCGCTCGCTCACTTCGCAGCTGAGCCCGCCCGTGCTGGAGACCCTCGGCCTGGTCAGCGCGCTGCTCTGGCTCGCCGAGGAGATGGAGCAGACCTATGGCCTCAAGGTGGAGATCCGGGACGACGGCTCCCCCAAGCCGCTGAGTCCCACCCTCTCTACCTTCCTGTTCCGGGCCGCGCGGGAGCTGCTGATCAACGTGGCCAAGCACTCGGGAGGCCACGCCGCCGTGCTCAGCACCGTCCTCACCGGGCAGCAGCTGGTCATCCAGGTGGAGGACAGGGGCCCGGGCGTCGAGGACCTGGACCTGGTCCTGAAGCGCACCCAGGGCTTCGGCCTCCGGAGCATCCGGGAGCGCCTCCTGCAGATGGGGGGGGAGCTGAGCGCCCGTCGGAGCCCCGGGGCCGGCTGGACCATCACCCTGGGCATGCCCCTGGCGCCCGAACCAGCCAAGGAGGCGCCATGACCATCCGCCTGGCTCTGGCCGACGACCACCGCCTGTTCCGGGAGTCGCTCCGGATGGCGCTGGCCACCGAGCCCGACCTGGAGATCGTCGGTGAGGCCAGCAACGGACGGGAGACCCTGGCCATGGTGGAACGGGTGCGGCCCGAGGTGCTCCTGCTCGACATCGCCCTGCCGGACTCCAACGGCATCGAGGTGGCGGGCAAGCTCCGCCGTCTCTACCCCGCGCTGCACATCCTCGCCCTCACCGGCTATGCGGACAAGGTGTTCATCGAGGAGATGCTCAAGACCGGCGCGAAAGGCTACATCGTGAAGTCTGCCGGCTCGGAGGACCTCATCCGGGGCATCCGGGCCGTGGTGGGCGGGCGGAACTACCTGTGCGCCGAGTCCACCCAGGCGATGCTGGGCAAGGCTCCGGCCGGCGCCCCGACCAGCCCGCCCGTGACCGTCCTCACCCACCGGGAGCAGCAGGTGCTGAGGCTCCTGGCCGAGGGCCAGCGCTCGCTCCAGATCGCCGAGGAGCTGGGCATCTCCGCCGCCACCGTGGAGGTCTACCGCCGGAAGATCAAGACTAAGCTCGACCTCCACACCACCGCCGAGCTGACCCGCTATGCGATCCGCGAAGGACTGGCGTCCATCTGACCCGCCACGGGCTCAGGGCTGCGGGTCGTCGAGATCACAATACCTCGCTGTCCGATTGAGAAGCTGAGCCCCTGCCGGCGGGTTCAGGCCTATGCTGTTCGGAGCCGTCCCAGCCTGCCCTTCCCGTCCAGCTATCAACCCGTGTCCCTGGAGAGTCGCGGATGGCCTCACCCGCACGCAAGCCCTGGCGCCCGAAGCTCTGCAGGAAGAAGGCCGAGGCGCTGCTGACCACGCAGCAGCGGCCCCTGGGGACACTGGGAGAGCTGTCAGCCCTGCGCCTGCTCAATGAGCTGCAGGTCCACCAGATCGAGCTGGAGCTGCAGAACGACGAGCTGATCGAGACGCGCGAAGAGCTGCTCACCACCCTCACGGAATACACGAACCTCTACGACTTTGCGCCCATCGGCTTCCTCACGCTGGATGCGGGCGGCCTCATCCGCCGGGCCAACCTCATGGCCGGCTCCCTCCTGGGCGTCTACCGCGGCCGGCTGCCCGGTCGCTCGTTTGCGCGGCTGCTGGACGCCCCGAGCCGCCGCCGCTTCCTGGAGCAAATGGCCGAACCGGCCTCCGGAGGCGCTACCAGCCCCTGTGAGCTGGCCCTCCTGCCTGCCGACGGGGCCGCGGCCTGGATCCGCCTGGAGGAAGTCGTCCCGGGCGCCAACGAGGAGCGCCTGATCGCCTTCAGCGACATCACCGAGAGCCACGAGGCCCGCAGGCTCCAGGAAGATCACCAGGTCCAGCTGCGGCAGCTCGTTCGCGAGCGCACGCGGGAGCTGGAGCAACGCACCGCGGAATACGCCGAGCTCTGGAACCACGCTCCCTGCGGCTACGACTGCCTGGACCGCGAGGGCAACGTGCTCGCCATGAACGACACCGAGCTGCGGATGCTGGGCTACACCCGGGAGGAGGTGGTCGGCCGCATGAACATCCGCGAGCTGCTCGCGGAGGCGAGCTGGCCCACGTTCCAGAGGGTCTATCCCGAGTTCCTCCGGACTGGTCGTCTCCGGTCCGTGGAGGCTGACTTCCGGCGCAAGGACGGCACGGAGTTCCCGGCCCTGGTCAACGCCGACGCCAAGCTGGACACGGAGGGTAAGTTCCTCCACACCTTCTCCACGGTGGTGGACAACACCCTGGGCAAGGAAGTCGAGCGGAAACGGCAGGCCATCCAAGATGAGCTGGAGCGCCAGGTGATCGAGCGCACCCGGCAGGTGCGGCGCCTCGCGGCGGAGACGACCCTGGCCGAGGAGCGTGAGCGGCGGGTCATCGCCCATGACCTGCACGACGACCTGGGGCAGCTGCTCCATGTCACCACCCACCAGCTCGACCTGCTGGCCGGGGCCCGGACGGCCGCCGAGCGCAAGGCCCTGATCACCCAGATGAGGACCACCCTGGTGGAGGCGAGCCGAAGCGTGCGGTCCCTCACCTCCCAGCTGAGCCCGCCGGTACTGGAGACCCTCGGCCTGGCCGCGGCCCTGCACTGGCTCAGGGATGAGCTGGAGGACACGTTCGAGCTCGAGGTGGAAGTCCAGGATGATGGCATGGCCAAGCCTCTCAGCCCGGCCCTCGCCACCTTCCTCTTCCGGGCCGCCCGGGAGCTGCTGATCAACGCCGCGAAGCACTCGGGCGGGAAGCGGGTCCGCCTGACCACACGCCTCCAGGATCGACGGCTGTTGATCGAAGCCACCGACGAAGGCTGCGGCACCGAGGCCCCGGAGCAGGTCCTCGAGACAGCCAAGGGCTTCGGCCTCCGGAGCATCCGCGAGCGCACCCTGCAGCTGGGCGGGGCCTTCCGGGTCCACCGGAAGCCCGGAAGCGGCTGGGTGGTCTCCCTGGAGATCCCCCTCGTACCCGGCGAGGGGCTGGCCTCGAACTGATCCGCATGGCATCAATGCCTACGCATTTCTGATGAGTTCCAGTACCCCTTTCTGGGAATGGTCCCTCTCGCTTTCATCGACTACTTTTTACTTCCCGCCCCAACACGGCGACAGTGAGGTAGCAGATGAGCAGCTCACCCATCCTGTATGTGCTCCGGGATCTGACCTCAGCGACCAAGGCGAACGCCCGCCAGGAGCTCCTGCCCGGCCGAGCCACTGAGGAGTGGTGCCTGGCCGAGGGCATCGAGACCGACGCGGCGGGTCGGCTGCAGCTTGAGCAAGCGCTCTGGGCCGTCATCCAGGAGCCCTGGATCGGGGTGGACCAGACCTCCCGCTGCCTCATCCAGCAGTTCCAGATGGAAGGTCCCCTCTTCCGCTTCCGCCGGGAGCTGGCAGGCCTGTTCAGCGCCCAGGCCCCCTTCGTGGCCCTGGCGTTTCCGGCCCTGGTGGATGACGCGGTCAACGCGGGCTACCGGATCCGCCGAATCGCCCCGACTGCCGCTCAGGTGCTGGCCTTCTCCTCGGCGGAGCAGGCCCACCACCTGTCCTGCCTGTTCCCGCTCGCGCCTGAGCGGTGGGGCGGGGACGGAGCGGAAGGGGGCCGGTCCCAGGGTAATGACCTCTGGCGCTACAGCCCCTCTCGCTTCCCTGGCAGGCCCGCGCCGGCCTACCGCACCGGCACGCGGCTGTCTGGCCCGGAAGAGTCGGCCCGAGCGGTCCCCCGGGGTCACCATGCCTGACGGCCCCGCTTCGCAGCAGCAGGGCTGCTCGATCGAGTTCTGGCGCAGCCGACCCAGTCTGGCGGAGGCTTGTGGGGCGGCGACGGGTGGCTACCCAGAACCCGCTGCCGGTGAGGAGCCCCTGCCCTCCTGGGCCACGCCCCCCCTGCACCAGCTCCGGCTCGGCACCGCGCGCTACGAAGCCCTCTGCCTCGAGCACCAGGGCATCGCGGAGGGCTCCAGCATCCGCATCTTCACGAACTCGCTCAACGAGTTCTGGGAGGATGCCTGGGAGCTGGACTGGGCCCGCCGCATCGCCCTCGACACCATGCGGGAGACGCCCCATCTCTCCTGGATGCTCCTCACCCGGAGGCCGGAGGTGATCAGGAGCATGCTGCAGACGGTGCTGGACCAGGCCCGGATCGAGCAGTTCGCCACCCCGGGGGGTGCCGGCCAGCCGTTCATCCAGTGGCTCCAGAACTGGCAGGACGGCTACCCGCCACCCAACGTCTGGCTCGGCACCACCAGCGAAGGGCCTCCAGGAGCGGAGGCGCGGCTGCGGGCTCTGCTAAGGGTACCGGCAGCCCTCCACTTCCTGGCGCCAGACCTCTGCTGTCCCCGGACCCTGCATGGCGGCACCACCCATGTGTTCCGCAGCAAGCGGGACCAGAACCCCAGCCAGTGGCTTGCCCACGGAGCCTCGGCGGAAGCCCTCCTGGCTCTGATCCCGGGCCTCCTCGACGCGGAAGAGACCATCTGCAGCGGGCCTATGGGCCTGGAGCCCGGCCGCGACGAGGGCAGGGAGCGGCCCGGTGCCGTGATGATCCTGGAGCCGACGCGCCGGAAGAGCCCGAGTTCGGTGCGACCCCCACCCCTGATTGAACGCCGTCGGCCCGAGTCCAATCGCCAGTCGTGAAGCCGCTGGAGGCCCTGGACTGAAGCCGGGGCAGGAGTACCTTGAAGTGTTGAAGCTGTCCCCGCGAGGTCCCCATGCGGACTGGGTGCGAAGGCGTCAGTCACACCGCACCCGCGGTGGCTCCGATCCGGTGGTTCCTCCGCTTCATCCTCCTGGCCCTGTGCCTCCTGGCAGCCTGGGGTGGTCCCGCTCCTGGTTCCAGGGTCTGCCTGGCCCGGCTCCAGGGCACCATCGGCCCCGCCTCCGCCAGCTACCTGGCCCGGGCCATCGGGGAGGCTGCGGGTCAGAGCGCGCAGTGCCTGATCATCGAGCTCGACACGCCGGGCGGCCTGCTGGATTCCACCAAGGAGATCATCCAGAGCTTCCTCCGCTCGCCCGTGCCCATCGTGGTCTACGTCGCGCCCCAGGGCGCCTGGGCGGGCAGCGCGGGCTGCTTCATCACTCTGGCCGCCGATGTGGCGGCCATGGCGCCCTCCACCAGCATCGGCGCGGCCCATCCCGTCGCCCTCGGCAGCGGCGGGGAGAAGCCGGATGAGACCATGAAGCAGAAGCTGGAGAACTTCGCCTCCAGCTACATCGAGGCCATCGCCGCCAAGCGCCACCGGAACCTGGAGTGGGCGCGGGCCTCCGTCCGGGACAGCGCCGCCATCACCGCCGACAAGGCCCTCGAGCTGAACGTGGTGGACCTCCTCGCCGAGGACCGGGAGGACCTGCTCCGGAAGCTCGACGGCCGGGAGGTCGGCGGCCGGAGGCTGGCCACCGCCGGGGCGACCGTGACGGTCATCCCCATGACGGCCCGCGAGCAGGCCTTCCAGATGATCGCGCATCCCCAGGTGATGCTCATCCTGATGCTCATCGTGATGTATGGCGTCATCGGCGAGATGACCAGCCCCGGCGCCATCCTGCCCGGGGTGGCGGGCGTGATCGCCCTGCTGGTGCTGCTCTACCTGGCCTCGGTGCTGCCCATGAACGTGACGGGACTGGCGCTCGTCGGCGTAGCCATCGCGCTCTTCATCTTCGACGCCTTCGCACCGACCCACGGCGTGCTCACCACCGGCGGCATTGTCGCGTTCTTCCTCGGCACCCTCATGCTCTTCGACCGCACCGACCCCTTCCTGCGGCTGTCGCTGCTCTGGGTCCTGCCCGCCACGGTGGTGACGGCCCTGTTCTTCATCTTCGTGGCCGGGGCGGGCATCCGGGCCCAGCGGCTACCCTCCCGGGCCGGCGCCGAGACCCTGCTGGGCCGGCGGGTCCCCGCCCTCGAGGCCATCGACGCCGGCAGCGGGGGCCGGGTGTTTCTCGAGGGCGAGTACTGGAACGCCGTGAGCGCCAGCCCCATCCAGGCCGGGCAGCTGGTGGTGGTCGTCGAGAGGGAAGGCCTGACCCTGAAGGTGCAGCCCAGCCCGGGCCCTGAGGAGGAAACGCCATGAACGAGCTCATGCTTCATCTCGGCCCCTGGTTCATCATTCTCCTGGCCATGGCCCTGTTCCTGCTGCCCCAGATGGCGCGCATCCTCCGCGAGTACGAGCGGGGCGTGATCTTCCGCTGGGGCAAGCTCAAGGGCGCCAGGGGCCCCGGCCTGATCTTCCTGATCCCCTTCATCGACCGCATGGTGAGGATGGACCTGCGCGTGATCACCATCGACGTGCCCAGGCAGGAGGTCATGACCCGCGACAACGTCCCCGCCACGGTGGATGCGGTTCTCTATTTCCGCGTGGTGGACCCCCAGGCCGCGGTGGTGAAGGTCGAGAACTTCCTCAAGGCCTCCTCCATGATCGCCCAGACCACGCTGCGGAGCGTGCTGGGGCAGTCCGAGCTGGACGAGCTGCTGTCCCACCGGGAGACCATCAACCTGAAGCTGCAGGAGATCATCGACCGCCAGACCGAGCCCTGGGGCATCAAGGTGACCTCCGTGGAAGTCCGCGATGTGGTGCTGCCGGACTCGATGAAGCGTGCCATGGCCAAGCAGGCCGAGGCCGAACGCGAGCGCCGGGCCAAGATCGTCAACGCCGAGGGCGAGTTCCAGGCCGCGGCCAAGATGGTCGAGGCCGCGGCCATGATCGCCGAGCAGCCCATCGCCCTGCAGCTGCGCTTCCTGCAGACCATGGTGGAGATCTCCAGCGAGCACAACACCACCAGCTTCATCCCGCTGCCCAGCGAGCTGTTCCGGCCCTTCATCCAGAAGGGCTAGACCTTCGCTGAGCGGAAGAACCGCTTCTCGGGCCACCGGGCCACCACCAGCAGCAGACAGGCCTGGGCGATGGCCTCCACGTCCTGGCGCTCGTTGTTGAAGACGGCGTCGTACCACCGGGGCTGCGTGATGTCCTGGTGGAGGTGATCGCTGATGAACTTCTCCCGGAGCCGCGACTGGTTCCGCACCAGCTCCTCCGCCTCGGCCTGGGGCAGACCCCGGCGCCGGGCGACCATGGCCACCCGGAAGGCGAAGCTGCCCACCAGGCGGAAGTGGAAGCAGTTCGTCAGCCCCTGGCAGGCCACGGCGCCGCCGCGACCAACGATGATCGCGCAGCCGGTCCGGGCGATCCCGATCAGGTGCTTGACCACGCTGGCGTAGA